>JBEVKG010000225.1:0-30753 GCA_040509765.1 Xanthomonas sp.
ATCGCTTTGGCGAATCCCCAATCCCGAGCGGCCGCGCAGCGGCCGCGACCGCGACGCTCAGCCGGCGGCGACGGCGCCGCGCAGGCGTGTCAGCACGCTGGTGGTCGGCTTGGCCAGGTTGAGCGTGTAGAAATGCAGCCCGGGCGCGCCGCCGTCGATCAGGCGTTGGCACAGCGTGGCCACCACGTCGGCGCCGAACTCGCGGATGGCCTCGGCATCGTCGCCGTAGGCCTGCATGCGCTTGCCGATCCAGCGCGGGATTTCCGCGCCGCACTGCTCGGAGAACCGCCGCAGCTGGCTGAAGTTGGAGATCGGCATGATGCCGGGCACGATCGGGATCTGCACGCCGAGCCTGCGTACCGCGTCGACGAAGTGGAAGTAGGCGTCGGCGTTGTAGAAGTACTGGGTGATGGCGGCATCGGCCCCGGCGTCGACCTTGGCCTTGAAGTGGCGCAGATCGCTGAGCGCGTCGTTGGCCTGCGGATGCGTCTCCGGATACGCGCCCACCTCCAGGTGGAAGGCGTCGCCGTGTTCGGCGCGGATGAAGGCGATCAGGTCGGCGGCGTAGCGCAGGTCGCCGGGGTGGCCCATGCCGGAGGGCAGGTCGCCGCGCAGCGCGACCAGGCGGCGGCAGCCGATGGCGCGGTACAGCTTGAGCAGCTCGCGGATCTCCTCGCGGCTGCCACCGACGCAGGACAGGTGCGGCGCGGCCTCGAAGCGGTGGTGCTGCTTGAGGTGGCGCACCGTCTCGGACGTGTAGCTGAGGGTCGAGCCGCCGGCGCCGAAGGTACAGGAGACGTAGTCCGGGGCGTAGGCCTTCAGCCGCGCGGCGGTGCGGTCGAGCTGCGCGCGCTGCTCGTCGGTCTTGGGCGGATAGAACTCGAAGCTGATGGCGGTCATGGGCGCAACGCAGCGGGCAGTGCGGTCAGTATATCTCTTCATCCGGATGGATATGCAAGATGTGGCGACCGCGCCGTGGTGGCCAGGCGGGCCACCGCCCGCGTCGCCCGGGTCGGCGACGCGGTCCCCTTGCGGCGCACCGGTGGGCGCGTCGCGTGCGCTCGCCGGCTCAGCGCTTCCACATCCTCGCCTGCCGCGGCGGCAGGCTGAAGGTGTAGCTGCCGCTGGAGATGCGCACCACGCTGCCGGAGCCCAGCGCATCGGTGTAGTCGACGTTCCAGCGCAGCACGCTGCCGTTCATCGGCACCGCGGCGGTGACGGTGGTGCCGCATTTGTTGATGCCGACGATGCCCAGGTCGCCGCGACGGAACAGCAGGTAGCAGGCGCCGTGCGCCAGCACCTGCATGTCGCGGCCCTGCGCGGCGTTGTGGAAGCCGACCATGCGCTTGAGGTCGTCGCGCTGGTAGGCGTTGACCCAGCGGTTGTCGCCGCTCTCGTTGTTGTCCGAGTACACCATCGGCACGCCGCCGTCGCGGCCGAGCAGGTAGGCGTAGGCCAGGGTCTCGTCGACCGGGTCCATGATCGCGTAGCGGAAGCCGGCGTTGTTGGGGATGTCGTGGGTGATGGCGAAGGTCACCGCGCGCGCGCCCGGCAGCGCCTGGCCGTAGGCGCCCGGATCCACCAGCAGGTCCATGCTGCCGCCGTAGGCGAAGGCATTGCGCACCGAGTTGAACAACGGGAAGTCGTAGGCCGCGTGCGGGGTGGCCTGCAGGTACGGCGCCAGGAACTGGTCGTAGTCGGAAGTGCCGCTGCCGCCGCCGGTGATCACCTCGCCGAACACCAGCACGCCGGAGCGGACCTGCGCATCGAGCACCTTGTTCAGATGGTCGAAGGTCATGTGCTTGGCCGCGTCGATGCGGAAGCCGGTCACGCCCAGCGCCTTCAGCGCCAGCAGGTAGTTGCGCTGCTGCTGCACCACCCAGTCGTTGCCGACCAGATCCGGCAGGCCGGGATCGCTGCCGCCGCCGCAGATGCGGTAGGTGCGCACCTGGTAGGGATCGTTGTAGTTGGTGATGCATTGCGCCGGACCGAAATCGTTGGCGCTGAGGAAGTTCTGCGAGAGGTCGCCGAACAGCCGCAGCGACGCATAGCGTTGCGGATTGGCCGCGTACTGGCCGAGCACCGCGCTGCCCGGGTAGTTCAGGTCCGAGCGCGTGGCCGCTTCGTTGGCCATGTGGTTGAGCACCACGTCGGCATAGGTCTCCACGCCGACCGCCTTGAGCGCTTGCACCATGCTGGCGAAGGCGTCGGTGTCGCCGAGCGGGTTGTCGATCAGGCGCATGTCCTGCGGCTGGTAGCGCGCCCACCAGGCGTCGCCCTGCGAGCGATAGGCCGGCGCCACCAATACCTTGCGGTAGCCGGCCGCGGCGATCTGCGCGGCGCGCGCTTCCACGGTAGCGTACGGCCAGTTGAAGGCATGCAGGATGACGTCGGCCTGGGCGCTGGCGGTGACCAGGAGCAGCAGCAGGCCGACCAGCAGATTGCGCCAGCGGTGCAGGCGCGGCAGACGATTTGCAGCGGATGGGACGCGCATCGTGCGATCTCCTCGTTGCGTGGGCGCAGGCGGCGTGCCTGCAGGACAGGGGCGTGACGTCGCCGCGGGGCTGGCGTGCGGCGGGAGGATGCTAAGCGCGCATCGCGGCGCAACATGCGTGCGCTACATACGTATTCATGGCGACAGCGCACGAAAGCGGGATCGGTATCCGCTTCCGCGCGGAGGCGCCGCAGGCGCTGCGTGCGTGGCGCGCGTCGCATCGCGGCCCAGGCGCTTTGCTACAGTCGCCGCCCTCACCTGTCGACGCGGAGCCGCACCATGACCAGCGCAGCCTTCTATCCGATCGGAACCCCCGGCGTGCCCTGGGGCGCGGCCGAGAAGGCGGCCTGGCTGGCCGGGCAGCCGCGCCGGCGCAGCTACCAGGACGAGGTGGTCGCCGACATCGAGGGCCTGCGCGGGCAGTGGGACGTGGTCGCGTATGGGGAATTGGCGTACGCGCAGGAGCGCTATCCGCTGCTGGCCTTGCGCAGCCGTGGCTGGGACGCTGCCTTGCCGTGCATGCTGGTCACCGGCGGCGTGCACGGCTACGAGACCAGCGGCGTGCACGGCGCGCTGCAGTTCGCACGGCAGCATGCCGACGCCTATGCCGGCCGCGCCAACGTGCTGGTGGCACCGTGCGTGAGCCCGTGGGCGTACGAGCGCATCCACCGCTGGAACGCCGATGCGCTGGACCCCAACCGGTCGTTCCGCGCCGACAGCCCGGCGCAGGAATCGGCCGCGTTGCTGCGCCTGGTCGCGCCGCTGCGCGACCAGGTGCGCATGCACATCGACCTGCACGAGACCACCGACAGCGACGAGTCCGAGTTCCGTCCGGCATTGGCCGCGCGCGATGGCATCGCCTACGCGCCCGGGGGCATTCCCGACGGGTTCTACCTGGTCGGCGACAGCGAGAACCCGCAGCCGGCCTTCCAGCAGGCGGTGCTGGCCGCGGTGGCGCAGGTGACCCATATCGCGCCGGCCGATGCCGCCGGCGAACTGATCGGCACGCCGCTGGCGGCGCCGGGGGTCATCAACTACCCGGTGAAGCGGCTGGGCCTGTGCGCGGGCATCACCGACGCGCGCTACACCACCACCACCGAGGTCTATCCGGACAGCGCCAGCGCCACGCCGCAGCAGTGCAATGCCGCGCAGGTGGCGGCGGTACGCGCGGCGATCGATTACGCGCTGGCGCATCCCTAGCCGCAAGGTGGCGGCACGCTCCTGCATGGGATTTTCGAATGCCGGGGTTGCCGGCGCGATGACGGTGGCAGCGGTGGGCACGGACCCTGCCGCGCGCTACGCTTGTGCGCCCTCGTTCGCCAAGCCTGCCATGTCCATCGTCCTCACGCCGTTCGCCCGCACTCGCCTGTTTCCGCGCGATGGCCGCCGCAACGCGATCCAGGACTGCACGCCGGAACAGTTCGAGCAGCATCTCAACGCGCACACGCCGCTGCAGGTGCTGGACGGCTATGCGCCGTTCTGCAAGTTGCACGTGCATCGCAACTGGACCTCGACGCGCTGTCTGACGGTACCGATCACCGACGCCAACCGGCGCCTGCTGCGTTCAGGCTACGAGGCGCGCAGCCGCGAGGAGTTGCCGGTGCTGGTGCGCTGGTTCGAAGGCGTCGAGCCGCCGGTGGCCGAGTACCTGCTGCCGATCCTCTACAGCCGCGAACAGCTCGCGCACGAGGGCGCGCCGATCGAGGCCGACTGGGGCGTGGTCGGGTGCCTGTACACCGCCGAGCCGCAGGAGATCCCGATGGCGCCGATCACCATGCTGCGCAATGCGCTGGGCGTGGAGGAAGGTGGCTCGGGCGTGGCGCTGGATCGCGACGCCTACCGGCGCAGCGTGGCGTTCTGGGAGCACAACGCCAACTGGCGGCCGTAGACGCCGCGCGCGCCGTCTGCGCGCAGCGACCGGTCGCGAGAACAGGCATCGCGCGGCGCGCGATGGCGATGCAGGCGCTGCCGGTGCGGTAACAGCGCGCCGGCGTGATCGCCCTTGGCTCGGCCATGTATCCATGCGTCCGTGGATGCATGTCCACGGACGTTGTCGGCGGCGCACGTCGTGCTGCACCGGTGCGCGCAGTTGTTCACTGGTGCATGCGCGCAGGACGAAATCAGGTGCGGTCGGTCGCGGTTCCCGTGAATGCCTGTCCGTTCATCGGCCCGGCGCGGGATGGCCATCAAGTTTGCGGACGACGGGACGATAGCGAGGGGGCAGGCCGCCACGCGGCAGCGCCGGGATGCGGTCTCCGGCGCCGCGTCGTGGCCGGCTGTGGAACGCGCCCATGGGCAGGTCATCGGCAACGCACACGGCGCGCTCGCGCCGCGTGCCGCGGCCGGCTGCCGCCTGGCGCGGCGCCACCCCGCGATCGTATTCCCTCCCCCTGCCAAGGAAGCCGCCAGGTCCACTCCGTCGCCGCACCGCCGTCGCGGCAGCGTCGCCAAACGCCTGATGCTGGGTACCGGCCTGCTCGCGCTGGCCTGCTTCGGCCTGACCGCGATGATCATCTATTGGCGCAGCAGCGATGCGTTGCTGTCGACCTCGCGCACCAGCATCGAGAACCTGGCGCAACTGGAAGCGCAGCGCGTGTCGCGCGAGATCGGCGTGGCCTTCGACGCCAGCGAGGCGCTGGCCAACAGCTTCCGTGTGCAGCACGCCGCCGGCCTGTCGCGCGCCACCGCCACCGCGGTGTTGCGCAGCCAGCTCGATGCGCATCCGCAGTGGCTGGGCATCAGCACCATGTGGGAGCCGGATGCGTTCGACGGCAACGACAAGGCCTTCGTCGGTGCCGAAGGCCACGACGCCACCGGCCGCTACATGACCTGGTGGTCGCGGCAGAACGGCAAGCTGGTGCGCGAGGCGTTGCGCGACTACGAGAAGCCCGGCGACGGCGACTGGTACCTGCTGGCGCGCAACACGCACAAGCCGGTGGTGATCGAGCCGTACTACTACCCGGTGGCCGGCAAGGACACGCTGATGACCACGCTGGCCACGCCGATCCTGGAGAACGGCCGCTTCCTGGGCGTGGTCACCGTCGACTTCACCCTCGATACGCTGCAGCAGCGCATTGCCGCGCTGCGGCCGATGGGCGAGGGGCATGCCAGCCTGCTGTCGCCGTTGGGCATGGTGATGGCCAGTCGCGATCCGCGGCAGGTCGGCAAGACCCGCAACGACGCCTGGTCCAGGGACATGCTCGCGCGCGTGGCCAAGGGCCAGGTGGTGTTCGACCATCGCCGCGCCGATGGCGAGGATGCGTTGAACGTGTTCGTGCCGCTGAAGATCGGCGATGCGCCGCAGGCGTTCGCGCTGGGCATCTCGGTGCCGTACGCGCTGGTGATGGCCAAGGCGCGTGCGCTGTTGTGGACCATCGCCGCGGTCGGCCTGCTCTCGGCATTGTTGCTGAGCGGCGCGCTGTACCTGTTGCTGCGGCGGCAGGTGCTCGATCCGCTGGCCGAGGCCGTGCGCGTGTCCTCGGCGGTCGCCGCGGGGCGGCTGGACAGCCAGGTCCGCCATCGTCGCGACGACGAACTGGGCCAGTTGCTGGGCGCGATGGGCAGCATGCAGACGCAGTTGCAGGCGGTGATGCAGGCGCAGGCGGAGATGGCGCAGCGCCACGACGCCGGCGAGATGAGCTACCGGATGGACGCCGAGCGCTTCCCCGGCGAGTACGGGCGCATGGTCCATGGCACCAACGCGCTGGTCGCCGCGCATGTGGACGTGCAGCGGCGCCTGGTCGAGGTGATGTCGCAGTACGCGATCGGCAACATGCAGGTGGACATGGAGCCGCTGCCGGGCGAGAAGGCGGCGATCACCGAGGCGATGCGCACCACCAAGCGCAGCCTGCAGGCGATCAACCAGGCCATCACCGAACTGGCGCAGGCCGCGGCCTCCGGCGATTTCTCCCGGCGCGGCGATGCCGAGCGCTTCCAGTACGACTTCCGCGGCATGGTGGTCGGGTTGAACCGCCTGATGGAGCTGACCGAGGGCAACCTCTCGGCCTTGTCGGCGCTGTTGCGCGCCGTGGCCCAGGGCGACCTCACCGCGCGCATGCACGGCGAGTTCCATGGCGTGTTCGCGCAGATGCGCGACGACGCCAACGCCACCGTGGAGCAGTTGACCGGCATCGTCGGCCGTATCCAGCAGGCCACCACCGCGATCAACACCGCCGCCGGCGAGATCGCGGCGGGCAACGACGACCTGTCGCGGCGCACCGAGCAGCAGGCGGCGAACCTGGAAGAGACCGCGGCCTCGATGGAGGAGCTGACGTCCACGGTGAAGCAGAACGCCGAGCATGCGCACCAGGCCAACCGCCTGGCGCAGGACACTGCCGGCGTGGCCTCGCGCGGCGGCGCGGTGGTCGAGCAGGTGGTGGACACCATGTCCGGCATCGCCGCCGCGTCGAAGAAGATGGCCGAGATCATCGGCGTGATCGACGGCATCGCCTTCCAGACCAACATCCTGGCGCTCAACGCCGCGGTGGAGGCGGCGCGCGCCGGCGAGCAGGGTCGCGGCTTCGCGGTGGTGGCGAGCGAGGTGCGCGCGCTGGCGCAGCGTTCGGCGACCGCGGCGCACGAGATCAAGGGCCTGATCGACGCCTCGGTCGGCAAGATCGACGACGGCACCGCGCTGGTCAACGGCGCCGGCGACACCATGCGCGAGGTGGTGGCCAGCGTGCGCCGGGTCACCGACATCATGAGCGAGATCGCCGCTGCCTCGCAGGAGCAGAGCGCCGGCATCGAACAGGTCGGCAAGACCATCGTGCAGATGGACGAGGTGACCCAGCAGAACGCCGCGCTGGTCGAGGAGGCCACCGCGGCGGCGCGGGCGATGGAAGAGCAGGCCGAGGAACTGCAGCGCGCGGTGGCGCTGTTCAAGCTCGCGGCGCCGGCATCGGGCGCCCTGGGCACGCCGGGCCAGACGCGGCTGGAGCGGGTGTCGTGAGGGCCGTGCGCGCTGTCGCGCTATTGCTGGCGCTGGGCGCCGCCGCACCGGCCTGGGCCGGCACCGCCAGCGCCAATCTGGCGGCGACCTCGAACTACGTCTCGCGCGGATTCGAGCAGAGCTGGGGCCGGCCGGTGCTGCAGGGCGGGCTGGACGTGGCCGCGGACAGCGGCTGGTATGCCGGCACCTGGGCATCGGGGGTGAGCCCGTACTTCATCGAAGGCGGACACCTGGAGTGGGACGTGTACGCCGGCTACGCGGCCAGCCGCGGCGACTGGGGCTGGCGCGCCGGCGTCTACCACTACGCCTATCCCGGCGCACGCATGAGCGCCAGCGGCACCCGCTACGACTACGGCGAGGCGATCGTCGCCGGCCATTGGCGCACCGTGGAGCTGTCCTACGCCAGCACCTGGACGCGCGACTACTTCGGCTACAACAGCGCCACGCTGGGCGTCGGCCAGGGCCGGCACTCGCGCGGCTCCGGCTATCTGGCACTGGATGCCACGCTGCCGCTGGCCACGGACTGGCAGGCGAGCGTGCATGCCGGCCACCAGCACGTGCGCAACTTCGCCGACTACGGCTGGACCGATGCGCGCGTGGGCCTGAGCCGCACCTGGCGCGGCACCGAGTTCGGCCTGAGCTACGCACGCGCCTGGAACAGCGCCGGCGTCTATCGCCGCTACACCACCGGCGTGGCGGATGGGGATGGCCGGATGCATGTCTCCAATCCGATCGACGGCGCCTGGTCGTTCACCATCAAGCGCAATTTCGCGCTGTAGCCGGGCGCGCTCAGCCGTCGGCGGGCGGCGCGAACGCCTCCACGGCGAGCCGGTCCAGGTAGGCGCGCAGGCGCTGTTCGCGTTGCGCCGGGTCGCTGGGCAGCGGGCGCGCTGGCGTGCCGCCGCCGACGCGCGCATGCACGCGCGGATACGGCTGCGTCGGCACCGGCAGGTCCAGGAAGGCGCACAGCGGTTCCCAGCCGGTCTGCGCGTCGGTGTCGAGTACCAGCAGGCGGTGCGCCGGCACGCCGGCGATGACCGCCTGGTTCCAGCGGTGGAAATAGTCGGTCATGAAGCCGCGATCGTCGATGCGCGTGGCGAACCCGCGGCGCAGGAACTGACTCAGGCGCTGGCCGTCGGGGCCGAACAACGCCGGCACGCGGCCGTCGCTGGCGAAGATGGTGCTGCGGACCGAATCGAACCAGGCATCGGCATCGCGCACGGTCAGGATCACCTTGGCCTGCGGATAGCGCGCGACCAGCTCGCGCCAGAAGCAGCAGCCGGGATAGTCGACGGTGGCGGTGTAGCCGGCGAACAGCGTCTCCCAGTCCGCCTGTCCGTCGATCGGCGCGTCCCACAGCGGCAAGGCCTGGCGCAGGTTCGCGGCCAGTTCCATGGCGTGATGGCAGCGGCCCAGGCCCAGATGTTCCAGCGCCAGCTTCAGCGACAGGGTGCCGGTGCGGCCGAGGCCGGCGCCGATGACGCGCAGGCTCATGGCGTCTGCCTTGTACCGTGGGCCAGCCACTGCGCGGCCGCGCCGCCCAGCTCGGCCTGCGCGCGCGCGTCATAGTCCGCGACAACGCTTGCCGGCAACAGCGTGCGCCAGCGGCCGCTGCGGCCCTGGTTGAAGAAGGCCTTGCCGCCCTCGCGCCACAGCCCGGCGCCCTGCGGCACGTAGCGTGCGGCGTGCTGGCGCATGTAGTCGAACCGGGAGTGCGCCAGGAGCGTCTCCCAGGCCGCCTCGCGCACCGGGATCTCCAGGAACGCGGCGATGCGCCGCACCTGCGCCGGCAGATCCTGCAGCAGGTCGGCATAGTGCACCAGCAGCACGTTCGGCTGCGCGCGCTGCTGCCACCAGCTGCGCACGCCTTCCCAAAACGGCCAGAACGGCGCGCCGTCGTGGGCCAGCCAATGCGCCACGTAGGCGTCCACCGGCAGGCTCGGCGGCGGCACCACGCGCAGCTTGCCCGGTTCGGCCGCGCCGGCGTCCAGCCGCGCCTGCGCATCCCGGCTGACCGCGCACTGGTGGTCGTACAGACTGAGCGCGATGTCGCGGCCATCGCGGCCGATGTACAGGTACTTGGCCCGATCGCTGACGACCAGCGCATCGGCCGGCAGATGCGTCTTGATGAAGCGCCGGTGGGTCTGCGCCTGCAGCAGCGCGAGCTTGCTGGCGCGGTCCGGGTACACGCCGTCCAGCCACGGCGAGATCGCCGACACGTCGACGTCCGCTGCGCCGTCGAACAGCAACTGCGCGACGATCTGCTGCAGCCAGGTGGTGCCTGCCTTGGCATAGCTGGCGATGACGATGTCGCCGTCGCGGAAGGTGAGCGCGTTCCAGGCGGCGGAATCGAAGAAGCGGTTGGGGTATTCCCGGGTCTTGGCGAAGGCGGTGGGGTCAGCCATGCGGGGTTTCCGGCGAGCGGGAGAGGGGGGGCGTCGCCGCCGGCGACGGGCGGGGCGGCGAGGCGGTGCGCGGCTGCAGGGCGATGCGGACGTCGAGCGGACGCAGCACCAGCGCCGGGAACGGCCGTGGCCGCGCATCCGCCGCCAGGTGCAGCGTGCGCTCGCGCAGCAGCCCTGCCACGACCACGGTCATCTGCACCAGCGCCAGCTGGCTGCCGATGCAACTGCGCGGGCCGCCGCCGAACGGGAAGTAGGTGTAGCGCGCCGGCGTGTGCGCTGCGTCCAGCCAGCGCGCCGGCATGAAGCTGTCGGGCGCGGCGTAGTGGCGCGGGTCGCGCTGCACCACCCATTGGCTGACGATCAGCTGGGTGCCGCGCGGCACCGCGAAGCCGTCCAGCGTGGTGTCGCGCTGGGCGATGCGTGCGGTCATCCACGCCGGCGGATACAGGCGCATGGCTTCCTTCACGCAGGCGCGGGCCAGCGGCAGGCGCTCGACCAGCGTGTCGTCGCCGGCCGCTGCCGATGCGTTGCCGATGTCAGCCAGCGCATCGGCTTCCTCCGCCACCGCGCGCGCGATCGACGGATGCTGCGCCAGCAGCGACAGCGTCCAGGTCAGCCCGGCCGCCATCGGCTCCAGCGCCGACATCAGCATCGCCGCCGCTTCGTCGCGGCACCAGTCGCCCTGGCCTTGTGGATCGTCGCGCCGCAGCAGTTCCAGCACCGACGCGCTGGCGTCCGGCGAACGCGGCGATGCCAGGATCTGCGTCAGCGCGGTGTCCAGGGCGCCGCGCGCGGCACGCAGGCGGCGCTTGCCGGCACTCGGCCACCAGGCCGGCGCCGCGGACGGCGTGCGGGTCCGTTGCAGGATCGCATCGACCATCGGCAGCATCCGCAGCAGCGCCGGCGCGTGCGCCGTGTCGCCGAGCAGGAAGCCGGCGCCGAGGTCCGCACAGAGCGCCGTCATCGTCAGGCGCAGGTCCTGCGCGTGGACGTTGTCGTTGCTCGCCCGCAGCAGCGCCTGCGTGGCCGCGAGCGCCTGTCCGGCGTAGTCGCGCACCAGGCCGGCGCGGAACGCGGGTTGCAGCGCCCGGCGCTTGTGCTGCCAGGCCTCGCCCTCGCTGTTCATGACCGATGCGGGAAATGCCGCGCGGCGCGCACGCGGGTCCGGATCGGATTTGGCGTAGAGGGTGCCGTCGTCGCCGAGTACCGTGGCGATGGCGGCCGGCGCCGCCAGCAGGTAGGTGCGCTCGGCGATCCGCACCACGTCGCCATGCTCGCGCGCGCAGCATTGCAGGAAGCCGAGGGGATCGGCGGCGAAGGCCTGCCGGTTGCCGAACGCCCAATGTCCGCGCGGACCAGGCGGGTATCGTTGCGTCTCGGTCACGCGCAGGCCTGCGCGGAGACCCGTACCGGCGTGGCGCGACGCGATGCAACAGGACGCATGGAGGCGATGGCGAACGGGACGCGCGATGGTGCGAAGCGGACGGCTGAGGAGAGGGGGCGGATCTCCCCCTCTCGCACGGTCATGCCACGCGACGGTGGCGGGAAGGTCAGTAGGTGTAGATGTAGCCGAGCTTGCGGCCACCGAGGCTCTGCACCCAACGCGACAGCGAATCAAAAAGGCGCTTCATGGCGATACTCCTGATTGAACGGGGGGAGTCTGTTGCGATTGTCGCGTCTGCCTGAGCGCGGCAGGCGCGGGAAAAAGCATCCTCGCTTGGATGTGGCCGCGCAAGTCAAAGACTGAAGCGCGGCCAACTGCAATACAGGTGTCATCTGCCGCGTCGCGGCGTGTGTCGCATGCGATCGCAGCGCATTGCCGCGCCTGCCGGGCAGGGTGTCGCACCGCACGCGTCGCCAATGCGTCGCCGGCGCTGCGTGCTATCGTCGCGCCACTTCGGCAACGAGTGGCTGCGGATGTCGGTGACCCACGAGTACGATCGCCTGGCTGCGATCTACGACCGTTTCCACGATCGCTGGCCCGCTGCGGCCACCCAGCAGTGTGTCGACGTCCTGGCCGAACTGGCCGGGGGGCGTGCGGCGCTGGAGCTGGGCATCGGGACCGGCCGCCTCGGCGTGCCGCTCGCGCATCGCGATGTGCCGGTCACCGGCATCGACAATTCCCCGGCGATGCTCGAAACCTTGCGTGCGAAACCCGGCAGCGATCGCCTGCAGCTGGTCTGCGCCGATTTCGCCGACATGCCGGTGTCCGGCCCGTTCGGCCTGATCTACGCGGTGGGGGCATTCGGTTATCTGCTGACCCAGGCCGAGCAACTGCGTTGCGTGGTCAATGCCGCGCGCTGTCTGGCGCCCGACGGGCGCTTGCTGATCCAGACTGCGGTGCCGGGCGCAGAGGTGTTCGACGGCGGCGGCAAGGTCAGCCAGGTGCTGGACGTGCCGGACACCGACGGCGACGGCGCGGCGGTGATGCTGGTGTGCTCGCAGCCCGATCCGCTGCAGCAGCGCATCGACCAGCGCGTGGTGGTGCTGGGCGAATCGGGTACGCGCATCTTCAGCGAGCGCCGCCGTTATGTGTGGCCATCGGAACTGGACCTGATGGCGCAGATCGCCGGCCTGCGCCTGCAATCGCGCTGGAGCGACTGGACACGCGCGCCGTACCACGCGCGCAGCCGCATTCAGATCTCGGTGTATGTGCCAGCCGGTGAGTGCACGGCCTGAAAAGATTCTTGCCATGCGCTTGTCGTGGTCGACGACCGCGGAAATGACCAAGCCCGCGGTGCTTGACTTCGATCGTCACACTTTTGTGGCTGCGGTCACTCAGCACCTGATCCGCCGACAGCGAGATGCTGCGTTGGTCACTGTCGAGGGCGCGGTTAGGACGAATCAGTTCGCGATGGGCCTGAAGGCGATCCACGATGCTCCTGCCGGTGTTCGTCGATGCGGTGGTGCGGACGTCGACTCGGTTTCATCCGCCGCGCGCATAGCCCGCCTCCCGCTGTGCGCGGATGGCCATCACGATCACCGTATCGGTCACATCCACATAGCGATACAACGCCACATGCCCATGCGAACCGCGGCCCATCACCAGTTCGCGGTTGTCTCCATGGACCGGCCTGCCGATCGAGGGATTGCGTGCCAGCACGTCGAACGCGCTGACGATCTCCTCGGTCCTCGCCTCGGCATGCTCGTTCTGGTGGTCGCGCAAATACGCGGCGATCCGCTCCAGATCCTCGATCACGCCGGGAGCGATGCGGACGCGCGTCACTTCAGTCTTCCAGCTTGCGCGCCACCGGCCGCTTTGCGGGCTTTCCTGCGGCCAGTGCCTTGAAATAGGTGCGCGCTTCCTCCCAGGGAATGGTCTCACCCGTTTCCAGGAACTCGGCCCAGCGCTGATCGGCCTGGGAATGGAAGTCGACGCGCCGCTCGGCCAGCTCGGCCTTCTCGGCAATGGCTTCCAGGATGAAGTTGTGCGACGTGGTGCCGGCCGCTTCCGCGGCCTTGGCGACGCGGGCCTTGAGCGCGTCCGGCAGGCGGATGGTGGTGGTGCTCATGGGGAGCTCCAGGCGATTGGCGTGGAATCAATGTAGCACAGGTGTGGTACAGATGGCCTGGCTGGACAGGCGCGTCGGCCAACTGGCCGGAAAAGGCCGCTTGGAGAGGGACTGCGCAAGGTGGCGATGTCTGCGGTTTTCGCTCCGTACGAGTTTCCAGCCCCCTGTCTCCACACGCTCGCAGCGCCGATCGCACAAAAAACGGGCGCCTCGCGGCGCCCGTTCTTGTCTGCCTGGCGATGTCCTGCCGATCGCTCAGTAGCGGTAGTGCTCCGGCTTGAACGGGCCGTCGACCGGCACGCCCAGGTAGGCGGCCTGCGCGTCGGTGAGCTTGGTCAGCTTCACGCCGATCTTCTCCAGGTGCAGGCGCGCGACTTCCTCGTCCAGCTTCTTCGGCAGGCGGTACACCTGCTTCTCGTAGCTGTCCTTGTTCTGCCACAGGTCGATCTGCGCCAGGGTCTGGTTGGCGAAGCTGTTGGACATCACGAAGCTGGGGTGGCCGGTGGCGCAGCCCAGGTTGACCAGGCGGCCTTCGGCCAGCAGGAAGATCGCGTTGCCGTTGGGCAGCACGAACTTGTCCACCTGCGGCTTGATGTTGATCTTCTGCACGCCCGGCAGCTTGTACAGCGCCTCGACCTGGATCTCGTTGTCGAAGTGGCCGATGTTGCAGACGATGGCCTGGTCCTTCATCTGCGTCAGGTGCTCGATGCGGATGATGTCCTTGTTGCCGGTGGTGGTGACGTAGATGTCGGCCTGGCCGAGGGTGTCCTCGACGGTGTTGACCTCGAAGCCTTCCATCGCCGCCTGCAGCGCGCAGATCGGATCGATCTCGGTGACGATGACGCGGGCGCCGTAGGCACGCAGGCTGTGCGCCGAGCCCTTGCCGACGTCGCCGTAGCCGCACACCACCGCGACCTTGCCGGCCAGCATCACGTCCATCGCGCGCTTGAGGCCGTCGGCCAGCGACTCGCGGCAGCCGTACAGGTTGTCGAACTTGCTCTTGGTCACCGAGTCGTTGACGTTGATCGCCGGGATCAGCAGGGTGCCGGCCTCGGCCAGCGGGTACAGGCGGTGCACGCCGGTGGTGGTCTCTTCGGAGACGCCCTTCCAGTCCTTGACCACGCGGGTCCAGTAGCCCGGGCGCTCCACCGCCACGCGCTTGAGCAGGTTCTTGATCACCTGCTCCTCGTGCGAGGAGGCCGGCTCGTCGACCCACTTGGAGCCGTTTTCCAGCTCATAGCCCTTGTGGATCAGCAGGGTCACGTCGCCGCCATCGTCCACCACCAGTTCCGGACCGGTCTGGGTGCCGTCGGGCAGGGTGAAGGTCAGCGCGTCGAGGGTGCAGTCCCAGTATTCCTCCAGGGTCTCGCCCTTCCAGGCGAACACCGGGGTGCCGGTGGCGGCGATCGCCGCGGCGGCGTGGTCCTGGGTGGAGAAGATGTTGCACGAAGCCCAGCGCACGTCGGCGCCGATGTCCTTCAGCGTCTCGATCAGCACCGCGGTCTGGATGGTCATGTGCAGCGAGCCGGTGACGCGCACGCCGGCCAGCGGCTTGGCGGTGGCGTACTGGCGACGGATCGACATCAGGCCCGGCATCTCGTGCTCGGCGATGTCCAGTTCCTTGCGGCCCCAATCGGCCAGGGAAATGTCGGCGACCTTGTAGTCGCCCTCGGTGGAAAAGCGCTTGAGTGCAGCGTTCATCAATAAAGCTCCGGTCAATGGCGAGAAACTCGCGAAGTCCGGGCGCCGTTGTCGCTCAAGCCTCGCGCCGAGCCTGGCCGGGTCTGGAGACGGGAAATCCGGTCTCGATCCGGTCGCAGCGCCCCTCGGCGCAAGGGGTAACCGATTATAGCGGCTGCCGCGTGTGGCGCTTGAACACGGCCCCTAGCCCAACCATCGACAGGGGGCGGGCGGCGCCGGCCCTGTTACCGTCGGCGGTTCGATCGATGCGAAGGAGAGGGGAGAGATGAACCAGATCACAGTGCGCGGGCGCCGCCGCGTGGCCGGCCCGGTCTGCGGCCTGTTGTGCACGGCCTTGGCAGCGGCCGCTGGCACCGCTGCGAACGCTGTCGCGGCGCCGGCGCCGGCAGCCACCGCCGATCCGGCCGACAGCGGCTACCAAGTGCCGTCGGCGCCGCTGCAGGCCATCGTCGACGCGCCGCGGCCGCCGCAACTGTCGCTGAGTCCGCGGCGCGATCTGGCGGCGATGCTGCAGTTGCCCGCGCTGCCCGGTATCGCCCAGGTCGCGCAGCCGGAACTCAAGCTGGCCGGGCTGCGCATCCACCCGCGCACCCGCTCGCAGAGCCGTTTCGTCTTCGGCGACAAACTATGGCTACTGCGCATCGCCGACGGCAGCGAGTTGCGCATCGACGGCCTGCCGTCGCCGCTGTCGATCGCCGGCATGGCGTGGGCGCCGGACCAGCGCCATCTGGCCTTCAACCGGGTCGATGCGCGCAGTGGCGCCAACGAGCTGTGGGTGGTGGACATCGCCGCGCAGCGTGCGCGTCGCGTCGCCGAGCGGCTCAACACGGTGTCCGGCGAGGGCTATGCGTGGATGCCGGACAGCCGCCAGTTGCTGGTGTTGCTGCAGCCGCAGGAGCAGGGCGCGGCGCCGCCCGCCGACGCGGTGCCGACCGGGCCGGCAGTGCAGCAGACCGCCGGTGGCGGTGCCACCGCCTTGCGCACCTACCAGGACCTGCTGAAGAACGAGGCCGACGCGCGCCAGTTCGACGACCAGCTACGCGCGCAGCCGGCGCTGGTCGACGTCGACGGGCGTGCGCAGCGCATCGCCTCCCCGGATCTGTACCTGTCGCTGGTGCCGTCGCCGGACGGCCGCTATCTGCTGGCACAGCGCCTGCAGCGGCCGTTCTCCTACCTGGTGCCGGCCAGCGGCTTCCCGCGCACCATCGAGGTGCTCGATCGCGCCGGCAAACCGGTGCACACGGTGGCGCAGTTGCCGCTGGTGGAAGGCCTGCCGACCGGCAACGACGCGGTGCGCACCGGCGTGCGCGACATCGACTGGCGCAGCGACGCCCCGGCCACCCTGGTCTGGGCCGAGGCCCAGGACGGCGGCGACCCGGCACGCGAGGCGGCCGTGCGCGACGCGGTGCTGATGCAGGCGGCGCCGTTCACCGCCTCGCCGGTGACGCTGGCGCGGCTGCAGTCGCGCTTTGCCGGCATTGCCTGGGGCCGCGGCGATCTGGCGCTGATCGACGAGTTCTGGTGGAAGACGCGGCAGACCAAGCAATGGCGGGTGGGGCCGGACCAGCCGGCGCAGGCGCCGCAGTTGCTGGTGCAGCGTTCGCAGGAAGACCGCTACGCGGATCCGGGCACGCCGGTGACGGTGCGCGATGCGGCCGGCAACCCGCGCCTGTTGATCGCCGCCGACGGCCACAGCCTGTTCCTGCGCGGCGACGGCGCCTCGCCGCAGGGCGATCGGCCGTTCCTGGACCGCTACGATCTGGACACGCGGCAAAGCACCCGCCTGTTCCAGTCGCAGGCGCCGTACTACGCGGTGCCGCAGGCGCTGCTCGACGACAGCGGCCAACGCCTGCTGATCACGCGGGAGACGCCGCAGGAGCCGCGCAACTTCTATCGGCTCGACAGCGCGAACGCCGAGCCGGTGGCGCTGACCCGCTTCACCCACCCCACGCCGCAGTTGCGCGACGTGCACAAGGAGCAGATCCGCTACCGGCGCAAGGACGGCGTGGAGCTGACCGCCACCCTGCTGCTGCCGCCCGGCTACGACGCCAAGCGCGACGGCCCCTTGCCGATGCTGATGTGGGCCTACCCGGGCGAGTTCAAATCCGCCGACGCCGCCAGCCAGGTCACCGACTCGCCGTACCGCTTCAACGCGATCGGCTACTGGGGGCCGCAGGCGTTCCTGGCGCTGGGGTATGCGGTCCTCAACGACCCGTCGATGCCGATCGTCGGCGAGGGCGCACGCGAACCCAACGACACCTACGTCGAGCAACTGGTCGCCGACGCGCAGGCGGCGGTGGACGAGGTGGTGCGGCGTGGCGTCGCCGATCGCGATCGCATCGCCATCGGCGGGCATTCCTACGGCGCCTTCATGACCGCCAACCTGCTCGCGCACACCCGCCTGTTCAAGGCCGGCATCGCCCGCAGCGGTGCCTACAACCGCTCGCTGACCCCGTTCGGCTTCCAGTCCGAGGAACGCACCTACTGGCAGGCGCAGCCGGTGTACCAGGCGATGTCGCCGTTCAACTACGCCGACCGGATCAAGGATCCGCTGCTGCTGATCCACGGTGCCGAGGACAACAACTCCGGCACCTTCCCGATCCAGAGCGAGCGCATGTACGCGGCGATCAAGGGCAACGGCGGCACCGCGCGGCTGGTGATGCTGCCCAACGAGGCGCATGCCTATCGCGCGCGCGAATCGGTGCTGCAGATGCTGGCCGAGAGCGAGCGCTGGCTGCGCACCTATCTGGGGCCGGCGCCCACGCGTTCGGCGGCTGGCGCCACGCCGCGCTGAGGCGCGCCTGTGCCACGGCCGCACGCGGGCGCGGCCGTGGCACAGCGCACCGAAGTGCCGCGGAAATGGTTCGCTTTGAAACCGTCGCCGCGGCCGACGGGAACGCGATCCCTTTTCGGTTAGGCTTGCGGCGCCCCCACTGCCGAGCCATGCGTTTCCCGATGAACGAGTCCCGCAGCAGCATCGTCTTCGCCACCCCCGACCTTCCCCTGCGCGACGACGTGCGCCGACTCGGCGCCCTGGTGGGCGATCTGCTCGCCGAACAGGTCTCGGCGCAGTTCCTGGACGAGATCGAACGCATCCGCACCACCGCGATCGCGCGCCGCGAGCGCGCCGCGCCGCTGTCCTCGCTGAGCGAGCAGCTTGCCGGCCGTGCGCCGCGCGACGCCGAAGCGCTGGTGCGCGCCTTCAGTACCTATTTCCAGGTGGTCAACATCGCCGAGCGCGTGCACCGCATCCGCCGCCGTCGCGACTACCAGCGCAGCAGCGCCGACACGCCGCAGCCGGACGGCCTGCACGACGCCTTGCGCCGGCTCAAGGCGCAAGGCGTCGGCATCGAGGAGCTGCGCGACTGGCTGCCGCGCATCGACGTCGAGCCGGTGTTCACCGCCCACCCGACCGAAGCGGTGCGGCGCGCGCTGTTGGAGAAGGAACAGCTGATGGTGGCCAGCCTGGTCGACAACCTCGACGGCCTGCGCACGCCGGGCGAGCGCGCCACCGACGCGGCGCGCTTCCGCATGGCGCTGACAGCCTCGTGGCAGACCGCCGATTCCTCGCCGGTGCGCCCCACCGTGGAGGACGAGCGCGAGCACGTCGGCTTCTACCTGACCCAGGTGCTGTACCGGGTGATCCCGGTGATGTACGAGACCCTGGAGCACGCCATCGAGCAGACCTACGGGCAGGCGCTGCCCCTGCCGCGGCTGCTGCGCTTCGGCACCTGGGTCGGCGGCGACATGGACGGCAACCCCAATGTCGATGCCGCCACCATCACCGCCACCCTCGACGCGCAGCGGCGCGCGGTGCTGGAGCGTTATCTGAAGGAGTTGTGGCAGCTCGCCAGCCTGCTCAGCCAGTCGACCACCCTGGTCGCGGTCAGCGCGCCATTGCTGGAGCAGCTGGAGCGTTACCGGCAGCTGTTGCCGGACGCCGCCGCGCGCTCGCGGCCGCGCCACGGCGACATGCCCTACCGGCTGCTCAACGATCTGATGCGCGCGCGCCTGCAGGCCACCCTGGACGATGCGCCCGGCGCCTATGCCGCGCCGGCCGAACTGGAAAGCGACCTGCAGTTGATCCTGGACAGCCTGCAGGCCAACAAGGGCCTGCACGCCGGCTGGTTCGCGGTGCGGCGCCTGCTGTGGCGGGTACGCAGCTTCGGCTTCCATCTGGCGCGGCTGGACGTGCGCCAGGAGTCGGGCGTGCATGCGCGCGCGGTCGCCGCCGCGCTGGACACGCAGGACTGGGATGCGCGGGCGGTGGAGGAGCGCGCGCGCCTGCTCGGTCCCTATGCCGGCGGCGAGCAGGCCCTTCCCGCGGCCGACGACGACGGCAACGCGCGGCTGGATGCGGTGTTCGCCGCGCTCGCCGATGCGCGCGCGCGGCACGGCGCCGACGCGCTGGGCAGCTACATCATCTCGATGGCGCACGACCGCGCCGACGTGCTGACCGTGCTGGCGCTGGCGCGCCGCGGCGGCCTGGTCGACGCCGACGGCGCGGTGCCGCTGGACATCGTGCCGCTGTTCGAGACCGTGGACGACCTGCGCGGCGGCACCGCGACCCTGCGCGACCTGCTGGCCGATCCGGTCTACCGCCGGCACCTGGCCGCGCGCGACGACGTGCAGATGGTGATGCTCGGCTATTCCGACAGCGGCAAGGACGGCGGCATCGCCGCCTCGCGCTGGGGCCTGCAGCGCGCGCAGGTGGAACTGCTGGAGGCGGCCGCCGAACTCGGCATCCGCCTGACCTTCTTCCATGGCCGCGGCGGCTCGATCGTGCGCGGCGGCGGCAAGACCACGCGTGCGCTGGAGGCGGCGCCGCGCGGCAGCGTCGACGGGCGCCTGCGGGTCACCGAGCAGGGCGAGGTGATCCATCGCAAGTACGGCATCCGCGCGCTGGCGCTGCGTTCGCTGGAACAGATGACCGGCGCGGTGCTGCTGTCGAGCCTGCGCCCGCGTGCGGCCGACGCGCGCGAGGCCGGCTGGCGGCCGGTGATGGATCTGGTCGCCGAGCACAGCAGCCAGGCCTATCGCGGCTTCGTCGGCGATGCCGAATTCATGCGCTATTTCCGCCTGGCCACGCCGATCGACGTGATCGAGCGCATGACCCTGGGTTCGCGGCCGTCGCGGCGGCTCGGCCAGGATGCGGCGCTGTCCAACCTGCGCGCGATTCCCTGGGTGTTCGCCTGGAGCCAGGCGCGCGCGGTGATCCCGGGCTGGTACGGCGTGGGCAGCGGCCTGCAGGCGGCGGTGGATGCCGGCCACGAGGACGCGTTGCGCGCGATGGCGGCCGACTGGCCGTTCTTTCGCACCTTCCTCGACGACATCGCCATGGTCCTGTCCAAGGGCGACCTCAACATCGCCGAGATGTTCTCGCGCCTGTCCGGGCCGCTGCACGAACGCTTCTTCCCGCGCATCCGCGACGAACTGGCGCTGACCAAAGGCTGGGTGAAGGCGCTGACCGGGCAGGCGTCGCTGCTGCAGCACGACCCGCGCCTGGCGCTGTCGATCCGCCTGCGCAATCCCTACATCGACCCGATCAGCGTGCTGCAGGTGGATCTGCTGCAGCGCTGGCGGGCCACCGAGGGCGAGGACGAGGAACTGCTGCGGGCGCTGGTGGCCTGCGTCAATGGCGTCGCCCAGGGCGTGCAGAACACCGGTTGAGGCCGCTGCTGCAACGCGCCGGCGGCCGGCATCAGCGGCGGCCGACCCTGACCCGCTTGCAGGCGGACAAAATTGTCCGATAATGCCGCGCATGGAGATGCGAGCCGATACCGCCCACCGCCGCCGCCTGTTGCTGGACGCCGCCGACGAGGTGTTCTGCGCGCACGGCGTGCTGGCGCCGCTGGAACTGGTGGTGGAGCGCGCCGGACTCGGCCGCGCCACCCTGTACCGCCATTTCGCCGACCGCACCGAACTGATGGCGGCGCTGCTGGAACGCGGCCTGGACGGCCTGGAGGGCTGCGCGCGCGAGATCGGCACGCGGCCGGACGGGCTGTTCCTGCTGCTGCACGACGTCGCCGAACACATCGCGATGTCGGCGCCGCTGGCCGACTATTGGCGGTCGATGCCGCGCGAGCATCCGACGATCGCCGCGGCGCATACGCGGGCGATGGCGATCCTGCTGCCGTTCCTGCAGCGCGCGATCGCCGCCGGCCTGTGCCGTGCGGACCTGGACGACCAGGACCTGGGGTTGGCGATGGACATGCTCGGCGCCTGCCAGCGCGGTGACGACGAGGCCGAGCGCAAGGCGCTGGCGCAGCGCGCTTGCCGCCTGCTGTGCCACGCCCTGGCCACGCCCGCGGCGGCGGCGGACTTGTGAGCCGCGCTGCCGGCGAGGCGCCGCAGCGCGCCGCGACCGACGCTGGCGCGCCCAAACGGCGCTGGCCGCGGCGGCTGGCACGCGCACTGGCGATGCTGGCGGTGCTCGCCGCCAGCGTGTGGGGCGCGCTGTTCCTGAGTTACCTGCCGCATACCGGCGCCGTGGTGCGCTACGGCTCGGCGCTGCTGTGGGCCGCGCTGGGCGGCGCGGCGCTGTGGGGCCTGCGCCATCCGCGCGAGTACCGCGTGCTGCCGCTGCTGTTCGCGGTCGGCTGCGCGGGCATGGCGGTGGGCTGGTCGGCGCTGCAGCCGCAGCAGAACCGCGACTGGGCCGACGATGTCGCGCAACTGCTGCAGCCGCAGGTGAACGGGCACGTGGTGACCTTGCACAACGTGCGCAACTTCGCCTGGCGCAGCGACCACGACTACACCCCGCGCTGGGAGACTCGCCGCTACGACCTGGACCGGCTGGCCTCGGCGGACCTGGCGCTGTCGTACTGGATGGGGCCGGCGATCGCCCACACCCTGGTTTCGTTCGGCTTCGACGACGGCCGCCGCGTGGTGTTCTCGCTGGAGATCCGCAAGGAGCGCGGCGAGGCGTTCTCGGCGCTGGCCGGGTTCTTCCGCAATTTCGAGCAGGTGATGGTGGCCGCCGACGAGCGCGACATCCTCGCGGTGCGCAGCAACGTGCGCGGCGAGGACGTGTATCTGTACCGGCTCAACCTCTCGCGCGCGCAGCTGCGCCAGCTGTTCCTGGGCTACGTGGCGCGAGCGCAGCAACTGCAGCGCACGCCGCGGTTCTACAACACCGCCACCAGCAACTGCACCACCATCGTGTTCGAACTGGCGCGCAAGCTCGATCCCGCGCTGCCGCTCGACTACCGCCTGCTGCTGTCCGGCTACCTGCCGTCCTACGTCTACGCGCAGCACGGCTTCGTGCCCGGCTACAGCCTGGCCACGCTGCGCGCGCGCGGCCGTATCGGCGAACGCGCGCGCGCGGCCGGCTCTGGCGCCGACTTCTCCACGCGCATCCGCGCCGGCATTCCCGGCGACGATCCCGCGGCCACGCCGTGAGTCCGCACGCACGTCTTGCGCGGTGCGCGGGCGCCACGCTGCTGGCCGCCGCGCTGCTGCTCGGCACCGGCTGCGCGATGGTCAGCGTGCAGTCGCGCAGCGCCGCCGACTACGTCGCCACCCAGCGTGCCGACGTGCTCAGCACCGGCAAGCTCAGCGATGCCAGCCTGGAGACGCTGCGCGTGCTCGCGCTCGATCCCGAGACCTGCGAGGCGGACGTTCCGGCCTGCGCCACGCAACTGCGCGTACTGCAGGGGCTGGACCAGGAGCGGCGGCTGGCGACCCTGTCGGAGTTGTGGGTGCATGCGGCCAATGTGCGCACGCCGCGGCAGGCGAGGGCGCTGGACGACGCGACGCTGCAGGCCTGGCTGGAGGCGGCGCGCTACGCCTATGCCTATCTGTTCTACACCCCGCGCCCGGCCAGCGCGCGCGCCTTCGAGGACCGGCAGACCCAGGTGCGCGACTACTACAACTACGCGGTGCAGCAGGTGGTCGGCGAACTGTTCCTGCGCTGGCGCGCCGGCAGCGCCAGCGGCGAGCTGCACGACGACGACACGCTGCGCGCGGCCGGCTGGCAGGTGCGCGCGGACATGGGCAGCTTCCGTCTGCCGGGCGGGGTGGCGCGGCCGGACGCGATGCTGCCGGCGTCGACGCTGCGCTTCGATGGCCTGCGCAGTACCTACCGACGCGACGGCTTCGGCGCCGAGCTGGTGGCGGAGATCGCGCCGGCCAAGGTCGGCGACCCGACCGCTGCCGCCGCCAAGACCACGCCGGATGCGCACGCGCCGGCGTTCAGCGAGATGCCGTATGCGCCGACCACGGTGCTGCTGCGTTTCGACGGCGACAGCCTGGCGCAGGTGCTGGACACCCGCAGCGTGGTGGTCGCCCCTTACGATCCGTACCGCGACGGCGAGGTCGAGGTGCACGGCCAGCGCCTGCCGCTGGCGGCCAACTTCACCGCCGCCTACGGCCTGTGGCTGGCACGGTCCGGTTTCGCGCGGCAATCGCTGCGCTCGATGCTCGGCCGCGCGCATGGCATCGACCAGCCGCATCTGTACCTGATGCAGCCCTACGATCCGGACCGGCGCATCATCCTGATGCTGCACGGCCTGGCCAGCAGTCCGGAGGCCTGGGTCAACGTCGCCAACGAATTGATGGGCGACGAACAACTGCGCCGCCATTACCAGATCTGGCAGGTCTACTACCCGACCAACATGCCGATCGCCTGGAACCGCGCGCAGATCGATGCGCTGCTGCAGCAGACCCTGCGCCATTTCGATCCGCAGGGGCAGGCGCCGGCTTCGCAGCACATGGTCCTGATCGGCCACAGCATGGGCGGGGTGATCGGGCGCCTGTTGCTCAGCGACTCCGGTGACACGCTGTGGAACGACCTGATCGGCGCGCGCGGCGACCGGCGCCCGCTGGACCCGCAGGCGCTGGCGCAGTTGCAGCCGCTGCTGCGCTTCGCGCCGCTGCCGCAGGTGGACCGCGCCATCTTCATCGCCGCCCCGCAACGCGGCACCGCCTTCGCCGAAGGGCGCCTCGGACGCCTGGCCGGGCGCCTGGTGCGCCTGCCGGTGACGCTGCTCGACCGGTTGAACACCTTGCTGCAGGGGATCGACGGCCCCGATGGCGCGCCGGTGCGCGTGCCCAACAGCATCGACAATCTGCGCGACACCGATCCGTTCGTGCGCGCGGCGGCGGATCTGCCGATCGCGCCGGCGGTGCGCTACCACACCATCATCGCCCGCCGCGATCCGTCGGT
Source organism: Xanthomonas sp. (assembly GCA_040509765.1). Classification (GTDB taxonomy): domain Bacteria; phylum Pseudomonadota; class Gammaproteobacteria; order Xanthomonadales; family Xanthomonadaceae; genus Xanthomonas_A. The sequence goes on from JBEVKG010000225.1 coordinate 24,227, forward strand.
GCCGCTGGCCGACTCCGACGACGGGCTGGTGCCGTACCGCAGCGCGCATCTGCCGGGCGCGGTCTCGGAACTGGTCGTCACCTCGGGCCACAGCGTGCAGGAGACGCCGCAGGCGATCCTGGAGATCCGCCGCATCCTGCACGCGCAGTTGCAGGTGGATGCCGCCGCGACGCGGTGACGACACCCGCGACGGACGGTGATGCGCCGTCGTCGCCCCCTGCCGACCAGGACGCGGGCGATGCAGTGCGTGCGAGCGCGTTGACGGGCGTGCCGACGCAAGCGGCCGGTGTGTCGCACGGCCATCGGCCGCGTCACCGGCGGGCGGCAGGGGGGATAGGTGCGGTTGTGCCAGATTGCGCAGGAAATGCGCCGAATCGGTATGTTTGGCCAAGGGTGACATCGTTGTCATCAAATTGCAGTCGCGCACGCCAACAATGCGCGCCGTCGTGAACGCGATCACGGCCTCTCTCCCTCCTCCATTGCCCGGCCTGCGGATTGCGTCCGTCGGCCGCGCCTACGTTCGGATTCTTCATGTCGCACTCGATCCATCTTCAGAAACGCCTGTCACGGGCGATCGCCGCAGCGTTGCTCGGTGTCGTGCCGATGGCCTTGGCCCAGGCGCAGGACGCGCAGGAGACGCAGAACGTCGCGTCCGACGCCAGCGCCAAGACCCTGGACAAGATCACCGTCGCCGTCACCCGCTACAACGCCGCGGACATGCAGATGGCCGCGACCAATACGGCCAATGTGCTGTCGGCCGAAGACCTGAAGTACACCGCCGTGCACAACATCGCCGAGGCGCTGGGCCTGCTGCCGGGCGTCAACGTGGTCAACACCGGGCAGTCGTATTTCGGCGGCGTCGACGGCGCCGCGCGCGGCGAGGGCATGTTCGCCTCGGTACGCGGCCTCAATGCCGAGTACAACGTCAATCTGATCAACGGCGTCAACGTCGCCCAGGGCCTGCCCTACAGCCGCAGCGTGCAGCTGAGCCTGCTGCCGCCGTCGGGCCTGCAGACCATCGTGTTGAACAAGACCTCCACCGCGGCGATGGACGGCGACGCGATCGGCGGCACCATCGACTACCGCACCCCCAGCGGCTTCGACTACAGCGAGGCGATGGGCGGCAGCATCACCGCCAGCGGCCGCATGGAAAGCCGTGCGCGCGACTATGGCGACAACGGCCTGGGCAAGGGTGCGGCCGGCGAGTTCCACGCCAAGTTCGGCGCCGACAACCAGTTCGGCGTGTACACCAGCGCGTACTACGACGAGCGCCACTACGTGAACAGCGAAGTGGCCAATGCCGCCGCCTCGCGCGGCGACTGGAACAAGCGCTATTTCTCGCGCACCGATGCCAGCGGCCAGCCGGCGCCCGGCTACGATCCGCAGGATCTGCTGATGGCCACCGGCGCCAACATCGGCTACTCCGCCGGCGACACCAAGCGCTACGGCGGCAACGTGTCCTTCGACTGGCACGTCGACCCGAGCCTGCAGCTGTACGCGCGCGCCACCTACGCCTACGCCAAGACCGAGCAGAACACCGGCTACACCCAGCTGGTGCCGGCCAACGTGAGCCTGGCGCAGATCGGCACCACCGGCGTGTACCAGCCGCAGATCAACCGCGTGGCGGTGCGCTACTGGTACGAGACCAACCCGGAAGTGGCGGACCTGGCCACCTTCCAGTTCGGCGCCGACAAGCAGCTCGGCAACTGGACGCTGTCGCCGAACCTGTTCTACAGCTATGGCGACAACGATCGCCCGGACCACGTGGAAATTTCCGCGCGCGTGGACCAGTACGCCTCGACCCAGTTTCCGTACGGCGGCGCCAGCACCTTCTCCGGCTACGACGGCGACGGCTTCCCCAGGCCGCTGCTGACCCCGGCGATCCAGGCCCAGGCCAGCGACATCGGCAGCCTGTATGCGCGCCGCTACGGCCAGTTGACCAAGTCCTATAGCGGCCAGACCAAGGGCGGCGCCAAGTTCGACGTGCGCTACGACTTCGACCAGGGCGCGCTGAGCAACATCCAGTTCGGCGTGAAGTACGTCGACAGCTCCCGCGACTTCACCTCGCGCGACTGGACCAACAGCAAGTTCACCGACGGCACCCTGCTGCGCGACACCGGCCTGGTGGTCGGCCAGTACGATTCGGTGTATCCGGGCCAGTACGCGTGGCCGACGGTCAAGCTCAGCAACGGCGGGCTGAAGGCGATGATCGCCCAGCACCTGACCGCGGCCAGCTTCGACACCTGCGGCAGCCTGGCGATCAACAACCAGAACTGCGCGACCATGCGTGGCGACGAGGCGGTGACCTCGGCGTATGCGATGGCCACGTTCCGTACCGGTGACCTGGAGGTGATCCCGGGCGTGCGCTTCGAGCACACCAGCATCCGCAACACCTTCTGGACCATGCCCGAAGACGCCAACGGCAACGAGCTGCCCGGCTTCTTCAGCAGCAACCGCACCACCTACGATGTGCCGCTGCCGAGCGTGTTCCTGAACTACCGCCCGGGCAACGGCAATGCGGTGTACCGCGCCTCGGTGTGGACCAGCTACACCCGGCCGGCGCTGGTGCAGCTCGGCGGCGGCGCCAACTACGACGTCTCCAGCGACGGCACCACGGTCATCACCGAGGGCAACCCGGACCTGAAGCCGATCAAGTCGCTCAACGTGGACCTGTCCGGCGAGTGGGACAACGGCCATGGCGGCCACGCGATGCTGGCCGGCTACTACAAGCGCCTGACCGACTACATCTACGAGAGCGGTTCGGATCCGGCCAACGCCGGCAGCAGCGCCGGCGCCGGCAACGTGCGCTACGTGCGGCCGCAGAACGGCGGCGACGGCAAGGTGCTCGGCGTCGAAGCCGCGGTGCGGCAGACCCTGCAGGGCATGCCGGCGCCGCTGGACGGCTTCGGCATCGGCGCCAACCTCACCCGTCAGACCACCCGCGTCGACCTGGGCATGGATGGCTTCCACGACGAGCGCATCCAGAACGCGCCGGACCTGATGGCCAACGCCGAGCTGTTCTACGAGAAGGGTCCGCTGTCGGTGAACCTGGCCTACCACTATTCCGGCGAATACGTCTCGGTGTACGACTACTACAACCGCGGCGCGACCTGGGACGACCTGTGGGTCAAGCCGATCACCCGCGTGGACCTACACGTGGGCTACACCTTCAGCGAGCACCTGCGCGCCGACCTGTCGGTGGCCAACCTCACCAATCGCCTGAGCTACTGGGCGCACGTGGGCCACAACAGCACGGCGATCTCCGACATCGTCGATGCCGGCCGCACCGCGCTGCTGAACGTGAAGTACACGTTCTGAACCGGGCGCTTGCGCACGCTGGACGCCAGCAGCCGCCACACGGCCCCGTGCCGGGTGGCGGCTGCTGTATCGGGGGCGTAGCGCTGCTGGTCTGGCTGGCGCTGGCGCTCCTGCCGGGGCCGGCCCGGGCGGCAGCGGCGCCGGTGCCGATCGACGGCCTGCGCCTGGACCAAGTGCAACTGCTCGGCTCGCACAACAGCTATCGGCCGGTGCCGACCGCGCCGGTGCGGCGGCGCCTGCAGGCACACGCCGCCGCCGAATGGCCGGCACTGGCCTATGGCCATCCTTCGCTGCAGGCCCAGCTCGCGCTGGGGCTGCGGCAACTCGAACTCGACGTGGCCGCCGACCCGCACGGCGGCCTGTATGCCGCGCCGTATGCGCGTGCAGATGCGGCGACCCGCGCCAGCATGCGCGCTCCCGGCGCCAAGGTCCTGCACCAGCCGGGCCTGGACTACGCCAGCCATTGCCTGCGCTTCCGCGACTGCCTGGCGATCCTCGCTGCCTGGTCGCGCGCGCACCCACGGCATGCGCCGCTGGTGGTACTGGTCAATGCAGTGGATTTCGATCCGGTGCCGGGCCTGTGGCCGCACCGTTCCGCGTTCGACGCCGACGATCTGGACGCGCTGGACCGCGATATCGCCGAGGTCGTTGGACGCGCGCGGCTGATCGTGCCCGACGACGTGCGCGGCGACGCGCCGAGCCTGCGTGACGCGGTGCTGGCGCATGCCTGGCCGCGCGTGGCGCAGGCGCGCGGCCGGCTGCTGTTCGTGCTCGACGGCAATCCGCGGCACGAGGCGCTGTATCGCCAGGGGCATGCGTCGCTGGCCGGACGCATGATGTTCGGCTGGTACGCGCCGGACCAGCCGGAGGCGGCGGTGCTGTCGATCGAGGATCCGCTGGCCGAGGCGCCGCGGATCCGTGCGCTGGTCGCGCAGGGGTTCGTGGTGCGTACCCGTGCCGATGCCGATGGCCGCGAGGCGCGTGCGCACGACCGGCGTCGCGCGCAGGCCGCGCTGCAGGCCGGTGCGCAATGGATCAGTACCGACTACTACGCCGGCGCGCCGGATCCGCAGCGGCTGGGCTACTGGCTCGGCATCGCCACGGGCCTGCGCTGCGACCGGGTCACGGCTGCGTGCGGCGCTGCGTCGCGATAAGGCTCTTTCCATTTCGGGAACCATGATGAAGACAGGTATGCGCTGGATGCTGTGGGTCGTGCTGGTGGTGGCGACGTTGGGCGCGCAGGCGCAGGCGCGGCCGGCGCCGGAGGCCGCGCCTGCGTTGCAGGTGGAAAAGGTGTGGATGCTGTTCCGCCATGGCGTGCGCGCGCCGCTGCCGGGCGAGGCCGCGGCCGCCGCGCTGGCGCCGCAGCCGTGGCCGGTGTGGGACACGCCGCCGAGCCTGCTCACCGCGCACGGCCGCGCCGCGGTGGAGCGCAGCGGCGACTACACCCGGCAATGGCTGCGGCGCGATGGCGTGCTGCCGGCCCGGGGCTGCCCTGCTGACGGCACGGTCAGTATTTATGCCAACACCGACCAGCGCACCATCGTCAGCGCGCAGTTGCTCGCCGACACCCTGGCGCCTGGCTGCCATCTGCAGGCCGGCCACCAGGCCGAGGGCAGCGACGACCCGCTGTTCCGCCCGGTGGAAGCCGGTGCGGTGGACTTCGATGCCGCCGCCGCCGTGGCATCGATCCAGCGCCAGACCGGCGGTCCGGGCGCGGTGCTGGCGCCGTATGCGCGCGAGCTGCGGACCATGCAGGAGATCCTCGGCTGCGCGCAGCGCTGCGATTTCGTGCACATGCCCTCGTCGCTGACCGCGGGCGGGAACGGGCGCAGCCTGGCCTTGCACGGGCCGCTGGACCTGACCTCGGGCACGGCCGAGGTGTTCATCCTGCAATACGCCGAGGGCATGCCGCTGGAGCAGGTCGGCTGGGGCCGCGCGACTCTGGCCCGCATCGCCGCGGTGTCGCGACTGCACGCCTTGCTGTTCGAGATCTATGCGCGGCCGCAGTACATGGCCGCACGCGCGGGCGCGCCGCTGGCGCACCGCCTGCTGGACACGCTGGGCGGCGTCGACGCACCGCGGCTGAGCGTGCTGGTCGCCAGCGACACCCACATCGCCGCGCTGAGCGGCCTGCTCGACCTGCACTTCCATCTGCCCGGCTACGGCCGCGACGACGCGCCCCCGGGCGGCGCCCTGGTGGTGGAGCAGGTGCGCGATGCCCGCAGCGGCCAACGCTACGTGCGCGTGCGCTACCAGGCGCAGTCGCTGGATCAGTTGCGTGCGCTGACCCCGTTGAGCCTGCGTCATCCGCCGCTGCTGCAGACCCTGCAGATCCCGGGTTGCAACGACCCCGCGACCGGGCTGTGCCCGCTGCCGCAGTTCCAGTCGCTGCTGCAGGCGGCGCTGCAGCGGCGCGGCTGAGCCGGCTCGTCGCTCTTCTGCGCGGTTGCGCGTCGTAGCAGCGGTTTCGGCCGCGACCGGCATTCACGGGAATGCCCGTCGCGGCCGAAGCCGCTCCCACGACAGGATGCGATGTGTTGAAACGGGGCATCGAGCGAAGCGGAAGCCAAGGGACACCGTTGCCGATGCATCGCGGATGCGGTTGCTCCCAGTGAGGCAGCTTCCGGCGCACCGGCTTGTCCGGGATGGCCCGTCGCGAGGAAGTCGCTCTCACAGGGAGGCGGGTGTGCCGCTGCATCGAAAGCGGGTATTCAATGCTGTTCGCTTCCACCAACCAGGTGTAGCTGCTTTTGTAGGAGCGGCTTCAGCCGCGACCGGCGTTCCCACGAACGCCCCTCGCGGCTGAAGCCGCTCCTACGCGGAAGCAAGCCCGCGACAGCGCATGCGGCCGGCCGTGCGGCCTGCGTCGTCCGCCCGGCCGTGGATCAGTTCCATCACCCAAACGCAGAACGGGCCGCAGTGCGGCCCGTTCCGTGTCGCAAGCGCGGCAGGCCGGCTTACTTCAGCTTGGCATCCGCGCGCAGTGCCTCGGCGCGGTCGGTCTTCTCCCACGAGAACGCGGTGGCCTGGTGCTGGGCGCCGGTGCCGTCGGTGTAGGTGAAGGCCTTCGGGGTGCGGCCGAAATGGCCGTACGAGGCGGTCTGCTGGTACATCGGGTGGATCAGGTCGAGCATCTGGATGATGCCGTACGGGCGCAGGTCGAAATGCTTGCGGATCAGCTTCTCGATCTTCTCGTCGGCGATCTT
>JBEVKG010000226.1:0-11553 GCA_040509765.1 Xanthomonas sp.
TATACCGCCTTTGCCAAGATCGCGGCCTTGTTCGACGTGGCGCCGGTGCGCGAACCGGGGATCCACCCTTCCGCGGTGATCGATCCAAGCGCGACGGTCTCGCCAAGCGCACATGTCGGCCCGTTCGTCAGCATCGGCGCGCGCAGCGTGATCGGCGAGGGCTGCGTGATCGGCCCCGGCTGCGTGATCGGCGAGGACTGCCAGGTCGGCGCCGGCAGCGAACTGATCGCCCGCGTCACCCTGGTCACCCGGGTGCATCTGGGCCAGCGCGTGCGTGTGCATCCCGGCGCGGTGCTCGGCGCCGACGGCTTCGGCCTGGCGATGGATGCCGGGCGGCCGCACCGGCGCCACGTCGAACAGCGCGGCGATCTTGGCGAAGGCGACATACGGGTCGCGCGCGATCAGCGCTGTGCCCGGCGCCGCCTCGGCGTCGTCGGCACGCAGCACCACGATCGCCGCGGTGCTGTCTGCCAGTTGCGCGCGGTAGCGGGGATTGGCCAGGAAGCTCAGCTGCCCCGGGCCGGCTTGCGCCAGCGTGGCCACGCCATGCACCGCGACGCTGCCGTCGCCATGCACCTGCAGGCCGAAACGCTCGGCGATCTCGTCAGCGGTATAGGTCGAAGTATTCACCGGGGGATTCTACCGTGTGCCACCAGCACGGTCATACGTACGCCCGCGTAGGGCGCGTGCGACGCGGCCGCGCAACACCAGCCCGAGCAGGCCACGATCACCTATCAGAGACGATCAACCGACTGGAGCAAAGCCCCCTTTTGTTAAAGGGGGCGCGCCGACAGGCGCGGGGATTAGGCAGGCCAAGCCCCAGCAGGTTTTCGCGCCGCGAAAACCTGGCTGCCAGGGCGCAGCCCTGGCAGCGGGTGGGCAGTTCTTTTAGAACTGCCCACCACAGGTGAACTGCAGACGCTCGATCTCGTCGTTGTCTTCCTTCTTAAACGGAACCGCGTAGCTGATCGAGATCGGGCCGACCGGCGCGCGCCACAGCAGGGCGATACCGGTGGAGGCACGCAACTGGTTGGACTTGAAGTTGTCCACGCCGTTGAACACGTTGCCGACGTCCACGAACGCCGAGATGCGCGCCGACGGGCTGTCGAACAGCTTCGGGAAGTACATTTCCGCCGAGCCCACGGTCTTGAACGAGCCGCCCAACGGCTGGCCGCGCCGGTACGAGGCGGTGGCCTCCGAGCGCGGGCCGAGGGTGTTGTCCTCGAAGCCGCGGACCGAGTTGGTGCCGCCGGCGTAGAAGTTCTCGTAGAACGGCAGGCCCGATGCCGTCACGCGGCGGACCAGGTTGGTGCCGTCGCAGGCCTGCGGGTTGTAGATCGGCGTGCCCTGCGCATTGGGCAAGGTGACGCCGCAGATGTCGCGCGACACGTCGCTGCCGTAGCTGTCGCCGTAGCCGAACTCCGCGCGGGTGTTGAGCACCAGCGCCGGCGAGATCGGCCAGTACTTGGAGATCTGGTAGTTGAGCTTCCAGTACTCCACGGTCGAGCCGGGCAGGGTGGCTTCCAGGCCCACGCGCTGGTACATGCCGCGGGTCGGCATGAAGTAGTCGTTGCGGGTGTCGCGGGCCCAGCCCAGTTCGCTGCGCCAGGCGTGGAAGGTCTTGGTCCCCATCGCGTCGATGTAGTTGATGATCGCCTGCGGGGTGAAGCCGGGATAGGTGGTGATCTGGTTGCTGTCCACGCCGAACATCAGCGAGACGCTGTCGGTCTCGGTGATCGGCACGCCGAAGATCACCTGCGCCGCGCCGTTGGTGCTGTTGTACTGCGCGGTGCCGAAGTCGGAGTAGTCCAGCTTGCGCCACGACAGGTTGTAGCCCAGCGATACGCCGTCGTCGGTGAAGAACGGATTGGTGTAGGAGAACGCGTAGCGCTCCTGGTAGCTGCTGCGCGAGGCGTCCACCGAGACGCGGTTGCCGCCGCCGAGGAAGTTGTTCTGCGACAGCTGCACCGAGGTGGTGACGCCGTAGGTCTGCGAGTAGCCCAGGCCGAAGGTGAAGCTGCCCGAGGTGGTCTCCTTGACGTTGTAGACCACGTCGACCTTGTCGTTGCTGCCCGGCACCGGCGGCGTTTCCACGTCCACCGACTCGAAGTAGCCCAGGCGCTGCAGGCGGATCTTGGAGCGGTCGATCGCCGCCTGCGAGTACCAGGTGTCCTCGAACTGGCGCATTTCGCGGCGCAGCACTTCGTCGGAGGTGCGGGTGTTGCCGCGGAACACGATGCGCCGCACCGACACGCGCGGGCCCGGGGTCACCTGCAGGTTCACCGCCACCGTGCGCTTCTCGCGGTCGGTGGTCGGGATCGGGGTGACCTTGGCGAAGGCGTAGCCGATGTTGCTCAGGGTGTTGGTGATCGCGTCGGAGCTGTATTCCAGCAGCGCGCGCGAGAAGGTGTCGCCCGGCTTGGGGATCACCAGCTTCTCGATCTCTTCCTGCGGCAGGATGGTGTCGCCGGTGACCTTGATGTCGGAGATCTTGTACTGCTCGCCTTCGGTGATGCCGGCGGTCAGGTACATGTCGCGCTTGTCGGGGCTGATCGCGACCTGGGTGGAGTCGACGCTGAAATCGACGTAGCCGCGGTCCAGGTACCAGGAGTTGAGCTTCTCCAGGTCGCCGGACAGCTTCTCCTTGGAGTATTGGTCGTCGCGGCGGTACCAGGACAGCCAGTTGTGCTCGCGCGACTCCCAGTTCTCCATGATGTCCTGGTTGAGGAACTTCTCGGTGCCGATCAGGTTGACGTGGCGGATCTTGGCCGCCTTGCCTTCCTTGATCGCGATGGCCACGTCGACGCGGTTGCGGTCCAGCGGGCTCACCGTCGGGGTGATCTCGACGTTGTACTTGCCGCGGTTGTTGTACTGGCGGGTCAGCTCCTGGGTCACCCGGTCCAGGCTCAGCCGGTCGAAGGTGCCGCCTTCGCTGAGGCCGATATCGGACAGGCCCTTGAGCAGTTCCTCGCTCTTGATGTCCTTGTTGCCGGTGACGGTCAGCTTGTTGATCGCCGGGCGTTCCTTGACCGTGACCACCAGGATGTTGCCCTGGCGGTCGACGCGCACGTCCTCGAAGAAGCCGGTGCGGTACAGCGCACGGATCGCCTCGGCGACCTTGGCCTCGTCCACGCTGTCGCCGCGTTCCACCGGCAGGTAGGTGAACACGGTGCCGGACGAAATGCGTTGCAGCCCGTCGACGCGGATGTCGCTGGCGGTGAAGGGCTCCGCTACCTGGGCCAGGGCCGGCAGGCTGAGGCTGGCGGCGAGGGCGAGGGCAAGCAGGCGGCGAGTGGGAAATCTCGTCATGTCACGTCCGGTAGAGGTCGATATCGTTGTTGCATGGGCGCCGGCGCAAGACGACAGCGGGTCGAGTGGATCGGCGCGGGTCATCGCATTGCCTGGCCGAAGAGGTCGTTGTAGAACGCCAACCCCATCAGTCCTGCCAGCAACGTCAGGCCCACGAACTGCCCCGCCGCCATGGCGCGCTCGCTCAGCGGGCTGCCCTTGACCAACTCGATAAGGTAATACAGCAAGTGCCCGCCGTCCAAGATCGGGATCGGCAGCAGGTTCATGATCGCCAGGCTCAGCGACAGCAGCGCCAGGAAATTCAGGAACCAGTCCGGGCCCTGCTTGGCCGAGACGTTGGCGACCTTGGCGATGGTGATCGGGCCGGAGACGTTCTTCAGCGAGGCCTCGCCGGTCAGCATGCGGCGCAGGATGCCGAGGGTGTCGCCGGCCAGCCGGCCGGTCTCGCGGAAGGCGACCGGGATCGCCGCCAGCGGGCCGTAGCGCAGGGTGGCGTCGTAGGCCGGCCGGCGCTGCTCGCCGATGCCCACGCCCAGCTTCCAGCTCGGCGCGCCGGGGCCGGCGGCCTGCTTGAGATGGACCTCCAGGGCCAGCCGCTCGCCGTTGCGCTCGACCTCGATCAGCCCGTTGCCGCCGTCGCGGCCCAGGGCCTGCACCCGCGGCGCGACCTGGTCGGCGCTGGTGATCGGGCTGCCGTCCACCGCCAGCACGCGGTCGCCGGGGCGCAGCACGCCGTCGGCGGCCGAGCCGGGGGCGACGTTGGCGATGACCGCCGGCTGCAGGGTGAAGCGCCAGGTCAGGCCGGCCAGGGCCGGGACCTGCTGCTCGTCGAAGCCGACCGGCAGTTGCGACAGACGCAGGGTATGCGCGCGGCTGGCGCCGTCCTGGGCGTCCTCGGTCTCTACCCGCACATCCTCGCGGTCCATGGCGGCGACGGTCAGTTGCATGGCCGCCTCGCTCCAGGTCGCGACGTCGCGGTCGCCGACGCGGACGATGCGCTCGCCGGGCTGGAAACCGGCCTGCTGCGCCAGGCCCTCGGCGCGGCCGACGATGGGCGCGTAGTCCTGCTTGCCGATCACGAACATGGCCCACAGCAGCACCACGCACAGGATCAGGTTGGCGATCGGACCGGCGGCGACGATGGCGATGCGCTGCCACACGCTCTTGTTGTTGAAGGCCTGCGCGCGCTCGGCCGGGGCCACCTCGCCCTCGCGCTCGTCGAGCATCTTCACGTAGCCGCCCAGCGGGATCGCGGCGATCGCGAACTCGGTGCCATGGCGGTCGTAGCGCGACCACAGCGGCTTGCCGAAGCCGACCGAGAAGCGCAGCACCTTGACCCCGCAGCGGCGGGCGACCCAGAAATGGCCGAACTCGTGGAAGGTCACCAGGATGCCCAGGCTGACCAGCATCCACCAGATGGAGCCAAAGAAGTTACCCATGCGCGTGGCTCATGGCGGCGTGGGCATCAAGCATGGGCGAAGTGGCGGGCAATGGCGAGTTCGGTGATCTTGCGCGAGTGCGCATCCGCCGCCAGCAACGCGTCCAGGGAATCGGCCGCGACCGCAGGCAGCTCGGTCAGGGCGTTCTCGACCAGCGCAGGAATCGATAGGAAACCGATCCGGCCCTGAAGAAAGGCTGAAACGGCCACTTCGTTGGCCGCGTTCAGGATCGCCGGGGCGCTGCCGCCGGCCTGCATCGCGCGCCAGGCCAGGCCCAGGCAGGGAAAGGCGTCCAGGTCCGGCGCCTCGAAATCGAGCCGGCCCTGCGCCAGCAGGTTCAGCCCGGCGACCCCCGATTCGAGACGGTCCGGCCAGCCCAGCCCCACCGCCAGGGTGGTGCGCATGTCCGGCAGGCCCATCTGTGCCAGGGTCGAACCGTCGATGAACTCGACCAGCGAATGCACCAGGCTCTGCGGGTGCACCAGCACCTCGATGCGCTCGGGCGCCAGCGCGAACAGGTGGTGGGCCTCGATCACTTCCAGGCCCTTGTTCATCAACGTCGCCGAATCGACGGAGATCTTCGGCCCCATCGACCACTTCGGGTGCGCCACGGCCTGAGCCGGGGTCACCGCCTGCAGGCGCGCGCGGTCCCAGCCGCGGAACGGACCGCCGGAGGCGGTCAGCAGCACCCGCCGCACCTCGGCGCCGGTCTGGCGCGAGCGCAGGCACTGGAAGATGGCGTTGTGCTCGCTGTCGATCGGGATGATCTCGGCGCCGGCCGCCGCCGCCGCTGCGGTGACCAGTTCGCCGGCCAGCACCAGGGCTTCCTTGTTGGCCAGCAGCAGGCGCTTGCCGGCGCGGGCGGCGGCCAGGGTCGAGGCCAGGCCGGCGGCGCCGACGATGGCGGCGACCACGCTGTCGCAGGCGTCGCTGGCCACCAATTGGTCCAGTGCGGCGTCGCCGGCATGCGCCTGGGTCGACAGCCCCGCCGCGCGCAGGCCGTCGCGCAGCGCCGGATACAGCGCCGGATCGGCGATCACCGCATGCGCCGGGCGGTGCGTGGCGCACAGCGCCAGCAGCGCGTCGACGTTGCGGCCGGCGGCCAGCACGCCGGCGCGCAGGCGCTGCGGATGGCGCGCGATTACGTCCAGCGCCGAGGCGCCGATCGAGCCGGTGGCGCCGAGCACGGCGATGGTGCGGACCGCGGGGGCCTGGCTGCGTTGCGTGGTCACTGGCTTCAGAACCCGAAGATGTCCTTGCCCAGCGCGAAGATCGGCAGTGCCGCCAGCACGCCGTCGATCCGGTCCAGCACGCCGCCATGGCCGGGAATCACGTTGCCCGAGTCCTTGGCGCCGACGTGGCGCTTGAGCAGGCTTTCGAACAGGTCGCCGACCACCGAGGCCAGCACGCTGACCGCGGCCACGATCAGCAACCCGGGCAGGTGCGGCAGGGTCACCCCGGCCAGCCAGCCGAAGCCGGCGGCCACGACCAGGCCGGCCAGCAGCCCGCCGACCAGGCCTTCCACGGTCTTGTTGGGGCTGATCCGCGGCGCCAGCTTGTGCTTGCCGAACTGGCGGCCGGCGAAATAGGCGCCGGAATCGGCGGCCCACACCGTGGCCAGCGCGGTCAGCAGCCAGCGGTGGCCGTTCGGCTCGCTGGCGTGGATCAGGCCCAGCGCGGCCCAGGCCGGGACGATCGCCAGGGTGCCGGCGGCGAGCTTGAACACGCGCGCATAGGTGGCGTGGTCGGAGCCGAAGCGGTAGAAGCCCAGCCACAGCAGCGCCACGCACCACCAGCCGACGCCGATCAGGGTGGTCAGCTGGAACAGCACCAGCGAGCCGGCCGAGGCCCAGACCAGCAGCACCATCAGCAGCAGGTTGAGCATCAGCAGGATGGTGCGCGGCAGGGTGTCGTCGACCTCGGCCAGCTTCAGCCATTCCCACAGGCCGATCAGGAAGATCAACGCGGCCAGCGCGACCAGCCACTGGGTCGGCAGCAGCAGGATGGCGCAGATGGCCAGCGGGGCCATGATCAGCGCGGCGATGACGCGGGTACGGGTCATGCGGAAACGTTCTCCGTCGCCGCTTCGGCGACCTGCGCGCTGGTGAGGCCGAAACGCCGCTCGCGGCGGGCGTAGTCGTCCAGGGCTTGTTGCAGCACCTCGGGGCCGAACTCGGGCCAGAGGGTCTCGGTGAACCACAGTTCGGTATAGGCCAGCTGCCACAGCAGGAAATTGCTGATGCGCAGGTCGCCGCCGGTACGGATGAACAGGTCCGGCGGCGGCAGGTCGGCCAGCGCCATGCGCGCCGACAGCGCCTCCTCGTCGATCTGCTCTGGGCGCAGGCGCCCGGCGGCGACGTCCTCGGCCAGCGCGCGCGCGGCCAGGGCGATGTCCTGGCGGCCGCCGTAGCTGGCGGCGATCGACAGGTGCAGGGCCTGGTTGTCGCGGGTGCGCGCCTCGGCCTGGGCCATGCGCTCGCACAGCGACGGCGCGAAGCGCGAGCGGTCGCCGATGAAGCGCACGCGCACCCCGCGCCGCTGCAATTCCTCGACCTCGCGGTCGAGCGCGTGCAGGAACAGCTTCATCAGCGCGTCCACTTCCTCCTGCGGCCGCCCCCAGTTCTCGCTGGAAAAAGCGAACAGGGTCAGCGCGCCGATGCCGCGCTCCAGGCAGAAGTCGATGGTGCGATTGACCGCGCGGGCGCCGGCGCGATGGCCGATCACGCGCGGTCGGCGCCGGCGCTGCGCCCAGCGGCCGTTGCCATCCATGATGATGGCCAGGTGGCGGGGCAGGGACATGGGGACGGGGTCGGAAGACATGGCCGGCAGGCGCAGGCTCAGACCGCCATCAGTTCCTGTTCCTTGCCCTTGACCACGTCGTCCACGTCCTTGATCGCCTTGTCGGTCAGCTTCTGGATGTCGTCCTCGCTGGCGCGGGCCTCGTCCTCGGTGACCTTCTTGTCCTTCAGCAGATCCTTGACCTGCTGGTTGGCGTCGCGGCGGATGTTGCGGATCGCGACCTTGGTGTCCTCGCCTTCGCCATGCACGACCTTGGACAGCTCGCGGCGGCGCTCTTCGGTGAGCGCGGGCAGGTTGAGGCGGATGGTGGTGCCGGCCGTGTTCGGGGTCAGGCCCAGGTCCGAGGCCAGGATCGCCTTCTCGACCGCGCTGACCATCTGCTTTTCCCACGGGGTGATGGTCAGCGAGCGGGCGTCGGCGACGGCGACGCTGGCGACCTGGCTCAGCGGCATCTCCGAGCCGTAGTAGTTGACCTTCAGGTGCTCGACCAGGGCGGTCGACGCGCGCCCGGTGCGCACCTTGATGAGCGTATGACGCAGCGCGTCGATGCTCTTGGCCATGCGGGTCTGTGCGTCTTGCTTGATCTCGTTGAGCATCGCCGGTGTCCGTGCTGAATCTGAATCGGACGATTATAGCCTGCTGGGAGTGGGGAATCGGGAATGGGGAATGGCAAAGGCAGGATCCCTGCGCGCCTGACTGAACGCCAATGGTGCAAGAATCGGGACTGGCGCCAATGTTGCAGCGCGCAACGCTGGTGCGATTCCCTAATCCCGATTCCCCATTTCCGGCTTTTCAGCTCCGACCCTTGACCAGCGTGCCGATCTCGGCGCCGCGCAGGATCTTCAGCAGTTCGCCGGGCTGGCCCATGTTGAAGATGCGCAGCGGCAGGTCGCTATCCCGGGCCAGGGCGAAGGCGGCGGTGTCCATCACCTCGAGGTTGCGGGCGATGACCTCGTCGTAGGTCAGGCTGTCGAAACGCACCGCGTCGGCGTGCTTCTTCGGGTCCTTGTCGTACACGCCGTCGACCTTGGTCGCCTTCAGCAGCAGGTCGGCGCCGATCTCGATCGCGCGCAGGGCCGCGCCGGAATCGGTGGTGAAGAAGGGGTTGCCGGTGCCGGCGGCGAAGATCGCGATGCGGCCCTTTTCCAGGTGGCGGATCGCGCGGCGGCGGATGAAGTCCTCGCACACGTCGTTGATCTTGATCGCGCTCATCACCCGCACCTTGGCGCCGAGCTTCTCCAGCGCGTCCTGCATCGCCAGCGCGTTGATGACGGTGGCGAGCATGCCCATGTGGTCGCCGGTGACCCGGTCCATGCCGCCGGCGGCCAGGCCGGCGCCGCGGAAGATGTTGCCGCCGCCGATCACCAGCGCCACTTCCGCGCCGGCCTGCTGCGCCTCGATCACCTCATGGGCCAGGCGGTTGATGATCTTGGGGTCGATGCCGTAGTCCCCGTCCCCCATCAGCGCTTCGCCGGAAAGTTTCAACAGGATGCGGCGATAGGCGAGCTGGGACATGGCGACCTCGTTGGGGGATGACGGGCAAACCACACGATTTTAGCCGATGCGCGCCAGCGCGTCTGTGCCGCCGGCGATGCTTCAGCGTTGCGCCTCGCTGCACGAGCGCGCGGTGACCCGGTTGCGGCCGCCGTGCTTGGCGCTGTACAGCATGTCGTCGGCCGCCTGCAGCAGTTCCTGCGCGCTGTTGAAGCGCTCGCGGCCGCCCTGGGTGGCCACGCCCGCGGAGAAGCTGATGTGCAGCGGCCCCTGCTTGGTCTCGGTCATCGGCCGCTGTGCGATCTCGGTCAGGATGCGCCGCATCACCCCGAGCGCGGCTTCCTCGCCGGTGTTGGGCAGCAGCACCAGGAATTCCTCGCCGCCGAAGCGCGCCACGATGTCGCTGTTGCGCACCAGCGGCTGCAGGGCTTGCGCGAATGCGCGCAGCACCTGGTCGCCGACCAGGTGGCCGTGGGCATCGTTGATCTTCTTGAAGTCGTCCAGGTCGATGAACGCCACCGACAGCGGCCAGTCGTGGCGGTTGGCCAGCTCGAACTGCTGCTGCAGCAGGGTGTCCAACTGGTGCCGGTTGAACACGCCGGTGAGGGCGTCGCGGCTGGCCTGCTCGGCCAGGCGCCGGGCATGCTGCTCGTATTCGTCGGCGCGCTGGCGCACGCGGTTGGCTTCCTGCACGTCGCGCAGGTTGCGCAGCACCATCAGTTCGCGGGCGTGGCTGATGATCGCGTCGACCCGCTCCGGCTGCGCGATGCGCACGTCGAAGATCGGGCTGACCGACGGCAGCGCCTCGGCGATGTGACCGATCACTTCGTCGAAGCGGCGGCTGTCCAGCTGCAGGTCGCGATAGGCGCGCTGCATGGCGTGGGTGCGCGCGGCTTCGGTGTCCTCGCTGAGCCAGATGTCGGCAATCGGCCCGGACAGGCGCACGCAGATGTCGAAGGGCTCGCTCGCCTCGGCGTCGCTGCCGTTGGCGATGCTGCGCTGCAGGTAGCCGGGCAGCTTCCATTTCCTGGCCAGCCAGGCGCCGACCTCGGCGCGGTCGGCGCCCAGGTGTTCGCGCTCCAGTGCGCTCAGCCGCTGCGCATCCCCGGCGGCGTCCTGCAGCAGCGCGGCGTACTGGTCGCGGCAGACGTGCAGCAGGGCCAGCGCGCCCATGTCCTGCAGCAGGCCGGCCAGCATCAATTCCTCGTGCTTGCGCAGGCCGGCGGCCTGGCCGAGCAGGCGGCTGGCCAAGGCCGCCAGCACGCTGCGCCGCCACAGCCGTTCCTGCGGCCCGCTGGCGTCGCCACGCAGGCTCTGCACCATCGAAAAGCCCAGCGCCAGGCTCAGCGCGGCGTTCAGCCCAAGCATGGTCAGCGCCTGGCCGAGGTTGTCGATGCGCCGCCGGCTGGCATACAGCGGGGAATTGGCGATGCGCAGCATGCGCGCGCTCAGCGCCATGTCCATGGCGATAGCGTCGGCGGTGGCAGCCAGATCCACGTCCGCATCCTGCGCCAGTTCGATGATGCGCAAGGCGATGCCGGGGGGCGAGGGCAGGTCGCGGGAGTGGCTCAGGATCGCTTCGAGTTCAGGATGCATGCACTTCCGATACGGCATGGAATAAGAGGTGGGGCAGCGGCCTGTCCCGGCCCCCGCAGCGTACACCCGCAAAAAAAAAGCCGCGACAGTGCGCGGCTCTTTTCTCCCCGGGCGCGGGATCAGGCCAGGCCGGCCTGCTTCATCACTTCGGCGGCGTAGTCTTCCACCACCTTCTCGATGCCTTCGCCCACCGCCAGGCGCTGGAAGCCGACCACGTCGGCGCCGGCGGCCTTCACCGCCTGCTCCACGGTCTGGTCGGTGTTCAGCACGTAGGGCTGGCCGTACAGGGTGACTTCGTTGACGATCTTGGCGATCTTGCCGCTGATGATCTTCTCCAGGATGTCGGCCGGCTTGGCCTTGTCCTTCTCCGACATCTTGGCCAGCTCGATTTCCTTTTCCTTGGCCACGAACTCGGCCGGGACGTCGGACGCCTTGACGTGCGGCGGGTTCATCGCCGCCACGTGCATGGCGATGCCACGGGCCAGGTCGGCGTCGCCGCCCTTGACCTCGACCAGCACGCCGATGCGGCCGCCGTGCACGTAGGCGGCGACGTTGTTGGCGCTGTCGATGCGCACCAGGCGGCGCACCTGCACGTTCTCGCCGACCTTGGCGATGACCGCGGCGCGGGCTTCCTCGACGGTCTCGCCGCCGGGCAGCTTGGCGCTCTTCAGCGCTTCGACGTCGGCGGCGCCGGAGGTCAGGGCGGCCTGGACCACGGCCTCGGTGAAGGCCAGGAAGTTGTTGTCCTTGGCGACGAAGTCGGTCTCGGAGTTGATTTCGACCAGGACCGCCTTGCCGCCGTCCTGGGCCATCGCGATGCGGCCTTCGGCGGCGACGCGGTCAGCCTTCTTGTCGGCCTTGGCCAGGCCGGACTTGCGCAGCCATTCGGCAGCGGCGTCGATGTCGCCTGCGTTTT
>JBEVKG010000227.1:0-7105 GCA_040509765.1 Xanthomonas sp.
GCAACGGGTGCCGGCGACGCAGGGCTGGCGCGGACGCGTTCGGTCCGCGCGCAATCCGCAAGCGACGTGCTGCGACTATGCGCCCGGCGCCTGGCACTCGAACACGCTGACGCTGCGCGGCGGCGCCAGGAACTCGCTGGCGCCGGCAGGCATGCTGTCGACCTGCAGTGCGTCGTCGGTTGACAGCACCAGCTTCCAGTGCAGTTGCTCCTCCGAGGAGGGCAGCACGAAGCTCACGCCCTCGTGGTAGGCGTTGATGACGATCAGCAAGGTGCTGTCGTTGGCCAGTTCCTTGACGCCGGAGGTCTGCGCCTTGCCTTCCAGCAACAGGCCGACCGAGCGTGCGCCGGCGTCGGTCCAGTGCGCCTCGTCCATCTCGGTGCCGCCGGGATTGAGCCAGGTGAGGTCGCGCACGCCGGCTTCTTCGTTGTACTGGCCGTTGAGGAAGCGTCCGCGGGTCAGGATGGGGTAGCGCCGGCGTAGCGCGCTCAGCGCCTTGACGAAGTCGGTGAGGCGGCCCTCGGTCGGGTCGCGCTGCCAGTCGATCCAGGTGATCTCGTTGTCCTGGCAGTAGGTGTTGTTGTTGCCGCGCTGGGTCTGCGCGCGTTCGTCGCCGGCCAGCAGCATCGGCGTGCCCTGCGACAGCAGCAGCGTCGCCAGCAGGTTCTTCATCTGCCGCTCGCGCAGTTGCAGGATGCCGGCGTCGTCGGTCTCGCCCTCGGCGCCATAGTTGCAGGAGCTGTCGTGGTCGGAGCCGTCGCGGTTGTCTTCGCCATTGGCGTCGTTGTGCTTGCCGTTGTAGCTGACCAGGTCGTGCAGGGTGAAGCCGTCGTGCGCGGTGATGAAGTTGACCGAGGCCCACGGCCGGCGACCGCGGCGATCGAACAGGTCGGCCGAGCCGGTGAAGCGGGTCGCGAACTCGGCGAGCATGCCGTCGTCGCCCTTCCAGAAGGCGCGCGCGTTGTCGCGGAACTTGTCGTTCCACTCCGACCAGCCGGGCGGGAAGTGGCCGACCTGGTAGCCGCCCGGACCGCAGTCCCACGGTTCGGCGATCAGCTTCACTTCCGACAGCAATGGATCCTGGTTGCACGCGTCCAGGAAGCCGCCGCGCTGGTCGAAACCGGTGGGCTCGCGGCCGAGGATGGTGGCCAGGTCGAAGCGGAAGCCGTCCACGTGCATCTCGCCGGCCCAATAGCGCAGCGAGTCGTTGACGAACTGGATCACCCGCGAGTTGCTCAGGTTGAGCGTGTTGCCGGTGCCGGTGTCGTTGATGTAGTAGCGCTTGTCTTCGGCTAGGCGGGAGTAGCTGGCGTTGTCGATGCCGCGGAAGGACAGGGTGGGGCCCAGTTCGCTGCCTTCGGCGGTGTGGTTGTAGACCACGTCGAGGATCACTTCCAGGCCCTGGCGATGCAGCGCCTTGACCATGTCGCGGAATTCGTCGCGGTGGCCGCTGGCCAGGTAGCGCGACTTGATCGCGAAGAAGGCCAGGGTGTTGTAGCCCCAGTAGTTGCGCAGGTCTTTGTCGAGCAGGTGCTGGTCGTCGAGATAGGCGTGCACCGGCAGCAGTTCCACCGCGCTGACGCCCAGTTCCTTGATGTAGCGCAGCACCGGTTCCTGGGCCAGGCCGGCGCAGGTGCCGCGCAGCTCGTCCGGCACCTGCGGGTGGCGCATGGTGTAGCCGCGCACATGGGTCTCGTAGACCAAGGTCTGGTTCCATGGCGTCAGCAGGCGCTGGTCGTCCTCCCAGTCGTAGGTGTCCTCGACCACCACGCACTTGGGCATGAAGGGCGCACTGTCGCGCTCGTCGAAGCTGAGGTCGCCGTCCGCGTGGCCCACGGTGTAGCCGTACAGTTCGTCGGCCCAGATCAGGTCGCCCTCCAGTTCGCGCGCGTAGGGGTCGAGCAGCAGCTTGTTGGGATTGAAGCGGTGGCCTTCGCTGGGCGCGTAGGGGCCGTGCACGCGATAGCCGTAGCGCTGGCCGGGCTTCACGTCCGGCAGGTAGCCGTGCCAGATCTCGTTGGTGTACTCGGGCAGGTCCAGCCGCGTCTCGGTGCCGGCCTCGTCGAACAGGCACAGTTCCACGCGGGTGGCGTGCGCGGAGAACAGGGCGAAGTTGGTGCCCTGTCCATCGAACACGGCGCCGCGCGGAAAGGGGCGTCCCTCGCGGATGCGCGAAGGGGTGGCATAGGCGGCGCTGGTGGGGTGGCGCATCGGCAAGCTCTCGGCCGGCACGCCGGCAGTAGGGGAGGGAGAGCGGAAGCATCGCCGCGGGGGCCGTGCAGGACGCGTCACGGGGTGCCGAGGATGGCGTGAGGACGCGGGCGGCGCGTCGCGGAGGCGGCGCGCCATGCGGCGACGCCTTGGCGCCGCCGCGTGGCATGGGGATCGCGCGACCCGTCGGCGCCCGATCCCACACGGGCGCCGAGCGACCCCTGCAGCGCTCAGCGCGGCAGGTCGAACAGCAGGAACTCGCTGTCCTGGGCATCGGCGAATTGCAGGCTCGCCTCGTCGATCGCCTGGATGGCGTCGCCAGCCTGCAGGGTCTGGCCGTTGACGCTCAGCGTGCCGCGCACGACCTGCACATAGGCGCCGCGACCGGCCGCCAGCGGGTAGTCCAGGCGCGCGTCGCCGTCGAGGATCGAGGCGTAGATGCGCGCGTCCTGGTGGATGCGCACCGCACCGTCCTCGCCTTGCGGGGCGGCGATCAGGCGCAGCTGACCACGCTTGCTGTCCGGGGCGAAGTGCTTTTCCTCGTAGCCCGGGTCGATCCCGGCGCGCTCGGGCAGCACCCAGATCTGCAGGAAGTGCACGGGCGCACTGGCGGAGTGGTTGAACTCGCTGTGGGTGACGCCGGAGCCGGCGCTCATGCGCTGCACGTCGCCGTAGCGCAGCACCGAGCCGTTGCCCATGCTGTCCTTGTGCTCCAGTGCGCCCTCGACCACGTAGGACAGGATCTCCATGTCGCGGTGGGCGTGGGTGCCGAAGCCCTGGCCGGGCTGCACGCGGTCTTCGTTGATCACCCGCAGCGGCCCGAAGCCCATGTGGCGCGGGTCGTGGTAGTGGCCGAAGGAGAAGGTGTGGCGCGAGGACAGCCAGCCGTGTTCGGCGCGGCCACGGGTGTTGGCGGGGCGGATCTGCAGCATGGGAGGCTCCTTGGTGGCGTTGATATGCAAGTGGATCGAAAGGGCTGACTGGGCGCGTTTGCTATGCGCTTCAGCTTGGAAACAAGTATCGGTGCTGTCGCCAGGTTTGAAAAACGGATAGATTCGGCATTCATCATCGAAAAATTCGAATGCTCAAGCTCAGCCTCGATGCCCTGCAGATCCTCGACGCCATCGACCGTCGCGGCTCGTTTTCGGCCGCCGGCAAGGCCCTGCACAAGGTGCCCTCGACCATCTCCTACACGGTCGCCAAGCTCGAGGAGGATCTGGGCGTGCAGCTGTTCGAGCGGCTGGGGCCGAAGGCGGTGCCGACCGCCGCGGGCGCCGAGCTGCTGCGCGAAGGCCGCCATCTGCTGCGCGCGGCCGGCGATCTGGAACTGCGCGTGCGCCGCGTCGCCTCCGGCTGGGAGACCGAGTTCGCGCTGGGCCTGGATGCGGTGTTCGCGCCGGAATGCCTGGCGCAGGACATGGCCGCGTTCTATGCAGTCGCCGACCGCACCCGGTTGCGAGTGGTGCAGGAATCGCTGTCCGGCACCTGGGAGGCGTTGCTGGACCGGCGGGTGGACCTGCTGGTCGGTGCGGCCGGCGAGGGCCCCAGCGGCGGCGGCTACGTGGCCGAGCCGCTCGGCACCCTGCCGTTCGTGTTCGCGGTCGCGCCCGGGCACCCGCTGGCGCAGGCGCCGGAGCCGCTCAGCCGTCGCCAGTTGAACGCGCATCGCGCCATCGCGGTGGCGGATTCGGCGCGGCGGCTGCTGCCGCGCACGGTCGGGCTGCTGTTCGACCAGGACGCACTGACCGTGCCGGACATGCGCAGCAAGTATCGGCTGCAACTAGCCGGGCTCGGCTTCGGTTTCCTGCCCGAGCCCTATGCGCGTGCGGCGTTGGCGCGCGGCACGCTGGTGCGCAAGGTCGTGGAGGAGCCGAAGCCGGACGAGGTGTTCCAGCTCGCCTGGCGCAGCGGCGAGGAGGGCGCGGCGCTGGCCTGGTGGCGCGCGCGCATGCGCCAGCCGGGCGTGTTCGCGGCATGGCTGGCGCAGATGGCGGCGCGGCTGGATGAGGACGTGTGATCTTCGTCGGCCTGCATGCAGCGGGTTCCACGGCGCGTTGAGCGCGCGGTGCGTGCCTTGCCCGGCGGACCCGCCTGGGCAAGCTGCCTGCCCTGTATTGATGCGGCGGACGCCGTGCCTTCCGGGTTCGGCGCCCGCGTTGCCGCGCAGGCGCCGTGTCCTCTGCATTGGCGCTGGAAGGCCGCGCCCCGTAAACCCGCCGCAGCGCATGCGGCCTGCGCATCGCGCCTCCACCCGCGGAGCACGCGCCCGCGCGGCGATGGATGGGTCTGTTCCGTCGGTGATGCCGTGGCGCCCACCCGCGCCGCGGGCACCGGGAGGATAATGCGCGGCATCCTCTTCTCTCCGCCGGGCAAGCCATGCAGGAACTGATTGCGCGCTACGGACTGGGACTGGTCTTCGTCAATGTCCTGGCCCTGTCGCTGGGCCTGCCGGTGCCGGCGCTGCCCACGCTGATCCTGGTCGGCGCGACCTATGCGCTGCTCGACGGGTCGGCGATGTGGAGTGCGTTGCTGGGCGCCCTGTCGGTGTCGATCGTGGCCAGTCTGGTCGGCGATCTGCTGTGGTTCGGCGCCGGGCGCCGCTACGGCAATCGCACCCTGCAGTCGCTGTGCCGGCTGTCGCTGTCGCGCGATACCTGCATGAAGCGCACCGAGCGCTTCTATGCGCGCTGGGGCGTGCGCGTGCTGGCGGTGGCCAAGTTCGTGCCTGGCCTGTCGATGGTGTCGGTGCCGATGGCCGGCGCGATGCGCGTGCGCCCGGCCGCCTTCCTGCGCTACGACGCGCTGGGCGCGGCGCTGTGGGCCGGCGGCGGGTTGTTGCTGGGCCTGTGCTTCGCCGATCAGGTGCAATCCCTGCTGGACTGGCTGAGCCTGCTCGGCCGGCGTGCGGCGCTGCTGCTGCTCGGTCTGCTGGCGCTGTACATCGGCTACCGCGCCTGGCGCCGGCATACCCTGCGCAAGGCGATGGAGACCCTGCGCATCGACGTCGACGAACTGCACGCGCTGCTGCAGAGCGAGACGCCGCCGCTGCTGCTGGACATTCGCGCCCCGGGCTACCGCATGCTGGAGCCGTATGCCATCCCCGGCGCGCTGGAAGTGGACGATCGCCAGGTCGATGCGCTCGTCGCACGCTTGCCACGCGACCGCAGGATCGTCGTCTACTGCGCCTGTCCGAACGAGGTGTCGGCCGCGGTGTTGGCAAAGCGCCTGCGCCAGCACGACTTCGAGGGCGTGCTGCCGCTGCGCGGCGGCCTGGAGGCGTGGCGTGCGGCGGGCCATCCGCTGGTCGCGCTGGACGCGGCGGCTGCAGTGGCGCCGACGCCGAAGGGCGCGACGATCGCGGCGTGAGGCGCCTCGGTGCACAGGCCGCGCGTGCGCCGGCCATGGCCGGCCGCGGCGTCCTCTGCCGGTGTGGGCGTGCGGCTTGGCGGTCAGGGCCGATCGCGCGGATGCCGTCATGCGCTCGCCGATGCTGCCTGGGTTGCTGCCCGTGTCCCGCTGGTGCGGCACCCGCTGGAACGGGCGTGGCCCGCATCGGTCACGTTCACTTGCCGTTCCGCGCCTTGCCGGCGGATGCGTCCATGATCCGCTCGACGGTCACGACGGCGCGGCGAGCGCGTGTCGGCGGCGCTTCTGCAGGGCAGGCGCCGAAGCGGATCCTCCCCCTCACCCTCATGCGTGGAGACAGCCATGAAGATCGATCTATCCGGTAAAACCGCCCTCGTCACCGGCTCGACGGCCGGCATCGGCTTCGGGATCGCCAAGGGCCTGGCCGCGGCGGGCGCCGAGGTCGCGCTGAATGGTCGCGACCAGGCCCGCACCGAGGCCGCCGTCGCTGCGCTCAAGCGCGACGTCGCTAGCGCACGCGTACGTGCCGTCGTGGGCGACGTGGCGACCGCGGCCGGCTGCGAGGCGATCGTCGCGGCGCTTCCCGCCGTCGATATCCTGGTCAACAACGCCGGCATCTTCGGCATGCAGGACTTCTTCGACACGCCCGACGCGGAGTGGGAGCGCTTTCTGGCGGTGAACGTGATGTCCGGCGTGCGGCTTTCCCGTGCGTATCTGCCGGGGATGGCCGACAAGGGATGGGGGCGAGTGCTCTTCGTCTCGTCGGAGTCCGGACTCAATATCCCGGTCGAGATGATCCACTACGGGGTGACCAAGACCGCCGATCTCGCCCTGTCGCGCGGGCTGGCCAAGCGCATGGCCGGCACCGGCGTCACCGTGAATGCCATCCTGCCGGGGCCGACGCTGACCGAAGGCGTTGCCGCCATGCTGTCCGCGCAAGTGGAGCAGTCCGGCAAGCCGCTGGACGAGGTCGCCGCCGACTTCGTCAAGGCGCATCGCGCCAGCTCGATCATCCGCCGCGCGGCCACGGTGGAGGAGGTCGCCAATCTCTGCGTCTACGTCGCATCGCCGCAGGCGTCGGCGACCACCGGTGCGGCGCTGCGCGTGGATGGCGGCGTGGTGGACACCATCGCCTGAGGCGGCAAGCGACCTCGGCGCTCGCGCTCGCGCTGGCGAGGCCGAGGCGGTGCGCGGCGTCCGCCTCCGAGCGTCGGGTTGATCGCCGATGGCGGAATGCCGATGCGCGCGGCGGCGCCGCGATCGGCGCATCGCCATGGTGCGGACGCGTCATGCGTCCTTGCACGGGGCGGCACGCCGCCGGCGGCGCGCAGGCAAAAAAAACGACAAGCGCTGGCTTGTCGTTTTTGATCTGACTGGTGCGCCCGGAGAGATTCGAACTCCCGACCGCCTGGTTCGTAGCCAGGGACTCTATCCAACTGAGCTACGGGCGCGTCGTCAGGAGCGGAATTATGCGGAAGTCGATCGGGCCCGTCAATGCTCTTTCCGAAAAATTTCACCGATCCGCGGC
>JBEVKG010000228.1:0-9531 GCA_040509765.1 Xanthomonas sp.
GAAGGGGCATCCTGCCCCTGCCGCGGACGGCGTACATCCATGTACGCCGCCCCTTCGGGGTTTTTCCCCGCGCTGGCCGCCGCTTCGGAAGGGAACCCGGCAAGTCAAACGCCAGAGCAACAGCAACGATCAAAGCAACAGCAACAACGAAAGCCAAAGCCACGCTGCATCGCACCCCTGATCGCCTCGAGCGAAAGCACGCTATACAGCGCGCTCCACGCTCAATGCCCGCAACGCTGCCGGTGTCGGCGCCAGTTCCACAAGTGCGCACTGGCCAGGGCCAGGCTGCCGCTCACCGTCATCGCGGTTTCGCTGGCCTCGTCGGGAATGCCGAAGGCACCGGCCAGCAGACCGAGCAGGCCCAGCGCCGCCAGCGTCCATAACGGCCAGGGCAGGGCGTCGCGCCGATGCCCGCGCCACAGCGCCAGCCCCGCCAACGGCGCGGCAATCGCCACGAACAACATGTGCACCCACTCGGCCTTGGCCCAGACACCGAACAGCGGCAGCGCCGCGGCCAGCAACGGCAACGCCAGGCAGTGCAGCAGGCACAGCCCGGACAACACCATCGCCGAGGCATCGAAGAAGGATTGCGGCAGGGATTTCATGGACGTCCACTCCAATACATCAATTGTTATATAGTAACATTTCCAGCCCGCCACGCCTCCGCGCCGATGCCCGCCATGCCCACGTCCGCCGTTTCCGATCGCCGCCTTCCCGTCACCGTGCTGTCCGGCTTCCTTGGCGCCGGCAAGACCACCCTGCTCAACCGCGTGCTGCACAACCGCGACGGCCGCCGGGTGGCGGTGATCGTCAACGACATGAGCGAGGTCAACATCGACGCCGCGCTGATCCGCGACGGCGGCGCCGCGCTCAGCCGCACCGAGGAGACCCTGGTCGAGTTCAGCAACGGCTGCATCTGCTGCACGCTGCGCGACGACCTGCGCCAGGAAGTGCAGCGCCTGGCCGAGAGCGGGCGCTACGACTACCTGCTGATCGAATCGACCGGCATTTCCGAGCCGATGCCGGTGGCGGCGACCTTCGCCGTGCGCGATGCCGACGGCCGCGGACTGGCCGACGTCGCGCGCCTGGACACCATGCTCACCGTGGTCGACGGGGTCAGCTTCCTGCGCGACTTCGGTTCGGCCGAGCGGCTGGCCGACCGCGGCCTGCAGGCCGGGGCGGACGACGACCGCGGGCTGGTCAACCTGCTGGTGGAACAGATCGAGTTCGCCGACGTCATCTTCATCAGCAAGGCCGACCTGGCCGATGCGGCCAGCCTCGACCGCACCCGCGCGGTGCTGCGCGCGCTCAACCGCGACGCACGCATCGTCGAGGCCAGCCGCGGCGACGTGCCGCTGGACCTGGTGCTGGACACCGGCCGCTTCGACTTCGTGCGCGCACAGCTGGCGCCGGGCTGGATGCAGGCGCTGCGCGGCGAGCATGCGCCGGAGACCGAACAGTTCGGCATCGAGAGCTTCGTCTATCGCGCGCGCCGGCCGTTCCATCCGCTGCGCTTCGCACGGCTGGCGCAGCGCGGCCTGCGCGACGTCATCCGCAGCAAGGGCTTTTTCTGGCTGGCCAGCCGCATGGATTGGGTCGGCGAGCTGTCCATCGTCGGCGCGGCCACCCAGACCCAGGCGGCCGGCTTCTGGTACGCGGCGCGCGAGCGCGTGGACCGCGGCTTGCTGGACACGCCGCTGGCGCTGCCGCCCTCGCCGCTGGCGTACACCGAGCTGGGCTGGCAGCGGCAGCAGACCGCGTGCTGGAATGCGCCGCCGCCGCAGGCCGAAGAGGTCGGCGATGCGCGCGAGTACGCGGCGCTGCGGACGATGTGGCACCCGCTGTGGGGCGACCGCCGCCAGGAACTGGCGGTGATCGGCGTGGGCCTGGACGAGGCGCGGGTGCGCGCCGAACTCGATGCCTGCCTGCTCGACGACGCCGAGCTGCGGCGGGGGCCGGTGGCGTGGCAGGCGCTGGAGGACCCGTTCCCGGTGTGGAGGCGTTGAGGGTCGGGAATCGGGAATCGGGATTGGGGAATCGTAAGAGCGGGGTGCGGGCGCTGAGGGTTGGTTGCATGCGCCGGGGTGATCCCCCGTGATTCCGGTGCCGTTGCCCGATGTGCGGCGGTCCGTCGCCAGCCTGGATGCGCTGAGGTGGGTGGGATTCGCACGTCGCGCGTTGAATGCGCAGGCGCGCTGTGGGCTAGCCGCGCGCGCCCATCGCGATCAGGACGATCGCTGGCACCGCCAGCAACAGGCCCAGGCGGTTCCAGCGGTTGGTGCGCTCGCCGAACACGGCGATGCCGAGCAGGGTGCCCAGGCCGATCACGCCCAGGTTCATCGCCGCGAACACGCTGGCCGGGCTGTCCGGCAGCGCCTGGTGCGCGCGCACGTAGAACAGGATGTTGCCGAAGTTGAGCGCGCCCAGCAGCAGGCCGGCGCCGAGATTGCGCCAGGCCAGCGCGGCGCTGCCGCGCAGGTGGCGCCACAGCTGCACGCCCAGCAGCAGCACGAAGGCCAGCGCGAAGGCCACCAGCAGCGAGGTGGCGAATGGCGTGCCGGCCTGGGCGATGCGCTTGAGCAGCACATCAATGGCGGCGAAGCCGACCCACACCAGCAGCAGCCACGGCGTGGTGCCTGCGGCGCTGCGTGGCGCCGCCTGCGGCCGCTGCACGATGCCGACGATCGCCAGCAGGCCCAGCGCCAGGCCGACCAGCTTGGCGCCGTTGGCGCGTTCGCCGAACCAGAGGAAGGCGGCCGCCAGCGACAGCAGCAACGACAGCCGCTGCGCCGCGTCGGTGCGCACGATGCCGGCATTGGCCACCGCGCGGCCCAGCACCAGGAACAGGCTCGGCAGCAGCACGCCCAGCGCCAGCAGCGCCGCCCACGGCGTGTGCGCGTCGTCCAGCGCGGCCAGCGGGGGGTGCAGCAGCGCGACGCACAGCAATAGCGCCGCCAGGTAGTTCCAGGTCACGGCCTGGGCCAGGTCGATGCGCCGTTGCGGCGCCAGCTTCAGCAGCGCCGAGACCAGCACGCTGCACACCACACTCAGCAGGACGAACGCCACGCGGGATCCGGATCGGGGAGGAAAAGGGAACGCTGCGTGTGCGGCCTTCGCATGTGGCCGGCACCCAGCCCCGGTATTATGACCGCATGACCTCTCCCGCTTTCCCCACCGCTTCCGGCGCGCTGACGCTGCAAGGCCCCGCCGGCCCGATCGAGGCCGCGGTCGATCTGCCCGACGCCGACGTCGCCGCGCTGCCGGTCACCGCCATCGTCTGCCATCCGCTGTCCACCGAGGGCGGCAGCATGCACAACAAGGTGGTGACGAGGGGCGCGCGCGCGCTGCGCGCGCTGGGCGTGCACGTGGTGCGCTTCAACTTCCGCAGCGTCGGCGCCTCCGCCGGCAGCTTCGACCACGGCGACGGCGAGCAGCAGGACCTGGCCGCTGTGGCCGCCTGGGTGCGCGCGCAGCGTCCGCACGACGCGCTGTGGCTGGCCGGTTTCAGCTTCGGCGCCTACGTCTCGCTGCGTGCCAGCGCCGCGCTGCAGCCGCAGGTGCTGATCTCGATCGCGCCACCGGCCGGGCGCTGGGATTTTTCCGACATGGCGCCGCCGCCGCAGTGGCTGGTGATCCAGGGCGAGGCCGACGAGATCGTCGATCCGCAGGCCGTGTACGACTGGCTGGAGACCCTGGAGGCGCAGCCGCAACTGGTGCGCATGCCCGACACCAGCCACTTCTTCCATCGCACGCTGATCGACCTGCGCGGCGCGCTGCAGCACGCGGTCAAGGGCTGGCTGCCGGCGGCACAGGCGTGAGCGCGGCGGCATTGCCGTCGCAGCGCTACGCCGAGGGCGTGGCGCGCGGTGACTGGCGCGACGATCCGGCCCAGCATGCGGCGCTGGCCGAGCTGGACCGCATCCACGTCGCGATCGTGGACGGCGACCAGGAGGGCTGGCTGGACCGCCTGTCGGCGTTCTGGAAGAAGCCCGAGCCGGTGCGCGGGCTGTACTTCTGGGGCGGGGTCGGCCGCGGCAAGACCTTCCTGGTCGATCTGTTCTACGACGGCCTGCCGATCGCGCGGAAGTACCGCACCCATTTCCACCGTTTCATGCGCGGCGTGCACGAGCGCCTGCGCGAGCATGCCGGGCAGAGCGACCCGCTGGCCAAGATCGCGCAGGAGTGGCGCAGCCGGCTGCGCGTGCTGGTGCTGGACGAGTTCTTCGTCACCGACATCGGCGATGCGATGCTGCTGTCGCGCCTGCTCGAGCGGCTGTTCGCCGAGGGCGTGACCCTGGTCACCACCTCCAACACCGCGCCGCAGAACCTGTACCTCAACGGCCTGCAGCGCGAGAGCTTCCTGCCGGCGATCGGCTTGCTACAGACCTATTGCGTGGAGCTGTACGCCGAGGGCACCGAGGACTACCGCATGCGCGCGCTGACCCGCTCGCCGGTGTACCGCGCGCCGCTGGCCGAGGACAGCGATGCCTGGCTGGGCGAGCGCTGGAGCGCGCTCACTGGCAATGCCGAGGCGCGCCGCGGCAACATCGAACTGGAAGGGCGCAAGATCCCGGTGCGCGCGCGCGGCAAGAGCATCGTCTGGTTCGATTTCGTCGCCTTGTGCGAAGGCCCGCGCGGTCCCAGCGACTACATCGAGATCGCGCACGAGTTCACCACCGTGCTGCTCGGCGGCATCCCGCATTTCGACCGCATGAACGAGGATGCGGCACGGCGCTTCGTCAACCTGATCGACGAGCTGTACGACCGCCACGTCAACCTGGTCTGCACCGCGCAGGATCCGCCGCCGCTGCTGTACACCGGCGAGCGCCTGGCCGGTGCGTTCGAGCGCACCGCCTCGCGGCTGATCGAGATGCAGAGCGCCGACTACCTGGCGGCGGCGCACCGGGTCTGAGCGCAGGACCGTCGGCGTGCGCTCAGCGCACCGCGCCGGGCGCACACAGGCCGGCGACGAAGCGCGGCATCAGGCCCGCGCCGGCGATCTCTTCGAGATAGGCGGCCGCCGGGCAACTGGCGCCGCCTTCGCTGTGCGCGCAGCGGGCCGGCCCGGACGCGCCGTCCTGCGGCAATTGCCGGTCCATGGCCTGGCGCTGCGCCGCCGACACGCCATCGCGAAAGGTCTCCTCGGCATCGAGCAGATCGGCCGGGGTGAGCCGGTCGGTCGGCACGCCGGGGCACTGGCGACGGGTTTCGCGGGCCAGCGCGTCGGCGCCGGCACCGATCAGCACCGGACCGTCGGGCAGGGTGTTGGGCACGGCCTTGGGCACCGCGGGGCAGCGCCGAGCGCGGCCAGCAGCAGGAACGATGCGCGCATGCGGGAGCTCCTCGAGTTGCGCGCAGCGTAGTCATGCGCCGCTGGCAGCGCGAGGGGAGGGCGGCGCCCGCTTCAGCGAGGAGTCGGTGGAGCATAAATATCGCTTGCTATTAAATCGCGCACTATGTAATGTAGTGCCCATGGACCGTACCTCTGCCCCCGACGCCGACGCCCTGCTGAAGCTGGATACCCAGCTGTGCTTCGCGCTGTATTCGGCCAACCTGGCCATGCACAAGCTCTACCGCGGGCTGCTGCGCGACCTCGGCCTGACCTATCCGCAGTACCTGGTGATGCTGGTGCTGTGGGAGCAGGACCAGCGCAGCGTGTCGGAGATCGGCGAGAAGCTGTTCCTGGATTCGGCCACGCTGACCCCGCTGCTCAAGCGCCTGGAGGCGATCGGCCTGCTGACCCGCAGCCGCGCCGCCGCCGACGAGCGCCGTGTGCTGATCGCGTTGACCGCCGACGGCCAGGCCCTGCGCACGCGCGCGCAGGCGGTGCCGGAAGGCGTGCTGTGCGCGGTCGCCTGCGACCTGCAGCAACTGACCCGGCTCAAGCACGACCTGGAAGAGGTTCGCGGCAAGTTGCAGGCCGCCGCCTGAGCGGTTCCCGACCCGATCGCAGTCCCCTCTACCCCATCCATCTAACCCGCCCCTCTACCCCATGGCGCTGCGGCGCCACCCTCCAAGGAGAACCACCATGGCTTCACCGACCACCATCGTCTACACCGCCACCGCCACCGCCACCGGGGGCCGCGACGGCCGCGCCGCCACGCCGGACAAGGCACTGGACGTCAAGCTGTCGACCCCGCGCGAGCTGGGCGGCGCCGGCGGCGACGGCACCAACCCGGAGCAGCTGTTCGCGGCGGGCTACTCGGCCTGCTTCATCGGCGCGCTGAAGTTCGTCGCCGGGCAGGAGAAGGTGAAGCTGCCGGCCGAGCCGAGCATCGAGGGCCATGTCGGCATCGGCCAGATCCCGGGCGGCTTCGGCATCGCCGTGGAACTGCGCATCGCGGTGGCGGGCCTGGAGCGGGCGACGCTGGAATCGCTGGTGGAGAAGGCGCACCAGGTGTGCCCGTACTCCAACGCCACCCGCGGCAACATCGACGTCAAGCTGGTCGTGCTCGACTGAGCCAGCGGATGTGCGGACCGGCGCCTGCGCCGGTCCATGGCGGCAAGCGACGGGCGGCCATTGGCCGCCCGTTCGCGTTGCGGGCGCCGCGCGTGCTGCCGCGCACATTGAGGCCGCCTTGCGTCAATGCAATAGTGTGCGCTTCATCAAAATCGAGCGCGCCATGCTCAGTTCCGCCTACAACGCCGAGACCGTCGCCGCCTTCCTCCAGGGCGCGCGCCGTGTGCTGGTGCTGACCGGCGCGGGCATGTCCGCCGAGAGCGGCGTGCCGACCTTCCGTGGCCAGGACGACAGCCTGTGGTCGCGGTTCGATCCCGAGCAACTGGCCACCGAGGACGCCTGGCGCGCCGACCCGGCCCTGGTCTGGGGCTGGTACCGCTGGCGCATGGCGATCGTGGCGCTGGCGCAGCCGCACGCCGGGCACCTGGCGCTGGCGCGCCTGGCCGAGGTCCGCCACACAACGCTGGTGACCCAGAACGTGGACGACCTGCACCAGCGCGCCGGCAGCGAGGTCGCCGCGCACGTGCACGGCCGCCTGTCGGCGCTGCGCTGCAGCGACTGCGGCCAGCCCTGGCGCGGGCTGCTGCCGCCGGTGGACGTGCACACGCCGAGCCAGCGCCTGGCGCCGCCGGTGTGCGCGGCCTGCGGCGGCACGGTGCGCCCGGGCGTGGTCTGGTTTGGCGAGGCGCTGCCGGCGGCGGAGTGGGCGCGCGCGCAGACCGCGGCGGACGCGGCCGACCTGGTGCTGGTGATCGGCAGTTCCGGCCTGGTCTATCCGGTCGCCAGCCTGCCGTTGCAGGCCAAGGAGCGTGGCGCCTGCGTGGTCGAGATCAATCCCGAACCCAGCGCGCTGTCGGCGCGCGCCGATCTGCACTGGCGCGACAGTGCGGCGGTGGCGCTGCCGTTGCTGCTGCAGCAGTGCAGGGCGGCCTGAGTGCGTCGCCGGCCGCGGGAGCGCTGCGCGGCGCTCAGCGCAGCGTGTGCAGGAACGCGTCCACCGCCGCGGTGTAGGCCGAGGGCAGGCCCAGGTCGCGGTTGAGTTCGGCATGGCTGGCGTCCTGCGGCAGCACCTCCACGCGGATGCCACGCGCGTTGGCCTTGGCGGCCAGGTGGCGCGCCTGCGCGCAGGCATCGGCGCGGCGGCTGGAGCACACCGCCAGCAGCGGCGGCGCGCTCGCGCCCATGACGTGATACGGCGAGGCGGCGATCCAGTCGCTGCGGACGCTGCCGAAGGCGCGGTCGTACAGCGGCAGATGCCGCTGCTGCATCACCTGTTCCACGTCCATCGCCGCGCTGTCCAGTGCCACCGTGCCCAGCGGTCGGCGCGCCCCGGCCTGCGCCAGCAGGTCCGGCGACAGGTCCAGCAGGCTCACCAGATGCGCGCCGGCCGAGTGGCCCATCAACACCAGCCGCGCCGGGTCGGCGCCCCACTGCGGCGCCAGTTGCTGGATGCGCGCGACCGCGCGCGCCACGTCTTCGGCCTGCTGCAGCGGCGTCGCCTGCGGCAGCAGCCGGTAGTTCACCGACACCAGTGCATGGCCCTGCGGCAGCCAGTGCGCGACCTTGTTGGCGGCCACGCCGGGGTTGTCCTTGTCGCCGTCGGCCCAGCCGCCGCCGTGCACCATCACGATCAGCGGCGCCTGACGCGCGCCGGCCGGCAGGTACACGTCCATGCGCTGCGCCGGGTCCGGGCCGTAGGCGACGTCGCGCAGCACCTGCGCGCCGGCAGGCAGCGGCGCGCGCGCGGTGTCGGCGCGTTCGCCCTGGGTCAGGCGTTGCAGCAGGCGTGCGCGCAGGCGCCCGTCCTGGGCGTGGCCGGTGGCGGCGACCAGCAAGGGCGGCAGCAGCGCCAGGGCGAGCAAGCGATGGGCGGGCGAGGGGCGCGACTGGCGCATGGGCGGATCACTCCGTGATGGACGGCGAGAGAGGTCGTGGCGCGGCAGGCCCGTGCCGGCGCCGACGCGGGGGATTCATGCCGGGCGCAGGTGCAGGGTGGCGCACAGGCCATGGGGGGCGATGGGCTGCAGCAGCAACTGGCCGCGATGCTGGCGCGCGACCCGCTCGACGATGGCCAGGCCCAGTCCGCTGCCGCCGCGGCCGCCGTGCACGAACGGCTGCGGCGCACGCGCGGCCAGCGCCGGATCCAGGCCGGGGCCGTGGTCGCGCACCTCGATGCGCCAGCCATCGCCGCCGTCGCCGTGCAGGCGCAACTGGAACGGCGCGGCGCCGTGCCGCTCGGCATTGCCGATGAGGTTGCCGAGCGCGCGCTGCAACGCCAGCGGTCGCCCGTGCAGCGGCGCCTGCGCGGGCAGGCTGGTCTCCCAGCCGGGCTGCGCCGCGCCAAGCGCCTGCCGGCAGAGGTCGGCCAGGTCCAGGGCCACGGCGGGTTCGTCGCGGCCGTCGCGGGCGTAGGCGATGAACTGCGCCAGGATCGCGTCGATCTCGCCGATGTCGCGTTCCATGCCCTCGCGCAGCTCCGGCTCCACCTGCGGCAGCAGCGCCAGCGCGTACTGCAGCCGGGTCAGCGGGGTACGCAGGTCGTGGGAGATGCCGGCCAGCAGCAGCGCGCGCTCGGCCGCGGCGTGGCGCACGTCGGCGCTGGCCGCGACGAGCGCCTGCGCCAGGGCGGCGACCTCGCGCGGGCCGCCGGGGGCGATCGGTACGGCCTGTTCGCCGCGCACCAGGTGCGGCGCCGCCTGCGCCAGTTGCCGCAACGGCCGCACCAGACGCCGCGCGGCCACGGCGGCGGCCAGCCAGACCAGCAGCGTGCAGCCGGCCAGCAGTGCCACCGAGAACCGACGCAGGCCGTGCCCGTGCGGTTGGCTGGAGAACGCGACCCACAACGGAGTCGGCGTGGCCAGTTGCAGCCACAGGGTGCCGTCGGCATCGCGGCGCAAGGTGCGCCCAGGGCCGAGTTGGTCGGCCGCGCGGCGCTGCACGGCCTCGGCCAGCGGGCCGGCGGCACCGGCCGAGGGCGGCGCGGTGCGCAGTTGCAGGCCGGCCTCGCGCAACGCCGGCGCCCGCGTCGCGGCGGCCGGCGAGCGCTGCAGCGCCTCGGCGAGAGTGGCGAA
>JBEVKG010000229.1:0-3238 GCA_040509765.1 Xanthomonas sp.
GGGGCCGGCAGCGGCCGTCATCGGCAAACCGTTGCCAGGCTTAGGTTTTCGTAATTTCACCCACATTTAGCGTTGACGTCGTCGGCCGACCACACTATCTTGGGGTGGTCGGTTCCGGCGGCCCCAAGCCGCGGGATCAAAAGGGAAGCCGGTGCGGCGTGCCAACGCCAACTCCGGCGCTGCCCCGCAGCGGTAATTGGGAACGAACCCGTCATCCGCACTGAGGCGCCCGCCTTGGGAAGCGACGGGCTAGGAACCGGCCACGTGGCCGTCGCCCATCAGCCCGAAGACCTGCCGACAGCCGCGTGAAGCACACCGCGCGGCGCCGACCGTGCGATCTCCGGGGGGAGAGGGTCGGTGCAGCGATGACCGCCCGCAGGCTTGGTGCCTGCGCCGTTTGCAGTCTTCGCGACACCGCCTGCCCACCATTGAACCCGGTCGGACCGCTGCCTGCGAGGGTCGGGCGGCCGCGTGCACCACGCTTGGAGACCTTCATGAGCCAGACCCACAGCCTGCCGGCCACCGCGTCCGTCGACGCCGCCGTCGACCCCACGACCGCTGCCGCCACTGCCCAGCCGGAGCCGGCCAGCAGCGAGCCGAGCAACGACCAGCGCGCCGTGACCTGGATCGTCAAGGACGGCGGCAACCGCCGCATGGCCTTCGACCGCTCGCGCCTGCAGCGCACCCTGGACCGGATCCACGCCGAGTTCCCGCAGCTGGACGTGAGCGACTACGAGCGCAAGGCCTTCGCCTTCATCGAGAAGAAGGAAAGCCTGTCGGCCGACGACATGGTCGACTACCTGATCCGCGAGGCCGAGTCGCGCGTGGACATCGCCACGCCGGAGTGGGAGTACTTCGCCGCGCGCCTGTACCTGGACCGCCTGTACAAGCGCGCCAGCAAGAACCGTTTCTACGATGCCGGCGAGAAGTACGGCTCCTACGTCGGCCTGCAGGAAAGCCTGGCCGACCGCGGCGTGTACTCGATCGACATCCTCAAGAACTACTCCAAGGACGAACTGGCCGAAGCCGGCCGCATGATCGATCCGGAGCGCGACAAGCTGTTCGCCTACAACGGCCTGTACCTGCTGGCCACGCGTTACCTGGCCACCGACAACTCGCGCAAGGTCTACGAGCTGCCGCAGGAGCGCTGGCTGACCATCGCTCTGTACCTGATGCAGGACGAGAAGCCGCGCGAGCGCCGCATGCAACTGGTCGGCGAGGCCTACTGGGCGCTGTCGAACCTGTACATGACCGTGGCCACCCCGACCCTGGCCAATGCCGGCAAGATCGGCGGGCAGCTGTCGAGCTGCTTCATCGACACCGTCGACGACAGCCTGCAGGGCATCTACGACTCCAACACCGACGTGGCGCGCGTGTCCAAGCACGGTGGCGGCGTCGGTGCCTACCTGGGCTACGTGCGTTCCTCCGGCTCGGCGATCCGCGGGGTCAAGAACTCCAGCGGCGGCGTGGTGCCGTGGATCAAGCAGCTCAACAACACCGCCGTGTCGGTGGACCAGCTCGGCCAGCGCAAGGGCGCAATCGCCGTGTACCTGGACATCTGGCACCGCGACATCGAGGCGTTCCTGGACCTGCGCCTGAACAACGGCGATCAGCGCCTGCGTGCGCACGACGTGTTCACCGCGGTGTGCGTGCCGGACATCTTCATGGAAGCGGTGGAGCGCCGCGGCGAGTGGTACCTGTTCGACCCGCACGAGGTGAAGGAGGTCAAGGGCTGGTACCTGCAGGACTTCTTCGACGAAAAGCGCGGCGAAGGCAGCTTCCGCGCCCGCTACGAGGAAGTGGTGGCCGACGAGCGCATCGGCCGCAAGGTGGTCAAGGCCATCGACATGCTCAAGCGCATCATGGTCAGCCAGCTGGAGACCGGCAACCCGTTCATGTTCTATCGCGACGAAGTCAATCGCATGAACCCGAACAAGCACCAGGGCATGGTCTATTCCAGCAACCTGTGCACCGAGATCCTGCAGAACATGAGCCCGACGCGGGTCATCCAGGAG
Source organism: Xanthomonas sp. (assembly GCA_040509765.1). Lineage (GTDB taxonomy): Bacteria > Pseudomonadota > Gammaproteobacteria > Xanthomonadales > Xanthomonadaceae > Xanthomonas_A. The sequence goes on from JBEVKG010000229.1 coordinate 2,016, forward strand.
ATGATCAGCGGCGATCAGATCGTCACCACCAAGCAGGCCGGCGACTTCGTCGTGTGCAACCTGTCCTCGGTGAACCTGGGCCGCGCGGTCACCGCGCAGCCGGACCTGCTGTCGCCGGACGTGCTGGAGCGGCTGATCCGGGTGCAGGTGCGCATGCTCGACAACGTCATCGACCTCAACGAGCTGCCGGTACCGCAGGCCACCATCACCAACCAGAAGTACCGCGCGATCGGCCTGGGCACCTTCGGCTGGCACCACCTGCTGGCGCAGAAGGGCATCGAGTGGAATTCCAGGCAGGCCGAGGACTACTGCGACGCGCTGTACGAGCGCATCAACTACCTGACCATCCAGGCGAGCCTGGCGCTGGCCAAGGAGAAGGGCGCGTACAAGGTGTTCAAGGGCAGCGACTGGCAGAACGGCGAGTACTTCAGCAAGCGCGGCTACGACAGCGCCGAGTGGCAGGAACTGGCCGCGCAGGTCAGCATCAACGGCGTGCGCAACGCGTGGATGATCGCGGTGGCGCCGAACATGAGCACCGCGCAGATCGCCGGCTCCACCGCCTCGATCGACCCGATCTACAGCGCGTTCTACTACGAAGAGAAGAAGGACTTCCGCCGTCCGGTGGTGGCGCCGGGGCTGACCGTGGACACCTACCCGTACTACGAGAAGGGCGCCTACCGGGTCGACCAGTTCGCCAGCGTGCGCCAGAACGCGCGCCGCCAGCGCCACGTCGACCAGTCGATCAGCTTCAACTTCTACGTGCCAAGCACCATCCGCGCCAGCACCCTGCTGGACCTGCACATGACCGCGTGGAAGGAAGGCCTGAAGACCACCTACTACGTGCGTTCCAACGACATCGACATCAGCGAGTGCGAGTGGTGCTCGAGCTGATCGCCGGCGTCTGACGCCCGCGCCGCGCGGCAGGCCGGTCCTGCCGCGCGCGTTCCGCATTCCCGCGCCGCCCGCCGGCGCCGCTCACCCGACTTGACGAAGCAACTTCCATGGCCATCGCGCTCGACCGCATCAAGATCCTCGAACCGCTGCACCCCAACCGCTCCACCGGCATCATCAACGGCACCACCAGCGGCATCCTCAACTGGAACGACATCCCGTACCCGTCCTTCTACCGGGCGTACAAGGAGCTGTCGACCAACTTCTGGATCCCCGACGAAGTGGACATGAAGGGCGATGCCAAGCAGTACGGGGAGCTGTCGGCGCGCGAG
>JBEVKG010000230.1:0-3134 GCA_040509765.1 Xanthomonas sp.
TCGGCGCGGTCGACGGCCTTCCCGATCCCCCACGTCTCAGGAGTCTCCATGTGCAGTTCCTTTCCCAACCGTAAACTCGCCCTGATCGGCGGTGGCGGCGTGCGCGCGCCGCTGGTGGTGTACGGCGTCAACGACGCCGCCGAAGCGCTCGGCGCGCGCGAGATCGTGCTCTACGATCCGGACCAGGAGCGGCTGGCGCTGATGGTCGCGCTGGGCCGCGCAGTGGTCGCCGAGTTCGGCGGCGAGCTGCAGGTCAGCGCGGCCAGTTCGGCGGAAGCGGCGATCGACGGCGCGCACTTCGTGCTCAACAGCATCCGCATCGGCGGCATCCACCAGCGCGCCACCGACGAGCACACCATCATCCGCCACGGCTACGCCGGACAGGAGACCACCGGCCCCGGCGGCGTCGCCAAGGCGCTGCGCACGGTGCCGGTGGCGATCGAGCAGGCGCGGATGGTGGAACGGCTCAGTCCCGACGCCTGGCTGGTCAGCTTCACCAATCCGGCCGGGCTGATCACCCAGGCCATCAGCCGCCACACCCGCGCACGCGTGGTCGGCATCTGCGATACGCCGGTGGAGCTGTTCCACAACATCGCCCGCGCGCTCGGCGAGCCGCCCGCGGACGTGGACTGCGAGTACGTCGGCCTCAACCACCTGGGCTGGATCCGCGCGGTGCGGGTGCGCGGCGAAGACGTGCTCGACCGGATCCTGGCCGACGATGCGATCCTGCGCCAGCTGTACCTAGCGCCGCTGTTCGACTTCGACATGCTGCGCACGCTGCGGCTGATCCCCACCGAGTACCTGTACTTCTACTACGAACGCAGTCGCGCCCTGGAGAACCAGCGCGCAAGCGGCGCCAGCCGCGGCAGCGAGATCGAACGGCTCAACCACACCCTGATCGCCGACCTGCGCAGCCGCCTCAACGCCGGCGACGGCAGCGGCGCGGTGCAGACCTACGCCGCCTACCTGCAGCAGCGCTCCGGCTCGTACATGAAGCTGGAAGCCGAGGCCGGCTCGGCCTTCGCCGACGACCTCGCGCCGCAGCCGGACCCGTTCCGCGCCAGCACCGGCTACCACCGCATCGCCGTGGACGTGATGAGCGCACTGACCGGCGCGCTGCCGGGGCGGCATGTGGTCAACGTGCGCAACCAGGGCTGCATGCCAGAACTGGCCGACGACGACATCGTGGAGATCTCCTCCAGCATCGAGCGCGACCGCATCACCCCGCTGCCGGCGCGGCCGATGCCCGAGGCGATCCAGGGCCTGGTGCGCACGGTCAAGGCCTATGAGCACGCCGCCATCGACGCCGCGCTCAGCGGCAGCCACCTGGAGGCCTGCAAGGCGATGCTGATCCACCCAGCCATCGGCGAATGGAGCCCGTCGCGGCGGCTGCTGGAGGCCTTGTTCGGCCATGCCGGCAACGGCGACGACGACGGCGAGTGCGTGTGCTCGGGCCCGATGCACTGGCACGGCGCACATCACCACCATTGAGCCGGCCGGTTGTGCGGTCGCAGGATGCATCGGACGGCCACACGTTGTAAGGTCGTCGCAAATTGGTCCGTTATAGGTACCATCAACCTGCTCCTCCCCGTCCGTCGCCGGCGCCCCCTCGGGCCGGCCGCGCGCGGGGAGGGTGCGTCGATTCCACGGAGCGTTCCAGGCCATGCCCACCCGCCGCGACATCCTGCACTTCCTCGGCGCCAGCGCCGGCGCCGCGCTGCTGAGCGGGGCGCTGCCGGCCGCCGCCGCGGCATCGGCGTCCGCCGCGCTGCCCAGCAAGCGGCCGCCGCCGGGCAAGCGCCGCTTCGTCAGCGCCGCGGTCGAGCGCCAGTTGCGCACGGTCAAGGCCGGCATCGCCGATCCGCGCCTGGCCTGGCTGTTCGAGAACTGCTACCCCAACACCCTCGACACCACGGTGGAGACCGGTACCCGCAACGGCAAGCCGGACACCTTCGTCATCACCGGCGACATCGAGGCGATGTGGCTGCGCGATTCTTCGGCGCAGGTGCATCCCTACGTGCCGCTGGCCAAGCGCGACCCGGCGCTGCGGCGCATGTTCCATGGGCTGATCCAGCGCCAGGCCGCCTGCATCCGCCTGGATCCCTACGCCAACGCGTTCCTGCCCGACGGCACCAGCCAGCGTCTGAAGTGGTCGGTGGCCGACATCACCGAGATGAAGCCCGGCGTCGGCGAGCGCAAATGGGAAGTGGATTCGCTGTGCTATCCGATCCGCCTGGCGCACGAGTACTGGCGCGCCAGCGGCGATGCCGCGCCGTTCGACGACGACTGGCGCGAGGCCATGCATGTCGTGGTGCGCACCTTCCGCGAACAGCAGCGCCTGCACGGCCGCGGCCCTTACAGCTTCCAGCGGCCCTCGCCGCTGGCCACCGAAACCCTGGTGCTGGACGGCTACGGGCAGCCGACCCGGCCCAACGGCATGATCCACTCGATGTTCCGCCCGTCCGACGATGCCTGCCTGTACCCGCTGTTCGTCCCCGCCAACCTGTTCGCGGTGACCTCGCTGCGGCAACTGGCGACGATGAGCGAGGCGCTGCATCACGACGCCGCGTTCGCCGGCGAGTGCCGCGCCCTGGCCGACCAGGTCGAGACCGCCACCCGCGCCTTCGGGCAGATGCGCGATGCCGACGGCCAGCTGTTCTGGGCCTACGAGGTGGACGGCTACGGCAACCAATTGTTCATCGACGACGCCAACGCGCCCGGTCTGCTGAGCCTGGCCTACCTGGGCTGCTGCGATCGCCGCGATCCGCTGTTCCTGCGCACCCGGCAACTGGCCTGGAGCGAGCGCAATCCCTATTTCTATCGCGGCCGCGCCGCCGAGGGCGTGGGCAGTCCGCACAGCGGCCTGGGCACGATCTGGCCGATGTCGCTGATGCAGTACGCCCTGGCCAGCGACGACGACGCGCAGATCCGCCAGTGCCTGCAATGGCTGAAGACCACCGACGCCGGCACCGGCTTCATGCACGAGGCCTTCGACAAGGACAACCCGAACACCTTCACCCGCGCCTGGTTCGCCTGGGCCAACACCTTGTTCGGCGAACTCATCCTCGACCTGGCCGCACGCAAGCCGCAGCTGCTGCGCTGAAGCGGCTCCCACATTCCAAGCTTGTTTCCAC
>JBEVKG010000231.1:0-21803 GCA_040509765.1 Xanthomonas sp.
GACCGCGCCGCCGCCGAGCGCCATGGCACCGGTGCCGACCGCCGAGGCGGCCTCGCCGGCGGCCAGCGCTTCGTCGCCATCGGCCTCGGCGCCGGCGTTGCTGTCGGCGCTGCCGGTGGCCTTGAAGTAGACGCCGGGATCGTAGGTGGACGCGGTCGGGGTCGCGCTGGCATCGCTGGCCGTGCCGTCGGTGCCGGTGGCGGCGGGCTGGGCGCTGCTGGCGGTGGCAGTGGTGGCGGGCGTCTGCGCCATCGCCGTCGAGGTCAGGCACAGTGCACAGGCCAGGGCCAGGGCCAGGGTGCTGTAGGCGCGGGGAATCGGATGACGGGCGGCGTTGCCGCGCAGGGAGGAACATGCGTTCATGGCGATCTCGGGCTGAAAAACGACAGGGCAGAAGGCGACGTCGGCGGCGCGCGTGCGCCTCCGGATCGGTCAGGAGTGGTTTGGGAGCAGCGCCGTCGTCCCCGGGCGTGTTCCGTCATGCGAACTTAGGCCCGCCGTCACCGGCTTGTCACCTGCAAGTTCTCGCATGATCATCATCGGATTCTCACTGAACGGGAATGGAGCACGGCGGCATGGCGAAGGCGTTCTGGAATTGGCTGGGCCGCGCGCCGCTGGTGGACGAGGTGGACCGCCGCAATGCGCGGGTGATCCAGCTGCTGCTGCTGTTCCTGGCGGTGACCATCCCGGCCACGCTGGTGGTCGCGGTGGTGCTGGCCTGGCCGCAGTTGCGCGGGCAGCCGCTGCCGCCGGGCATGCTGGTCTCGCTGGGCATGAGCCTGCTGATCGGCGTCTGCGCGGCGATCGGCTTCGTGCGCGTGCGCCATGGCGCCTTGCGTGGCGGCGTGCGGCTGCTGCTCGGGGCGATGCTCGGCTCGCTGCTGGTCAACGCCGCCATCCACGGCTTCCAGCGGCAATTGCCCGACCAGTTGGCGCAGATGCTGGTGCTGATCCTGGCCGGGCTGGTGCTCGGGCGCCGCGCGCTGTGGGTCACCTTCGTCGCCTTGCTGCTGATGCTGGGCGTCGGCGTCGGCCGAGATGCCTTGGCCGAAATGGCCGGCGCGCCGGCGCAGGCCTTCTTCAACGTGCTGCCAGTGCTGTTCAGTTACCTGCTGGTGGCGCTGCTGCTGGACCGCACCACCGAGGCGCTGCGCGAAAGCCTGCGCGAGTCCAACGCGCGCGGCCAGCGCCTGCAGCAGGAAATGCAGGAGCGCGAACGCGCACAGACCCAGCTGATCCATGCGCAGAAACGCGAGATCACCGAGCGCATGGCCAGCGGCCTGGCCCACGACTTCAACAACATCCTGGCGGTGATGTCCGGCTTCGCCGCCGCGCGCCACGACGACGACCTGGCCAGCGACGCGCAGCGCATCGCGCAACTGGAGGACAGCCTGGCGGCGGTGGAGGAGTCGGCCGAGCGCGGCATGACCATCGTGCGCCGGCTGCTGCGCTTCAGCCGCCGCGATGCCGAGCATGTCGAGCGCTTCGACGCCGCGGCCGCGGTGGAGACCTTGCAGCCGATGCTGCGGCAGTTGCTGGAAGCGCGGATCGTGCTGCGCTGCGCGCTACCGGCGGTGCCGGCGCCGATCCGCTTCGAGCGCAGCCAGTTCGACCTGATGTTGTTGAACCTGGCGTCCAACAGCCGCGATGCGATCGCCGACCGCGGCCATTTCGACATCGCCGTGTCCAGTGAGCACGACGGCACCGTCATCGAGGTGTCCGACGACGGCCACGGCATGCCGGCGGAGGTGGCGGCGCAGGTGTTCGAGCCGTTCTACAGCACCAAGCCTGCCGACAGCGGCACCGGCCTGGGCCTGGCGGTGGTGCGCGACCTGGTGGTGCGCGCCGGCGGCCGGATCCAGGTGCACAGCACCGTGGGCGTGGGCACGCGCTTCCGCATCGTGCTGCCGCACGCCGCGGCAGCGTCGGCGTAGGGCCTGCCGCGACTGCCCGTGCAGCGGGGCGTGCGCCGCGAGCGCGGGGCGCGCTAGCCGGCGGGATCGAAGATGTAGCCCTTGCCGTGCACGGCGGCCAGCGGCAGCGGTTCGCCGCAGCGACGCTGCACCTTGCTGCGCAGGCGGTGCACCATCGAATCCAGGCGGTGCGCGTCGAAGTCGTAGACGCGGTCGGTGAGCGCGGCGATCAACGCCTCGCGCGCCACCAGCAGGCCCGGTTGCTCGAGCAGGCGCAGGCACAGGCGGCGTTCGCTGCCGGTCAGCGCGGCGGCGGCGCCGGTCGGCGACAGCAGGCACCAGCCGTCTTCGCTCACCTGCCAGCGTCCGCGCGCCGGCGCCGCAGGCGCGCGCCCGCTCACGCGCCGGGCCAGGCTGTGCAGGGTGGCGGCCAGCAGGTCGATTTCCACCGGCTTGGACAGATAGGCATCGGCGCCGCCGGTCAGGCCGCGGATGCGGTCCTCGGTCTGGCCGAGGCTGGTCAGCATGACGATGCCGAGGTCCGGGTACTGCTGGCGCAGCGCGCCGGCCAGGGTGAAGCCGTCGGTGTCGGGCAGGCCGACATCCAGCACCACGATCTCGGCGCCGTCGCGTTGCACCCGCTGCTGCAGTTCCGCGCCGGTGCCGCAGCCGTCGGCGGCGAAGCCGAAACGGCGCAGGCCCGGCACCAGGATGCGATCGCGCAGTATCGGATCGTCCTCCAGGACCAGAGTGCGCAGGGCGGTGGCAGCGGGATCGGAAGTCATGCGCAGGCGCAGTGTAGCGGCAGCCGGCTGCTTGCGCGCGCCTGAACGGCACCGCGCGGCGATTACGCAACGCAAACACCGGCGCTGGCAGACTCGCCGCTTCCCCGTCCCGGCGCCCACGATGGCCTCGCGAATTGAAGACTACGCCATGCTCGGCAACTGCCGCAGTGCGGCTCTGGTGGACCGTTGCGGCTCGATCGACTGGCTGTGTCTGCCGCGCTTCGATTCCGATGCCCTGTTCGCCGCCCTGCTCGGCGAACCGGACCACGGCCGCTGGGCGATCGCGCCGCAAGGCGACTTCACCAGCACCCGCGCCTACCGCGACGGCAGCCTGGTACTGGAGACGCGCTTCGAGACCGACACCGGCGCGGTGGCGCTGGTCGACTTCATGGTCGCCAGCCACGACGAGGTGATGCACAACCACGTGGTGCGGATCGTGCGCGGCCTGCATGGCCGGGTGCCGCTGCGCATGCAGCTGCAGCTGCGTTTCAACTACGGGCGCACCATTCCCTGGGTGTCGCAGATCGACGGCGGCCTGCAGGCGGTGGCCGGGCCGGACCAGATCGCGCTGCGCAGCCCCCAGACCATGCACGGCCACGGCTTCGCCACCGAGGCCGAGTTCGAGCTGGAGGCCGGCGAGAGCACCTGGTTCGTGCTCAGCCACGGCGCCTCGCACCTGGAGCTGCCGCCGTTGCTGGCGCCGGAGCAGGCGCTGGCGCAGACCGAGGCGTTCTGGCATGGCTGGTCGCATCGCTGCCTGCACGCCGGCCCGTGGACCGAGGCGGTGCGGCGCTCGCTGGTGGTGCTCAAAGGCCTGAGCTACCTGCCCACCGGCGCCATCGTCGCCGCGCCGACCACCTCGCTGCCCGAGCGCCTCGGCGGTGAGCGCAACTGGGACTACCGTTTCTGCTGGCTGCGCGATGCGGTGTTCACCCTGACCGCATTGCGCTCGGCCGGCTATTTCGACGAGGCCGCCGCCTTCCATGGCTGGCTGCAGCGCACCGTGGCCGGTTCGCCGGATCAGTTGCAGGCCCTGTACGGCATCGGCGGCGAGCGGCGCATGTCCGAATGGCAGGTGGACTGGCTGCCCGGCTACGAAGGCGCCTCGCCGGTGCGCGTGGGCAATGCCGCGGTCGGCCAGTTCCAGCTCGACGTCTATGGCGAAGTGATCGCCGCGTTCCATCGCGGCCACCACGAGGGCATGGCCACCGCGGTGCATGGCCGCTCGCTGGCGCGGCAGTTGCTGGAGGTACTGGAGCAGCGCTGGCGCGAACCGGACGAAGGCATCTGGGAGATCCGCGACAAGCGCCAGCACTTCGTCCATTCCAAGGTCATGGCATGGCTGGCGTTCGACTGCGGCGCGCGCGACGGCGTCACCGATGCCGATGCCGCGCAACGCGCGCACTGGCGCGCGCTGGCCGACGAGATCCATGCGCAGGTGCTGGCGCAGGGCGTGCACCGCGACGGTTATTTCGTGCAGAGCTACGGCAGCGAGCGCCTGGACGCGGCGACCCTGCTGATCCCGCTGGTCGGCTTCCTGCCGCCGGACGATCCGCGCGTGGCCGCCACCGCCGACGCCATCGCCGAACGCCTGAGCATCGACGGCCTGGTCGAGCGCTACCGCGCCGACGACGCCAGCGGCGACGGCCTGCCGGCCGGCGAGGGCACCTTCATCGCCTGCAGTTTCTGGCTGGTGGAGAACTACACGTTGCTCGGCCGCCGCGAACAGGCGCGCACCCTGTTCGAGCGCCTGCTCGGGCTGTGCAACGACGTCGGCCTGCTGGCCGAGGAATACGACCCGCGCAGCGGCCGCATGCTCGGCAATTTCCCGCAGGGCTATTCGCACGTGGCGCTGGTCCACGCGGCATTGCGCCTGCATGGCTTGATCGGCGAACAGGACACCCATCCATGAGCGATGCCTCCCAGACCACCCCTCCCTGCCTGATCGTGGTGTTCGGCGCCCGCGGCGACCTGACCCGGCGCCTGGTGCTGCCGGCGCTGTACAACCTGCGCCACAGTGGCGCCCTGCCCGAAGAGTTCGCGGTGATCGGCGTGGACCACGGCGAGGTCAGCGAGGTGGCGTGGCGGCGCATGCTCGGCGATACGATGCGTGGGCTGATGGCCGACCGCGACGCCGAGTTCAAGGCCGATGGGCTGGACGAGGAGGTCTGGGGCTGGTTGCGTTCGCGCCTGCACTACCTGCGCGGCGACTTCAACGATGACGGCGCCTACCGCACGCTGGGCGCGCTGCTGGAGAAGGTCGGCGCGCAGTACAGCACCGGCGGCAACGTGCTGTTCTACCTGGCCACGGCCGCGCGCTTCTTCGCTCCGGTGATCGAACACCTGGGCGCGGCCGGGCTGGTGCGCCAGCGCGAGGGCCAGGGCTGGCGGCGGGTGATCGTGGAAAAGCCGTTCGGCCACGACCTGCAGAGCGCACGCGAGCTCAACGCCATCGTCGGCCGCGTGCTCGACGAGGACCAGGTGTTCCGCATCGACCATTTCCTGGGCAAGGAAACGGTGCAGAACATCCTCGCCTTCCGCTTCGCCAACGGCCTGTTCGAGCCGGTGTGGAACCGCGACCGCATCGACCACGTGCAGATCACCGCGGCCGAGACCATCGGCGTGGAAGGCCGCGGCGGCTTCTACGACCCCACCGGTTGCCTGCGCGACATGGTGCCCAATCATCTGTTCCAGTTGCTGGCGATGATCGCCATGGAGCCACCGGCGGCGTTCACGCCGGCGGCGATGCTGCGCCGCCGCGCCGAGGTGATCGAGGCGGTGCGGCCGCTGAGTCCGGCCGACGTGGTCCGCGGCCAGTACGCGGCCGGCGCGATCGGCCGCAACGCCGTGCCCGGCTACCGCGAGGAAGACACGGTGCCGCCGGACTCCAACACCGAGACCTACGTGGCGATGAAGCTGCAGGTCGACACCTGGCGCGGGGCCGGCGTGCCGTTCTACCTGCGCACCGGCAAGCGCCTGCGCGAGCGCACCACCGAGATCGCGATCCGCTTCAAGCCGGCGCCGCTGGCGCCGCTGCGCAGCGCCGAGATCGGCGGCTACGGTCCCGACTGGCTGGTGCTGCACATCCAGCCCGACGAGGGCATCTCGCTGCAGTTCGACGTCAAGCGCCCGGGCGCGCGGGTCAGCCTGGCGCCGGTGCGCATGGACTTTCGCTACCGCGACTGGTTCCCCAAGGAGTACACGGTGGGCTACGAGCGCCTGCTGCAGGACTGCATGCACGGCGAGGCCGGGCTGTTCCAGGACGCGACCATGGTCGAGGCGGCCTGGACCATCGTGCAGCCGATCCTCGATGCCTGGCAGACCTCGGCCGACGAGACCCCGCAGTACCCGGCCGGCAGCGCCGGCCCGGCCGCCGCCGATGCGTTGCTGGCGCTCAACGGCGGCCACACCTGGCGCACCCTGACCGCCGGGCGCCGCCCGCCGCCGCGACGCCAGGCCGAGGCGCTCGCCACGACCGAAACCCGGCCGGTGACGCCGGCGCCCAAGCGCAGCGTGGCCAAGACAGACAATGCCTCGGCGTCCGCCACGCCGCGCAAGTCGAACAAGAGCAAGGCCGCCGCGGCGCCAGCGAAGACGCCGGCGGCGAAGAAGGGCGCCAGGAGCGCCGCGAAAAAAGCCGTCAAGCGCGCGGCGAGCGGCGCCGCACAGCGTCCCGCGCGCAAGCGTTGAAGCGGTGCCCCGGGCACTGGCGTGAGCGCCGGTGCTCGGGGAGATGCCTGCATGTCAGCAGGAGCGGCGCAGCGGCGGCGGCCGGATCCTGCAGTCGGGGCTGAAGCCCCTCCCACAGTGGAAGGATCGGCGGTGTCCTGACATCGCGCGCTTGCCGGGCACCGGCTTTGGCGAACCGGCATGTCATGCCTGGTCCTATCGTCTCTGTGGTCGAAGCCAGCAACGGCGTCACCGCCGTGGACGCTGTCGACGGTCATTGTGGGAGGGGCTTCAGCCCCGACGCGACCATGCCGGATGACTGCCGCGTCATGTCGCAATCCGGGCGCAGCTTGGCGGTAGGTCGGCAGCCCCATCGCGACCCGGTCGCGCACGGAGGCGGCGTGCCTGCCGTGCGCGGCAGCGACGCGACCGCCGACCTTCATTGTGGGAGGGGCTTCAGCCCCGACGCGACCATGCCAGATGACGCCCGCATCATGTCGCAATCCGGGCGCAGCCTGGCGGTTGGTCGGTATCCCCATCGCGACCCGGTCGCGCATGGAGGTGGCGTCCCGCCGTGCGCGGCAGCGACGCGACCGCACACCGCATCGCACGCCAGCAACATTGCAGACCACGCTCCCCTGGCCGCACCCACGCCGCCAGCCTCAACCGCGCGGCTGCCCCGCGCCCGTCGCATCCGCCGGCCCCGCCGTCGGATCGTTGACGTCGGCCTCGAACAGCTTGGTCAGGTCGGCACGCGCCGCACGCGCGGTCTGCACCACGGCCGCGTCGTCGTCGTAGACCAGGTGCTGGGCGCGCAGCAGTTGCGTGTCGTGCTCGCGGAAGCGGGCGATGCGGTCGCGCGCGGTGGCCGCGTCCAGTCCCAGGCCGAGCAGCACCTGCTCGCTCAGTTCCAGGCTGGAGGCGAACACCTCGCGGAACGGTTCGGCGCCCAGGTCCATCAGCCGCCAGGCGTGCTGGCGGTTGCGCGCGCGCGCCAGCACCTTGGCGGTGGGGTAGAGCCGGCGGATCAGCCGCGTGGTCTTGATGTTGGTCTCCGGGTCGTCCATCGCCACCACGAAGATGCGGATGTCGTCGCTGCCGGCCGCGCGCAGCAGCTCCGGGCGGCTGGGGTCGCCGTAGTAGAGCTTGTTGCCGAAGCGGCGCAGGTCCTCCACCGTGTCCGGATTGTGTTCCAGCGCGACGAACGGGATGCGCTGCGCGGTCAGCAGGCGCGCCACGATCTGGCCGAAGCGGCCCATGCCGGCGATCAGCACCTGCGCGCGCTGCGTCTCCACCGTGTCGTACTGTGCCGCCGGCACCGGCGGCCGCTTGCCCTTGCCCGCCTCGTTGGCGCCGAGCAGGCGCTGCATGCCGATCAGCAGCAGCGGCGTCAGCGCCATCGACACGCCGACCACCGCGACCAGGCGGTCGTGGGTGGCGTCGTCGAGCAGGCGCACGCGCTGCGCCTCGGTGAACACCACGAAGGCGAACTCGCCGCCCAGCCACAGCAGGCTGCCCAGCAGCAGCGCACTGCGCCAGGGCAGGCGCAGCACCCGGCCGATGCCGGCCAGCAGCGCGAACTTGACCAGCAGCAGCGTGGCCACGGCGCCGGCGATCAGCCAGGGCTCGGCGACGATGCGGTCCAGGTCGATACCCATGCCCACGGCGATGAAGAACACGCCCAGCAGCAGGCCCTGGAACGGCTCGATCTGCGCCTCCAGCTCGTGGCGGAACTCCGAATCGGCCAGCAGCACGCCGGCCAGGAACGCGCCCAGGCTGGGGCTCAGCCCGGCCTTCTGCAGGAACCAGGCGTTGCCCAGCACCACCAGCAGCGCGCTGGCGGTGAACACCTCGGGCATGCGCGTGCGTGCCACCGTGCGGAACAGGTGGCGCAGCACGAAGCGCCCGCACAGCACCACCAGCGCCAGCGCACCCAGTGCCTGGCCCACTTCCGACCAGGTCAGGGTGTCGTTCTTGGCGCCGCCGAGCAGCGGCACCGCGGCCAGCAGCGGGATCGCGATCAGGTCCTGGAACAGCAGGATGGCGAAGCCGAGCCGGCCGTAGTCGCTGTTGAGCGCCTTGCGCTCGGCCAGCAACTGCAGACCCACCGCGGTGGAGGACAGCGCCAGCGCCAGGCCGATCACCAGTGCGCTCTTCCAGTTCAGGCCCATGCACAGCGCCAGCGCGCCCAGCGGCAGCGCGGTCAGCGCGACCTGGGCGCTGCCGGCGCCGAACACCGCATGCCGCATCAGCTTCAGCCGCGCCGGCGACAGTTCCAGGCCGATCAGGAACAGCAGCATCACCACGCCGATCTCGGCCGCGTTGAGGATGCGCTCGGTGTCCTGCACGAAGCCCAGCCCGTCCGGCCCCAGCACCACGCCCGCGGCCAGGTAGGCCAGCACCGCGCCCAGGCCCAGGCGCTTGAACACCGGCACCGCGATCACCGCGGCCAGCAGCAGCACCAGCGCCAGTTCCAGGCCGCCGCTATGCACGAGTCGTCTCCATCGCCGCATTATGCGGCCGCCAATGCGACCGGGTGCTGACCCGGGTTGTGGGGGCGGGTGTTCGCTGGGCTCGACGAATCCGAGAGGTCGGGGGCGGATGGACGGTACTGCTGGACTTGCTGTGGAGAAGGGGATCGCCGTTTGGTCAGAGCGCTGTGCTTGTGGCCTGTGGCGTGGTCGCGTCGCGCCTGAAGGGCGCCTCGAGCAAGCACAAGCGCACACGCGGAGGAGCGGCTTCAGCCGCGACCGTGCCTTACCGGTAACGCCTCGTCGCGGCTGAAGCCGCTCCTACGACATGGCGCGATGCGCGGCAGAAACGGGTGAGCCGAGGTGTCATGAAGCGCTCCAAGGAGGAAGTGCTGCCGTCGGTGACACTCCTGATCCAGCAACACACGCGAACCGTGAGTACCGGGCCGCCGACCGAAGCCCTGTGGGAGGGGCTTCAGCCCCGACGCGCGGAGGCCGGAATCGCGACAGTGCGACCGGTCGCCGAACCCGCGGTACGGTCGGCCGCAAGACCCCGATCATCCCCGCGCCGCGGCCAGCCGTGTACCGTTAGCGCATTCGCTCGCCTCCGCCGCCGCCATGAGCACCTATCACCTGCAGTCCGTGTTCCGCCCCGCCTCGGTCGCCATCGTCGGTGGCAGCCCGCGCGAGCGCTCGGCCGGGCGCGCGGTGGTGCGTAGCCTGCGCGCGGCCGGGTTTCCCGGGCAGATCGGCTGGGTCAGCCCGCGCTACCGCGAGATCGACGGCGTGCCCACGGTGCGTCGCCTCACCGACCTGCCGTGGGTGCCGGACCTGGTGGTCATCACCGCACCGGCGCGGATGGTGCCGCGCATCGTGGCGATCGCCGCGCGGCGCGGCGTCGCCGCGGCGATCATCCTCACCGCCGGGCTCGGCAGCGGGCCGGGGTCGGCCGCGGCGCGGGTGGAGAGCGCCGCGCGCGCCAAGGGCCTGCGCATCCTCGGCCCGCACTGCCTGGGCGTGATCGCGCCGCATGCGCGGCTCAACGCCAGCATCGCCGCGCACTGCCCGCAGCCGGGCGACCTGGCGCTGATTTCCGAATCCAGCGCCATCGCCGCGGCGCTGGTGGAGTGGGGCGTGGCGCGCGCGGTCGGCTTCTCCGCAGTGGTGTCGCTGGGCGACGCGCTGGACGTGGATTTCGCCGACCTGCTCGACTACTTCGCCACCGACTACCGCACCCGCGCGATCCTGCTCTACGTCGAACACATCCGCGACGCGCGCAAGTTCATGTCCGCCGCGCGCGCGGCCGCGCGCGCCAAGCCTGTGGTGGTGGTGAAATCGGGCCGGCAGCTGCGCATCGATCCCAACGCCGACACCCACGTGCAGGCGCTGGCCAGTTCCGATGCGGTGTACGGCGCCGCGTTCGCCCGCGCCGGCCTGCTGCGGGTGCGCGCGCTGGACGAACTGTTCGCCGCGGCCGAGACGCTGGGCCGGCTCAGCACCTTCCCCGGCCGGCGCCTGGCCATCCTCAGCAACGGTGGTGGCGTCGGCCGCCTGGCGGTGGACACCCTGGCCGATCTCGGCGGCACCCTGGCCGCGCTGTCGGCGCCCATCCAGCAGCGGCTGGACGCGGCGCTGCCGCAGGAGTGGTCGCACCGCAATCCGGTGGACATCGTGGTGGACGCCGACGGCGAGCGCTACGCCGCTGCCGCCGGCGCGCTGCTGGACGATCCGGAGAACGACGCGGTGCTGGTGGTCAACGTGCCGACCGCGTTCACTTCCTCCGCCGACGCGGCGCAGGCGCTGACCCGCATCCTCGGCCAGCGCCCGCGCCATCACCGCGACAAGCCGGTGTTCGCGGTGTGGCTGGGCAACGACGAAAGCGCCACCGCCACGCTCAATGCCGCGCGCATCCCCACCTACGCCACCGAGGCCGATGCGGTGCGCGGCTTCATGCACTTGGTGCGCTACCGCGAGGCGCAGGCGGCGCTGATGGAAACGCCGCCGAGCCTGCCCGACGATTTCGCCTTCGACGCCGCCGCCGCGCGCGGCATCGTCGACGCCGCCCTGGCCGCCGGACAGACCTGGCTGGACCCGCTGGCGACCACCCGGCTGCTTGCCGCCTACGGCATCCCCACCGCACCGGTGGCGCACGCCGCCGATGCCGAGGCGGCGGCGCGGGTGGCCGCGTCGATGCTGGCGCAGGGCTCGGCGGTGGCGGTGAAGATCCATTCGCCGGACATCCCGCACAAGTCCGACGTGGACGGCGTGCGTCTCAACCTGGTCAGCGTGGAGGCGGTGCGCGATGCGGCCGAGGGCATCCTCGCCCGCGCGCGCGCCGCGCGCCCGGAGGCGCGCATCGACGGCGTGCTGGTGCAGCCCTCGCTGCTGCGGCCGAAGGCGCGTGAGCTGATCGCCGGCATCGCCGACGATCCCACCTTCGGCCCGGTGATCGTGTTCGGTCGCGGCGGCACCGCGGTGGAGGTGATCGACGACAAGGCGCTGGCGCTGCCGCCGCTGGACCTGCGCCTGGCCCACGAACTGATCGGCCGCACCCGCGTCAGCCGCATCCTCAAGGCCTACCGCGACGTGCCGGCCGCCGACGAGCGGGCGGTGGCGATGGTGCTGGTGAAGCTGGCGCAACTGGCCGCCGACCTGCCGGAGATCCGCGCGCTGGACATCAATCCGCTGCTGGCCGACCGCGACGGGGTGATCGCGGTCGACGCGCGGGTGGCGGTGGCGCCGTCGCGGCGCCTGCACAAGGGCCGCGGCCATCCGCGTTTCGCGATCTTCCCGTATCCCAAGGAGTGGGAGCGACGCATCGTGCTCAACGACGGCAGCGCCGCGCTGGTGCGCCCGGTGCGGCCGGAGGACGATGCGCTGTTCCGCAGCTTCTTTGCCCGGGTCACCGACGAGGACCTGCGCCTGCGCTTCTTCCAGGCGGTCAAGCATTTCAGCCACGAATTCATCGCGCGCCTGACCCAGCTCGACTACGCACGCTCGATCGCGCTGGTGGCGATCGAGCCGCGGAGCGGCGACATGCTCGGCGCGGTGCGCCTGCATGCCGACGCCGATTACGACCGCGGCGAATACGGCATCCTGATCCGCTCCGACCTCAAGGGCCACGGTATCGGCTGGCAACTGATGCGGATCATGATCGAGTACGCCGGCTGGCTCGGCCTGAAGATGGTCGAAGGCCAGGTGCTGCGCGAGAACCGCACCATGCTGGCGATGTGCCAGCAGCTCGGTTTCAAGGCCACGCCGGATCCGGACGACGCCACGCTGATGGATGTGGTGCTGCCGGTGGCGCAACACTGAAGGGCGGCGTTGCGAATGGCGACATTCTCGCCTGCGCGCACAGACGAAACGAGAGACGCGATGGGAGAGGGCAGCGTCCACCGCGACCGCGCGGCGGCGGTGCTGTGGAAACGGTCCAGCGGACCGACGCCATGTCCATGTCGTTCTTTTGACCCCGTGGGGGGGGAAGCCAACTGCGCTGAACAATCCTGTTGCGTCGAGTTGCGTCGAGCGTGGGGGAAACGCGCGGACCCGGCAGGGCAGCATCGGGGGACGAATGCTGCAGGGGCGGCGCCAGGTGGCGGCCGCGATGCCGGGTTGCGCGTCGATCGCCAGCGCCGCGCGGTGTGCGGGCGTCGGCGTTGCTCGACGCTTCGGACTCTAGCGAGCGCCGCGCAGCCGGTGGTAGACAGTTGCCCCGGCCCGCGTTGCGATGGCGAGCGGACGGCGCGCCAGGCCGCCGCAGCCGGCCTGCCGCAGGCAGGGGGCGCGGCCGTCCAGCGCGGATGTCCCGGCCGTGGCATGCTGCACGCGGGGCTGCGCCTGGCGGGAGCGGGCAGGCGCGGTTGGGGACGGTGGATGCACCGGGCACGGCGGCGTCCACCGCGGCGATGCACTTTCTTGCGGTGACGCCATGCGCACGCACGGGACCTTGATTCAGTGGAACGAGGAGCGCGGCTGTGGCCGGGTGCGCCTGGCGCATCGCGAGACCGAGGCCGAGGTGCAACGCGCGGCGTTTCCCGCCGACGGCGCGCCCCCGCGGGTGGGCGAGCTGATCTCCTTCGACCTGGAACACGACGCGCAGGGGCGGCCGCGGGCCTTGCGGGTGATGCGGCCTGGTCGCGCACCGGCGGTGCCGACGCGTGCGCTGGCCGCACCGCGTGCACGTCGCGGACTCTGGCTCGGCGTACTGATGCTGCTGGCGGTGCTCGCGGTCGCCGCCTATGCGGCGCTGCGCTTCGTGGCGGCACCGCAGGCGACTCCCGCAGCGCCGCCATCGCTCGCTTCGCCAGCCGCCACGGCACACGCCCCGCCCACCGCAGCGCCGGCGTTCCAGTGCGACGGCCGTACGCACTGCGCGCAGATGACCTCCTGTGCCGAAGCGGTGTACTTCCTGCAGCACTGCCCCGGCGTGGAGATGGACGGCAACCACGACGGCGTGCCGTGCGAACGGCAGTGGTGTCGATCCGCGCGTTGAGCTCACGTAGCCGATTGCGCTGTGCAGCGTCTTGACCGGGCCGTGATCCGCACTCGGCTACGGTCGCCGATTGCCTGCAGGTGACGCATGATCGAGCCACGCCTTCCCCCCGCCAGGACCCGCGCGCTGTCGCTGGGCCTGTTCGTCTTCGTCGCCGTCTTCGCCGCCATCGTCTGGTCGCTGCTGCGGCCCTACGGTTCCGTCTACTTCTTCCCGGTGCATTTTCTGATCGGGCTGGGCCTGCCGTTCCTGTTCTACGCGCTGGGCGCCAACCGCGCCGCGTTCATCGCCGGCCTGGGGCTCACCGCCATCGTCCTGGTGCTGTTCAACCTGTGGGGCGACCAGGTCGGCGGCATTGGTCCGCGCGTGTTCGACTGGGCGCACGCCGTTGCCGGGATAGTGGGCATGCTGCTGGCCTACGGCGTGTTCCGCCTGTCCAGCCGCGTGCGCCAGCGCCACGCACGCTGAGCGGCAGTCACTCCGCGTCGTCGCTGCGGGTGAACGGCGCCAGCCGTAACTTGACCCGATGCTCGACGCCGGCCGGGCACCGCCCTGGCGCCGGTCCGCGGAAGTAGCTGCGCTGCCAGCCTTCGCGGCTGGCGTCGGAGTCGGGCTGTTCCAGCTCGTGCAGGAACTGTCCGCGGCTGCGCATCCAGTCCAGGTGCTCGCGCTCCAGTTCCGGTGTCTGCGACAACGGCTGCCAGCGCGGCTCGGTCTCGGCCAGGACGCGGCGCTGCACCGGGAAGAAGTGGCAGAACGGCTCGCCGGCCTCGAACCGGACCCGGCCGGGCCGGGTGAACTGCCAGTTCATGGTGAAGGTGTACGGGCTCCAATCGGTCTCGATCAGCCCGGTGAGCCCGGCGATGCCGTCCTTGGGCCGATTCACCGGCGCGGTGACGTACAGGTCCACGCCGGCCTCGGTGCGGAACAGGCACGGCACGTGGAAGGTGAGCACGCCGTAGCCGAAATGGCTGACCGCCGGCGCGTGCGTGCCCGGCGCCGGCTGCACGCGCACGTCGTCGAGCGCGTTGCCGCCGGTCCACTCGGCCTCGAACGCGGTCTGGCACAGCAGTTCCCAGCCGTGCGCGTTGGCGATGTCCAGCGGCAGGCAGCGGTAGGCATAGCGCTCGGCGGTCCGGTCCATCCACGGCCGCTCGCGCGGTGCCGGGCGCACGTCGAGGGTGGGGCCGTCGAGAACGTGGGCAGTGAGTTTCATGGCGCAGGCAGGGCGATGGACCAGCGCCGAGTGTGACGCTTCGCTGCGGCCTTGGCGACCGCGGCCTGGCGCGCGACGCTCAGGCCGCCTCGAAGTCCAGCAGCGCCACGCCGTCGCCGACCAGCTCGCCCTCGCGCACGCGGAAGCCGTGCACGGTGCCGTCGGCCGGTGCCTGCAGGGTGTGTTCCATCTTCATCGCCTCCAGCACCAGCAGCGGCGTGCCGCGGCGCACCTGGGTGCCGGGCGCGACCAGCAGGGCGACGATGCGCCCCGGCATCGGCGCGGTCAGCCCGCCACTCTCCACCGCCGGCTGGTCCGCATCGGCGACCGGGTCATGGCGTTCGAACAGGTAGCCGTGGCCGTCGACGAACAGGTGCAGGTGCGTGCCGGCGAACACCGCATCGGCCTGCACCCGTTGGGTGCCGAGGAACGCGGACAGGCGCCCGTCGCGCAGCCGGCCGGTCGCTTCCAGCACGTCCTGCGCCTGCGCTGCACGGATCCGCCAGCCGCCTGCATGCGCGGTCAGCTGCAGCGTGTGCTGGGTTTCGCCGTGCTGCAACGTCAGCGCATGCGGCGCCGGTGCGCCCAGCCGCCAGCCGTCGCGCAGGTCCCACGGCGAGTGCGGATCGGCAGCGTGCGCGGCCGGCGCCGGTGCGTGCAGTTGCCAGGCCAGCGCGGCCAGGCTCCACAGCGCGTCCGTGGTGGGCTCTGGCGTATCGAACAGGGCGGCGTGCTCGCGCTCGATCAGCGCGGTGTCCAAGTCCGCCTGCGCGAACGCAGTGGTGCCGACCAGGCGCTGCAGGAACGCGACATTGGTCGACACGCCGACCACCTGGCATGCGGCCAGCGCCGCCTGCATGCGCCGCAGCGCGCGCTCACGGGTCGCATCCCACACGATCAGCTTGGCGATCATCGGATCGTAGTGCGGGCCGATCACGTCGCCCTGTTCGACGCCGGCATCGACGCGGGTATGCGCGTCGGTGGCGGGCAGGCGCAGGTGCTGCAGCGTGCCGATCGAGGGCAGGAAGCCGCGCGCCGGGTCTTCGGCGTACAGCCGCGCTTCCAGCGCATGGCCGCGGATCGCCAGTTCGTGCTGGCGCAGCGGCAGCGGCTGGCCGGCGGCCACGCGCAGCTGCCACTCCACCAGATCGGTGCCGGTGATGCACTCGGTGACCGGATGTTCCACCTGCAGGCGGGTGTTCATTTCCATGAAGTAGAACGCGCCGTCGGGGGCGACGATGAACTCCACGGTGCCGGCGCTGACATAGCCGACCGCGCGCGCCGCCTCCACCGCGGCCTGGCCCATCGCCGCACGCCGCGGCGCGTCCATGCCCGGCGCGGGGGCTTCCTCCAGCACCTTCTGGTGGCGACGCTGCACCGAGCAGTCGCGCTCGAACAGATACACCAGCTCGCCGTGGCTGTCGCCGAACACCTGGATCTCGATGTGCCGCGGCCGCAGCACGTACTTCTCCACCAGCACGTGCGCATTGCCGAACGCTGCCTGCGCCTCGCGCTGGCAGGCGGCGAGCGCGGCCGCGAACTCCTCGTCGCGATCGACCCGGCGCATGCCCTTGCCACCGCCGCCGGCGCTGGCCTTGATCAGCACCGGGTAGCCGATGGCCGCGGCCTGGGCGCGCAGGAATTCCGGGTCTTGCCGTTCGCCATGGTAGCCAGGCGTCAGCGGCACCCCGGCCGCCTGCATCAGCGCCTTGGCCGCGCTCTTGTCGCCCATGGCGCGGATCGCCGCCGGCGGCGGCCCGATGAACACCAGTCCGCGCGCGGCGCAGGCCTCGGCGAATTCGGCGTTCTCGGACAGGAAGCCGTAACCGGGATGGATGGCCTGCGCGCCGCTGCGTTGCGCGGCCTCGAGAATGCGCTCGCCGCGCAGGTAGCTGTCGCGCGCCGGCGCGGCGCCGATGTGCACGGCCTCGTCGGCCAGGCGCACGTGGCGGGCATCGCGGTCGGCGTCGGAGTACACGGCCACGGTGGCGATGCCGAGCCGGCGGCAGGTGGCGATCACCCGGCAGGCGATCTCGCCGCGATTGGCGATGAGGATCTTGTCGAAGGTCGGCAGGTCGGGGGTGGCCATGGTCGGGGTGCCTGGAGAAGGGTTAGAGGTGTTGCGCTTGCGGTGTGCAGACGCGCGCAAGAGTTGCGTCGTAGGTGCTCAACCGAAGCAGCTTCAGCGGTTGCAGTTGCGGTTGCGCTCGCTGTTGCACTTGCCTTTGCTGTTGTTGTTGCTGTGATTTGGCTGTTGCCCCGGCTTTTGATTTACCGGGTTCCCTTCCGAAGCGGCGGCCAGCGCGGGGAAAAACCCCGAAGGGGCGGCGCACATGGATGTGCGCCGTCCGCGGCAGGGGCAGGATGCCCCTTCCGCGGATCCCCGGGCTGGACGCGGACCCGGAGCGCGCAGCGCGGAGGGCGCGAGGCAGGGCGCGCTTTCTTTTGGTTACCTTTTCTTTGCGCGAGCAAAGAAAAGTAACTCGCCCGCAAGGGCGAAAGCCTTTGCTTTTAACTGATGCATCAGATGAATTGAACTGTAGGAGCGGCTTCAGCCGCGACCCATACAATCGGTCATGCCTGTCGCGGCTGAAGCCGCTTCTACAATCCAACTGCGGTAGCAGCAAGAGCAAGAGCAAAGCTTTCGCCTGACGGCGAGTCACTTTTCTTTGCTTGTGCAAAGAAAAGTAACCAAAAGAAAGCACACCCCGCAGCGCGCCCTCCGCGCTAACGCGCTCCGGGTCCGCAGCCACGACGGGCATTTTTCGACGGCACATCCATGTGCCGGCGAAAAACGACGCGCATCCTGCGCGTCGCCCTTCGGGTGTTCGCCCGCCGCAGCTGCCGCGCCGAGGGGACCCCGGGTGAAGCAAAACAGCAACAGCAACAGCCAAAGCCAAAGCAACAGCCAAAGCAACAGCGACAGCAACAGCAACAGCAACAGCTAAGAACGACAGTGCGATCGAATTCCCCCTGTTAATGGAACCACCATGAACTTCATCTCCACCCGTAACGCCGCACCCCCCGTCTCGCTCAGCCAGGCCATCGCCGCCGGCCTGGCGCCCGATGGCGGCCTGTACGTGCCCGAGCGCATGCCCGCCGCCCGCGACCTGCGTGCCGGCGCCAGCCTCGCCGAGACCGCCGCGGACCTGCTGGCGCCGTTCTTCGACGGCGACGCCCTGGCCGCGGAACTGCCGGCGATCTGCACCGAAGCCTTCGACTTCGCCGCACCCCTGCAGCCGCTGGCCACGCCCGGCGACCACGCGCTGGAGTTGTTCCATGGCCCGACCGCCGCCTTCAAGGACTTCGGCGCCCGCTTCCTGGCCGCCTGCCTGGCGCGGCTGCGGCGTGGTGCGGCGACGCCGCTGACCATCCTCGTCGCCACCTCCGGCGACACCGGGGCCGCGGTCGCGGCCGCGTTCCATCGGCAGCCCGGGCTGCGCGTGGTCGTCCTGTATCCGGACGGGCGCGTGTCGCCGCGCCAGGCGCACCAACTCGGCTGCTTCGGCGACAACATCCAGGCCTTGCGCGTGGCCGGCTCCTTCGACGACTGCCAGGCACTGGTCAAGCAGGCGCTGAACGATGCCGACCTGCAGGCGCAGGCACCGTTGAGTTCGGCCAACAGCATCAGCCTGGGGCGTTTGCTGCCGCAGATGAGCTACTACGCGCATGCAGCCCTGCAGCATCACGCCGCGCATGCGCAACCGCTGAACCTGGTGGTGCCCACCGGCAACCTCGGCAACGCGATGGCCGCGATCCTGGCGCGTGCCCTGGGCGTGCCGCTGGGCCGGATCGTGCTGGCAACCAACGCCAACCGCGTGCTGCCCGACTTCTTCGCCGGCGCCGACTACGCGCCGCAGCCCAGCGTGGCGACCCTGGCCAATGCGATGGACGTCGGCGCGCCGAGCAACGTCGAGCGCCTGCGCTGGCTGTACCAGGGCGACGACGCCACGCTGCGCACCCAGTTCCAGGCGTACTCGGTGGACGATGCGCAGATCCGCCACACCATCGGCGAACGTTTTCGCCGCTACGGCGAGGTGCATTGCCCGCACACCGCCACCGCGCTGCATGTGCTGCAGCAACTGCGCGCAGAGGGTGCGGAGGCCGACGCCGGCGACTGGGCGGTGGCGGCCACCGCGCATCCGGCCAAGTTCGAAGGAGTGGTGGAGCCGCTGATCGGGCAGGCGGTGCCGGTGCCGCCGGCATTGGCGGCGCTGCTGCAGCGGCCGGCGCAGGCCGAGCCGCTCGCGCCGGACTACGCGGCGCTGCGCGCGCGGCTGCTGGCCGACTGAGCGGCGTGGCCCCGGGCGCGCGTGGACGCGCCCACCGGCTCAGTCGGACGGCTGCAGCCGCTGCCAGGCGGCCAGGACGATGCCGCGGACCTGCAGCCAGTCCAGGCGCGAGCGCGGATGGTCGCGCAGGAACACGTCGCGCAGTTGCGCGACCACGTCCTCCACGCGCTGGCCGTGGTACTTGAGGTAGGCGTCGTAGGCCAGCTTCAGCGCCGGCTCGTAGTCGTGGAACGTGTAGCCGGGCTGATGGAAGGCGCTGTGTGCGAAATGCGTCTTCCAGAACTCCAGTTCGCGCTCGCGGTCCAGCATCACGCAGGCGCGCGAGGCGTGTTGCATCTCGATGGCGACGGCCATGTTGGCCCTCCGAGTGGTCCCCCCACCGGCACCGCGGCGGCGCCGCAGGTGTGTTGCGCACGCAGTCTATGCCGGTCGGGCGCCACCGCCGAGACGCCCGGCTGAAGCGTTCAGAGGTGGCGCAGCGGCGCCGCTGTCAGCGGCGGCAGGCGGGGCCGTTCATCGTCAGCACGCCGGCGCGGCAAGGTTGTCCACATGCGGTGTGGAGCGTTGCCCGGGAATCCTGTGGATAAGTGGCCGGGCGCCGCGTGGCGTCAGCGCTTGGCGCGGCGTGGCGAAAAAATCGCCGCGCCGATCCGCTCTCAGTCTTCGTCCGACGCCAGCCGGTGCAGCGCGGCGAAGTCGCGGATCTCGACCACATGCAGTTGCGGCAGCGCGATCAGGCCCTGCTGGCGCAGCTTGGTGAAGGTACGGCTGACCGTCTCCATGGTCAGGCCGAGATGGTCGGCGATGTCGCCACGGCCCATCGGCAGCACCACCTTGTTGCCGGCATCGCCCTGCCGCGCTGCGCGTGCGGCCAGCTTGAGCAGGAAGTCGGCCAGCTTCTCTGACGGCTGCAGCCGCGCCAGCGACAGCGCCGCGTCCTGCGCTGCGTCCAGTTCCAGGCAGGCGCGTTGCAGCAGCTTGCGCTCCAGGTGCGGGAACTGGGTGCGCAACTGCTGCATCTGCGCCACCGACACCCGGCACACCCGGCTGTCGGCGATGGCTTCGATGTCGTGGCGGTGCCTGGCCGATTCGCTCAGGCCGACGTAGTCGCCGGGCAGGACGAAACCGGCCACCTGGCGGCGCCCGTCGGCGAGGGTGCGGACCAGGCGCAGCGCGCCGGCGGTGACGGTGTAGACCGCCTGCCGCGCCTCGCCGGTGCGCGCCAGGGTGGCGCCGGTGGCATAGGTCAGCGAGGTGGTGACCCGTTCCAGCGCCTGCACCTCGTCGCAGGCCAGCGCCGAGCAGATCGCCAGGTGGCGGACCGCGCAATGCAGGCATTCGTTGCCGTGCGGCGCGCGCGGGGCGGCCGGTTCGGCGTACGGCACGTCGAATCCGGAAGGAGGCCTGTTCATGGGCATGGCAGCGGCTTCGGCACCGGCGAATGATACGCCGATGCGGCCGGGCGTGGCCGGTGCGGCTAGAATTGGCGTCCCGCTCGCCCCCGAATCGCAGGAGTTCCGCACGTGATCAAGCCCCGTACGCCGCCCGGCATCATGGAATTGCTGCCACGCGAGCAGATCGCGTTCCAGCGCATGCTGGACGTCATCCGCCGCAACTATGAGCGGTTCGGGTTCCTGCCGGTGGAAACCCCGGTGTTCGAGCTGTCCGACGTGCTGCTGACCAAGTCCGGCGGCGAGACCGAGCGCCAGGTGTACTTCGTGCAGTCCACCGGCGCGCTGGCCAATGCCGCGGCCGAGGGCGGCGAGGGCGGGCTGCCGGAGCTGGCGCTGCGCTTCGACCTGACCGTGCCGCTGGCCCGGTACGTGGCCGAGCACGAGCACGAGCTGAGCTTCCCGTTCCGTCGCTACCAGATGCAGCGCGTGTACCGCGGCGAACGCGCCCAGCGCGGCCGTTTCCGCGAGTTCTACCAGTGCGATATCGACGTGATCGGCAAGGATGCGCTGAGCATCCGCTACGACGCCGAGGTGCTGGCGGTGATCCACGCGGTGTTCGCCGAACTGGGCATCGGCGATTTCGCCGTGCAATTGAACAACCGCAAGCTGATGCGCGGCTTCTTCGAGAGCCTGGGCGTGGCCGAGGGCGAGCGCCAGCTCGCGGTGCTGCGCGAGGTCGACAAGCTGGACAAGCGCGGCGCCGACTACGTGCGCGAGACGCTGGCCGGGGAGGGCTTCGGCATTCCCGCCGAGCAGGTGCAGCGCATCCTCGACTTCGTCGCGGTGCGCTCCAGCGGCCATGACGATGCGCTGGCGCGGCTGCAGGCGCTGGAGGCCGATGCGGCGTCCAGCGCGATCCTGCGCGAGGGCGTGGCCGAATTGCGCGAGGTGCTGGCCCTGGTCAAGGCGCTGGGGGTGCCGGAGAGCGCGTACTGCCTGAATTTCTCCATTGCCCGCGGCCTGGACTACTACACCGGCACCGTCTACGAGACCCTGCTGACCGACTACCCGCAGATCGGCTCGATCTGCTCGGGCGGCCGCTACGAAGACCTGGCCAGCCACTACAGCAAGTCCAAGCTGCCCGGCGTGGGCATCTCCATCGGCCTGACCCGGCTGTTCTGGCAACTGCGCGAGGCCGGTCTGATCGACGGCATCGCCTCCAGCAGCGTGCAGGCGATGGTGGCGCTGATGGACGAGGCCAAGCTGGACGACGCGCTGGACATCGCGCGGCGCCTGCGCGCCGGCGGCATCAACACCGAAGTGCAGATGGAGCCGAAGAAGATCGGCAAGCAGTTCCAGTACGCGGCCCGCGCCGGCATCCGCTTCGTGGTGCTGGCCGGCGACGACGAACTGGCGCGCGGCGTGGTCGCGGTCAAGGATCTGCTGCGCGAGCAACAGTTCGAGATCGCCCGCGACGAGCTGGCCAGCACCCTGCAGGTGGAACTGGAGCAGGCCAAGGTGATGGCCTGAGTCGGTCGCCGCGGCCCGCGTTTCAGGTGATGTCGTAGGCG
>JBEVKG010000232.1:0-5217 GCA_040509765.1 Xanthomonas sp.
GAGGACCTACGGGACCGCTCCACTACCCGGACATTGGCCGACGTCGCCGCGCACGAGCGCGACGGCGACGTGCTGTTCCTGCCCGCCCTGCGCGTGCTGCGTCTGGCCGACCAGGACCGCCTGTTCGACGAGACGGCGGTGATGGCCGAGCAGGAAGGCGCCGCGGCGCAGGCCGCGCGCAGCGCTGGCGAAGCGGCGGCGGTGGCGCTGCTGCAGCCGCTGGCGCAGCGCGGCGTGCGCATCGTCTTCGAGGCGCCCAAGCCGGTGCTGCGCGCGCCGCCGTATCGCTGTTCGGACTGGTTCAACCGCGGCAATCCGATCTGCGCGCGCGGCATCCCGATCCCGCGCGCGACGATGCAGCGCTACCGTGCGCCGGTGCTGCAGAGCCTGCAGCGCATCGCCGCGCAACTGCCGCATGCCTCGGTGTGGGATCCGCTGCCGCTGCTGTGCGATGCGCAGCAATGCAGCGGCAGCCGCGACGGGCGCCCGCTGTTCTTCGATGCCGATCATCTCAGCGGCTACGGCAACCGGGTGCTGCTGCCGGGCTTCACATCGCACTTCGCGGCGCTGCAGGCACACTCGCCGCCGGCGCCCTGAGGCGCAGCCCTCCGTTTCCCGCATCGCAAGGAGTTCGCGCATGCCTGTTCTGCGTTTCGTCGCGCCGCATCCATCGCGGACGGTGCCCTCAGCTGTTGTCACCGGCCATGGCCGCCGGTGGCATTGGCGCCGCCGCGGCGATGCGCTGCTGCGCGGCGCGCTGCTGCTGGCCGCCCACGCCGGTAGCGCCGGGGTGGCCTGCGCCGAGGACGCACCGGCGTTCGACCGGCCCGGGATCGGCTTCGCCTCGACCACCCTGCAGCGTGGCCAGGTCGCCTGGGAGCAGGCGTTCTTCGACGGCAGCTACGACCGCGACGGCGATGTGCGCAGCACCGAATACGTCGCCAACAGCCGGCTACGGATCGGCCTGAGCGCGCGTACCGAACTGCAACTGGCGGTCGACAGCCAGGTCTGGCAGCGCGTGCGCGGCGGCGGCCAGGACCGGCGCGGACACAGCGGCGGCGATGCCAGCATCGGCCTGAAGCAGGCGCTGCCGAGTGCCGCCGACGGCGTCACCTGGGCGCTGCTCGGCAGCGCCAGCCTGCCGGTCGGGCGCGCGCCGTACGGCGATGCCGGCCACCGCTACGACCTGGGCGTGAGCGCCGGCTGGGACCTGCCCGAGGGACGCAGCGTGGCGCTGTACGGCAATGTCAGCGACAGCGAGGACGGTTCCGGCTGGAGCGTCTCGCCGAGCTACACCTTCTATGCCGGCGACACGCTGAGCGCCTACGTCGAGGCCGGCATCGGCGGCGGCGAGGACGCGATGCGCGCCGTCGGCAGCGGTGTCACCTGGCTGTTCGCCGAGCGCGTGCAACTGGATCTGTCGGTACTGCGCGGCCTGTCGTCGCAGACCCCGGACTGGCAGGGCGGCCTCGGCATTTCGGTGTTGCTGCGCTGAGCCCGAAGCCCCTCTCCCGTCGGGAGAGGGGTTGGGGTGAGGGTCGGCGCGAAGCGTCTCGTGGAGCTGGAGTGCGCGAGATTCTCGCTCCTGCCGCCGCATGCCTACTCGCGCGCGGCCGCGCCATCGCCGGGCGGCAGGACCTCCGGGACGTGCTGGTCGTACTGCGCCAGCACTTCCTCGAAGCCGTAGCGCGGTCGCCAATCCAGCGCCTGCATCGCGTGCTGTGCCGAATAGACGCGGTCGATCCGTTCCGGCAGTGCCCAGCCGCGTTGCGCGAATGCGGCCACCAGCGCCGGTGCGCGGCGTTGCAGGACCGCCGGTGCCGCGCTGTGCAGGTCGGCGCAATCCTCGCGCAGGAACGGGGTGGCGCCGGAAATGACGAAGGTCGCGGCCGCCGGTCCGGCATGCCGCAGCGCCGCGGCATGGGCCTCGGCGACGTCGCGCGCGTCGATGCCGCGATGCAGGCGAAACGCTGCCATCACGTTGACCGGTTCCGGGAAGCAGCGCGACATGCGCAGGATGCGTACGCTCGGTCCGCCCTGGTCGGCGGCATCGCGCAGCAGCGCCTCGGCCTCCAGCTTGGTGTGGTGGTAGATGGTCTGCGGTTGCGGCGTCAGCGTCTCGTCGACCCAGGCGGCGGTGTCCTCGGGGCTGGCTGCGCTGCCGTACAACGCGGTGGTGCTGGTGAACACGATGCGGCGCACGCCGGCCGCCGCCGCGGCATCCAGGACGCGGCGCGTGCCGTCGACATTGACCTGGCGGAAGCGTGCCGCCGGCACATGCGCGACGTGCGGGGCATGCAGCGCGGCGGTGTGGATCACCGCGTCCGCGTCCTGCAGTGCCCGCGCCAGCAGCGCGGCATCGTCGAGGTCGCCGACCCACTCGGTGGTGGAGCAGGGCGTCCGGTCGAAGCCACTGACCCGATGCTCGCGCGCGAGCCGGATGTGGACCGCGCGGCCGACCCGGCCGGCGCTGCCGGTGACCACGATCTTCAGCGGGGACGGGGTGGACATGGGCATGGGCATGGACATGGGCGGTGGGCGGGAAGGGGCGCGGGTGGGTGCCGGGGCAGGCGATGCGGGGCGTCGGTCGGACCGGCCCCGGTTCACTCCGGATCGTAGTCCAGGTTCGAGGCCAGCCAGCGCTCGGCCTGTTGCAGCGAGACGCCCTTGCGCCGGGCGTAGTCGGCGAGCTGGTCCTTGCCCAGCCGCCCGACCACGAAGTACTGGCTCTGCGGGTGGCTGAAGTAGTAGCCGGACACCGCCGCGGTCGGCAGCATCGCGAAGCTCTCGGTCAGCGACATGCCGGCGTTGCGCCCGGCGTCGAGCAGCGCGAACAGGGTCTGCTTCTCGCTGTGGTCGGGGCAGGCCGGGTAACCGGGCGCGGGACGGATGCCGCGGTAGCGCTCGGCGATCAGCGCCTCGTTGTCCAGCGTTTCGTCGCCGGCATAGCCCCAGAACTCGCTGCGCACGCGCTGGTGCAGGCGCTCGGCCAGCGCCTCGGCCAGGCGGTCGGCCAGCGCCTTGAGCAGGATCGCGTTGTAGTCGTCGTGCGCGGCCTCGAAGCGCGCCACATGCGGCTCGATGCCGATGCCGGCGGTGACCGCGAACGCACCGATCCAGTCCTGCTTGCCGCTGTCGCGCGGGGCGATGAAGTCGGCCAGGCAGAAGTCCGGGCGCTCTGCGGGTTTGTCGACCTGTTGCCGCAAAAAATGCAGGGAATGGGGAATGGAGAATCGGGAATGGTCGAGCGGCGCAGGATCGCCTGACGATTCCCGACTCCAGTCTCCCGATTCCCGCTCCGTCAGGACCACAACGTCATCGCCCACCGACTGCGCCGGCCACAGCCCGAACACGGCCTTGGCGGTCAGCCATTTGTCCGCGACGATCTGCTGCAGCATCGCCTGCGCGTCCTGGTACAGCTCGCTGGCCTGCTGGCCGACGATCTCGTCGGTGAGGATCGCCGGGAACTTGCCGGCCAGTTCCCAGGCCTGGAAGAACGGGGTCCAGTCGATCAGCGGGATCAGCTCGTCCAGCGGGTAGTCGTCGAACACGTGCAGGCCGGGCTGGCGCGGGGCCGGCGGGGTGTAGGCGTCCCAGCCGCCGTCGAAGCGCTGCCCGCGCGCGTGCGCGAGCGAGACCAGGCGCTTGGCGTCGCCGCGGTTCTTGTGGCGCTGGCGGATTTCCGCGTAGTCGGCGTCGTTGGCGGCGACGAAGGCCGCGCGCAGTTCGCGCGAGATCAGCGATTGCGCCACGCCCACCGCGCGCGAGGCGTCCTTGACCCAGACCGTCGGCGCCGCATAGTGCGGGTCGATCTTCAGCGCGGTGTGCGCGCGCGAGGTGGTGGCGCCGCCGATCAGCAGCGGCATCGAGAAGCCCTGGCGCTGCATTTCGCGGGCGACGTGGGTCATCTCTTCCAGCGACGGGGTGATCAGCCCGGACAGGCCGATGATGTCGGCGTTCTCGGCGCGGGCGCGGTCGAGGATGGTCTGGGTCGGCACCATCACCCCCAGGTCGATCACGTCGAAGTTGTTGCAGGCCAGGACCACGCCGACGATGTTCTTGCCGATGTCGTGCACGTCGCCCTTGACCGTGGCCATGATGATCTTGCCGTTGGACTTGCCGGTGTCGCCGCTGCGCAGCTTCTCCGCTTCGATGTAGGGCAGCAGGTAGGCCACCGCCTTCTTCATCACCCGCGCCGATTTCACCACCTGCGGCAGGAACATCTTGCCGGCGCCGAACAGGTCGCCGACCACGTTCATGCCGTCCATCAGCGGGCCTTCGATCACGTCCAGCGGCCGCGTCGACTGCTGCCGCGCTTCCTCGGTGTCGATCTCGACGAACTCGTCGATGCCATGCACCAACGCATGGCTCAACCGTTCGCGCACCGTCTTCTCACGCCATGCCAGCTTTTCCCGATTCCCGATTCCCGCATCCCGATTCCCCGCTTTTTTGTAACGTTCGGCGATCTCCAGCAGGCGTTCGGTGGCGTCGCGGCGGCGGTTGAGGATCACGTCCTCCACGCGCTCGCGCAGCTCCGGGTCCAGTTCGTCGTAGATCGGCATGCCGCCGGCGTTGACGATGCCCATGTCCATGCCGGCGGCGATGGCGTGGTACAGGAACACCGAATGGATCGCCTGGCGCACGGTCTCGTTGCCGCGGAACGAGAACGACACGTTGGAGACACCGCCGGAAACGTGGCAGTGCGGCAGGGTGCGCTTGATCTCGCGGGTCGCCTCGATGAAGTCGACCGCGTAGTTGTCGTGCTCCTCGATGCCGGTGGCCACGGCGAAGATGTTCGGATCGAAGATGATGTCTTCCGGCGGGAACCCGACCTGCTCGGTGAGGATGCGGTAGGCGCGCGTGCAGATCTCCACCTTGCGCGCGCAGGTGTCGGCCTGGCCGGCCTCGTCGAACGCCATCACCACCGCCGCGGCGCCGTAGCGCAGCACCTTGCGCGCGTGTTCGACGAACTGCGCCTCGCCTTCCTTGAGCGAGATCGAGTTGACCACGCTCTTGCCCTGCAGGCATTTCAGCCCGGCTTCGATCACGCTCCACTTGGAGGAGTCGACCATCACAGGAATCCGCGCGATGTCCGGCTCGGACATGATCAGGTTGAGAAAGCGCACCATCGCCTTCTCCGAGTCGATCAGGCCCTCGTCCATGTTGACGTCGATGACCTGAGCGCCGTTGACGACCTGCTGGGACGCCACGGTCAGG
>JBEVKG010000233.1:0-4692 GCA_040509765.1 Xanthomonas sp.
AAGGCGTGCCGGTGCAGCGCGAGAACCAGACGCTGGCCAGCATCACCTTCCAGAACCTGTTCCGCATGTACAAGAAGCTGTCCGGCATGACCGGTACGGCCGATACCGAAGCCTACGAATTCCAGAGCATCTATGGCCTGGAAGTGGTGGTGATCCCGACCAACCGCCCGACCATCCGCAAGGACTGGCCGGACCAGGTGTTCCTCAACCGCCAGGGCAAGTTCAACGCGGTGTTGGCCGACATCGAGGATTGCGCCAAGCGCGGCCAGCCGGTGCTGGTCGGCACCACCTCGATCGAGACCTCGGAGATGCTGTCCGAGCACCTGCGCAAGGCCGGGGTGAAGCACGAGGTGCTCAACGCCAAGCAGCACGAGCGCGAAGCGCAGATCGTCGCCAACGCCGGCCAGCCGGGCGCGGTGACCATCGCCACCAACATGGCCGGCCGCGGTACCGACATCGTGCTCGGCGGCTCGCTGGAGGCCGAACTGCACGCGCTGGGCGAGGAGCCCGACGAGGCGACGCGCGCGCGCCTGAAGGCGGCATGGCAGGAGCGCCACGACGCGGTCAAGGCCGCCGGCGGCCTGCACATCATCGGTACCGAGCGCCACGAGTCGCGGCGTATCGACAACCAGCTGCGCGGCCGTTCCGGCCGTCAGGGCGACCCGGGTTCCTCGCGGTTCTACCTGTCGCTGGAAGACAACCTGATGCGCATCTTCGCCTCCGACTGGGTGCAGAAGGCCATGCGCATGATGGGCATGAAGGAAGACGACGTCATCGAGGACAAGCTGGTCAGCCGGCAGATCGAGAAGGCGCAGCGCAAGGTCGAGGCGCACAACTTCGACATCCGCAAGAACCTGCTCGACTTCGACGACGTCAACAACGACCAGCGCAAGGTGATCTACGCCCAGCGCGACGAGTTGCTGGACGCCGAGTCGGTGAAGGAGAACGTCGACGGCATCCGCGACGACGTGATCTACGACATCGTGTCGCGCTTCGTGCCGCCGAACTCGGTGGACGACCAGTGGGACCTGCCGGGCCTGGAGGCCACGCTGGCCAGCGAACTGGGCCTGTCGCTGTCGATCGGCGACCTGGTCAAGCGCCATGAGGAACTGGACGCGGACGGCATCGTCGCCAAGGTGCGCGAGGAAGTGGACCGCCATTTCAGCGAGAAGGAGTCGGCGATCGGCGGCGAGACCATGCGTGCGCTGGAGAAGCACGTGATGCTCACCGTGCTCGACCAGAGCTGGAAGGAGCACCTGGCGCGCATGGACTACCTGCGCCAGGGCATCCATCTGCGCGGCTACGCGCAGAAGCAGCCCAAGCAGGAGTACAAGAAGGAAGCCTTCGAGCTGTTCTCGGAGATGCTGGAGCACGCCAAGCGCGAAGTGGTGACCCTGCTGGCGCGGGTGCGCATCCGCAGCGAAGAGGAAGTGGCGGCGCTGGAGGCGCAGGAGCGCCAGCAGGTGGAGGCGCAGCTGCGCCAGGCGCAGTTCCAGCACCAGGATGCCGGCGGTTACGGTGCCGACGAGGAAGCCGAGCAGGTGCAGCGCGGCGAGGCGGCGGCGCCGACCGTGGCGCAGGTGACCCGCGAAGCGCCGAAGGTCGGCCGCAACGATCCGTGCCCCTGCGGCAGCGGCAAGAAGTACAAGCACTGCCACGGCCAGCTGAGCTGAGCCTGGCCCCGCCGCAGCGCTGCGCCCGCGCGCAGCCGCTGCGCGCGTCGGCCCGTTCCTAGGTCAGGGACCGGGGAGCCGCTGCTTGCGGCCGCTCGCCCGGCGGCGCATGCCCGACGCTCAATTGCCCAGTTCCGCCAATCGCGCCGCCAGCCTGCGTTGGATCGGGGGCGCATGATCGATCAGGCCCAGCAGGCCGTTGCGGGCAGTGCGTGCCACCGGCCCGGTGGCCGTGGCCGCGCGCGTCATCGCGTCGGTCATGCGCACCACGCCGCGGGCGATGCGGTGGCGGCGGGCGGCCCACGCGTCCAGGCCGTGGTCATCGTGCTGGCGTAGCGCCCGCTGCAGCGCCGGCGCCAGGGCGGTCGCGTCCTGGATGCCGGTATTCATGCCCTGGCCGCCGGCGGGGCTGTGGACATGCGCCGCATCGCCGCACAGCAGCGCCCGTCCGCGGCGCATCTGCGCGGCCACCCGGTGCTGCAGATGGAAGTCCGAACGCCACAGCAGCGTGTCGATGCGGCCGCGCGCACTGTGCGGTCCGCGCGCGTCGAGCAAGGCCTGCACCTGCTCACGCGTGGCAGGCCCGTCCGCGTCCGTCACCGTCGCCACGATCCGATGGCGATCGCCCGCCGTGCCGTCGGGCTCGGGCAACGGCGCCACCACCATCAGGCCCTGCGGCGAGAAGAACAGACTGACTTCCTCGCGCGGCAGTGGCCATGCCATGCGCACATCGGCAAGCACGAAGGTCTCCGTGTAGTCCCCGCCCTCGAACGCGATCCCGGCGCTCTGGCGCACTGTGCTGTGCGCGCCGTCGCAGCCGACGATCCATTGCGCGTGCAGCTGCCGCCTGCGTTGGTGCGGCAGTTCCAGCTCGGCGCCGATGCCATCGGCGGTCTGCGCGAACGCCAGCAGGCGTGCCGGCCGCCACACCGTGGCGGAGGCGGCGCCGAGCCCGTCGCCGAGAATCGCCTCGGTGACGTTCTGCGGACACATCAGCGCATACCGATGCGCCGAGGGCAGGTCGGCGAAGCCGATCTGCAACAGGACCCGGTCGCCATCGCGCACACGGAAGGTGGTGGTGCGCACGCCTGCCGCGAGCAGGCGCGGCACGACGCCGAGCGGTTCCAGCACCTCCAGGGTGCGCGCATGGAGGACCGCGGCGCGCGAGGTATTCAGCCCGGCCGGATGCCGATCGATCAGCAGCGAGGCGATCCCGAGGCGGTCCAGGGCCAGGCGCAACGCCAGCCCGCTGGGTCCGGCACCCACGATCAGGACGTCGGTGGACAGCGTGTCACCGTGCGCGTGCATCGCAATTCCCTGGGTAAGCGTGTGTTTACATCCTGCGCCCTTTCCGGCCTGGAGTAAACTCCCGTTTACAGGCGCTGCGCCTGGTTCCCCTCAGAGACGTCCAGTGACACGTTCGCAGGCCACCAAGGACCGCATTCTCGAATCCGCGCGGGCGCTGTTCGCCCTGCACGGCTACGACGGCGCCACGCTGCGCCAGATCGCGGCGCAGGCGCAGGCCAATGTCGCGCTGGTGATCCGTTACTACGGCAGCAAGGAACAGTTGTTCCTTGCTGCGGTGGAGTTCGACCTGCACCTGCCGGATCTGCGCGACATCCCGGCCGGGGACGTGGGCGAACGCCTGGCGGCGCATTTCTTCGCGGTCTGGGAGGACGCGCCCTCTGGCCATCAACTGGTGGCGTTGTTGCGTGCGGCGGTGAGCCATGCCGATGCGAAGGCGCGGATGACCGAGATCTTCGAGAAGCAGTTGCGCACGGCGGTGCGGCGCTACCTGGGACCTGGCGCGTCGGCGGAGACGCGCGCGACCCTGATCGCCTCGCAGATGCTGGGCTTCGCCCTGGTGCGCTACGTGCTGGAGATGCCGGCCAGGGGCTTGACCCGGCCGCTGGCGGTGCGGGTGTTGGGACAGACGCTGCAGCGCTATCTGACCCAGCCCCTGTAAGCGCGGGGGCGTCTGCCAAGTCCGGCCGCGAGGTGGCGGTCGCGCGCCGGTGGCCATGTCACGGTTGTGGCATGGAGAGATAGCCGCCTGCGCGCTTGTGCGTGCCGATGCGTGCGCCGTCGGGGCGTGGCATGCTCGGCCATGGAGCGCACGCACACGTTGGAGCAATCGCCATGGATGCCTTGCGCAGCCTGGAACTGAAGGTCTTCGTGCCGGCGCAGGATTTTGCGTTGTCGGCTCGGTTCTATGCGGAGGTAGGGTTCGTGCCCGAGCCGCTCGGCGACGGCCTGATCTGCTTCCGCCACGGCGATCGTTGCGCGTTCCTGCTGCAGGCGTTCTACCACGAGGACCTGGCGCACAACTTCGTGTTGCATCTGTGGGTGGAGGACGCCGATGCCTGGTGGCGGCGCTTGCACGCGGCCGACCTGGCTGGCCGTTACGGTGCACGCCTGGGCGAACCCGAGGACCGGCCCTGGGGCATGCGCGACTTCACGCTGCACGATCCGGGCGGCGTGCTGTGGCGGATCGGCCATGGCCTGGACGCCTGAGCGGCTGGCCGCTGCGGAAGTGCGCCAAGCGTCGCGATGCGTGCCCGCAGCGGCGTGGGCCACGCAGCGTGGCAGGCGGACCCGCGCGCTCGTCGCCGTTCCCGATGACGCTCCGGCAGCGGTCCGGCAGCCCCCAGCCTGCAGGGCGCGCTGCTCCGGCAGCCCACGCCTTGCCAAGGATTGCCCGGCTGCGTGGTCGCCGTTCTCCATGGCCGATCGGCGTCGATGTGACTCTGGTTGATTGCGTTGACGCCGCCGGAAACGGCAAGCTTGCGTCATGTCCGAACCGCTCAGATCCATCCATGTCGTCGCCGGCGTTATCACCGATGCGCGCGGCCGTATCCTGCTGACCCGCCGTACCGAGGGCCGCGACCTGGCCGGCCTGTGGGAATTCCCCGGTGGCAAGCGCGAGCCCGGCGAGACCTCGGAGCAGGCGCTGGTACGCGAGCTGCAGGAGGAACTGGGCATCGAGGCCGTGGTCGGCGACTGGCTGATGGAAGTGCCG
>JBEVKG010000234.1:0-5319 GCA_040509765.1 Xanthomonas sp.
TGGCATCGGCGCCGACGCCGGTGCCGGCCAGCGCGCCGCCGACGGTGGTGTTGGAGCTGGTGACGTAGGGATAGGTGCCGTGGTCGATGTCCAGGAGCGCGCCCTGCGCACCCTCGAACAGCACGCGCTTGCCCTGCTTGCGCAGGTCGTGGAGGATGCCGGCCACGTCGTACTTCATCGGCTGCACGTACTCGCCGAAGGCCAGCGCTTCGTCGAAGGTCTTCTGGAAGTCCACCGCCTCCACGCCCAGGTACTTGGTCAGCACGAAGTTGTGGTAGTCCAGCGCGGTGCGCAGCAGCTCTTCCAATTGCGGCGGGTAATGCAGGTCGGCGATGCGGATGCCGCGGCGCGCCACCTTGTCTTCGTAGGCCGGGCCGATGCCACGGCCGGTGGTGCCGATGGCCTTGCCGCCGGCGGCCTTCTCGCGGGCCTGATCCAGGGCGATGTGGTACGGCATGATCAGCGGCGCGGCCGGCGAGATCTTCAGGCGCGAACGCACTTCCACGCCGGAGGTCTCCAGTTCCTCGATCTCCTTGCGCAGCGCGGCCGGGGAAATCACCACGCCGTTGCCGATCAGGCACAGCGCGTCTGCGCGCAGGATGCCGGACGGGATCAGGTGCAGGACGGTCTTCTTGCCGTTGATGACGAGGGTGTGGCCGGCATTGTGGCCGCCCTGGAAACGCACGACGGCACCGATTTCCTCGGTGAGCAGATCGACGATCTTGCCTTTGCCTTCATCGCCCCACTGGGCACCGAGCACGACAACTGACTGACCCATGGCTGGGTAACTCCTGGTTTGCTGCGCGACCGTCGGGGCCACGCGGATGTGGTGGCCGTGCGGGGTCCGACCGACACCGGTGCGGCCGCTCCATCGGGGAGCGTCCAGGCGGCGGCAGGGCCCATACACGGAAAAAGCCGGTCGAGACGCTCGCGTGGAGCGGGCCCGGCCGGCTTTTGTGCATTATCCGGGTTTTGGGTGGCGGTCACCACCCCTTCCCCTGCCGCATTCAGCGACCTGCCCGACGACAGCGGTCGGGATGGGGGTCAGGCACGAACCCACAGCAAGGCCATCAATCCCACCGCCAGGGCCACCCCACCAGCGATCCGCAACTGCGCGGCCGGCATGGCCAGCATCTGCTGCACCATCCGCTTCCAGGCCTCCGGTGCGACCAGCAGGATCAGGCCTTCGAAGACGACGACCAAGCACACCGCGGCGATCAGATCGTGCATGGGGGTCTCGGCAAGCGGGGATGGGCGGAGCGCTTAGACACCGAAGCGCCGTGACCTTGTAGGAGCGACTTCAGTCGCGACAGTCTTTACCGGGAAGGCCCGTCGCGACTGAAGTCGCTCCTACAAAAAGCCTCCAGCGCCGGACGCCAGCCGCATGCAGCCGGCACCCCTGTACATCGTCAGAGACCGGGAACCCGCTCTAGCGAATCCCCGGTCCCGACTCCCCACTCCCGCCCCTCAGCGATCGCTCTTGAGGTACTGCAGGAACGGATCGTTCTTGTCGAGCACGATCACGCCGTTGCCGTCGGCCATGGCGCCGCGGTAGGCCTCCAGGCTGCGGTAGAAGGCGTAGAACGACGGGTCGGCGGAGCCGGCCTTGCCGTAGACGCTGGCGGCCTCGGCATCGCCTTCGCCGCGCAGCTTCTGTGCGTCGCGCTCGGCCTCGGCGACCAGCACCGTGCTCTCGCGGTCGGCCTGGGCACGGATGGTCAGCGCCTGCTCCTCGCCCTCGGCGCGCAACTTGGCGGCTTCCTGCTTGCGCTGCGCGCGCATGCGCTCGTACACGTCGGTGATCACCTGGCTGTCGGTCGGCAGGTCGATCTGCTTGATGCGCAGGTCGACGATCTGCATGCCCAGGGTCTTGCTGGCCGCGTTGATCGCCACCAGCTGCTTGGCGATCAGTTCGCTGCGGTCGCCGGACACCAGCTGCTGCAGAGTGCGCGAGTTGATCTGGTTGCGCAGCGAGTCGGTGATGATCGGCGCCAGCAGTGTGTTGGCCACCTTCTCGTCGCCGCCCTGGGTGGCGCGGTAGAAGGCGCGCACGTCGGAGATGTAGCCGATGGCGAAGAAGCTGACGCTGACGTCCTTCTGCTCGGCGGTGAAGTAGCGCGCGGGATTGGTGTCGATCACCTGGAAGCGGCGGTCGAACATGCGCACCGACTCGACCAGCGGCACCTTGAAGTGCAGGCCCGGCTTGAGGTCGGCACGCACCACGCGGCCCAGGTTCAGCACCATCGCCGCCTTGTCCTCGGGCACCACGAACACCGAGCTGAGCAGCGCGAACAGCGCAACGACGGCCACGCCTGCCCACAATGACATTTTCATCGCTGGATCTCCTCACGGCCGGTCGGACGCGGCGTGCGCTCCGGGTTGCGGACACTTTCGGCCGAACTGCTGTTCAACGACGGCATCAACACCTCCTGCGGCACCGTCGGCAGCGACGCGGCCGGCGTCGACGGCGTCGAAGCGGTCGGCGCCTTGTTGTCGGCCGGCATCGGCACGTAGATCAACTGGCGGCCGTCGCCGCCGATGACCTTGCGGTTCTCCGCCAGCACCTGCTGGATCGTTTCCAGCCACAGCCGCTTGCGGGTGACCTCCGGCGCGTTCTGGTACTGCTGCTGCAGTAGGGTGAAGCGCTCGGCGTCGCCCTGCGCGCGGGCGATCGCCGCTTCCTTGTAACCTTCGGCAACGGTGCGGGTGCGCGCGGCCTGGCCGCGTGCCTCCGGCACCACCTTGGCGGCGTAGGCCTGGGCCTCGTTGATCAGCCGTTCCTTGACCTGCTGGGCGCCGTTGACCTCGTCGAAGGCCGACTTCACTTCCTCCGGCGGGCGCGCGTCGGGCAGGGTCAGGCCGGTCACGATCAGGCCGGTGTGATAGGACTTCAGCGCGGCCTGCAGGCGCTCGCGCGCGGCCACGGCCATCGGCCCACGGTTGTTGAGCACCGTATTGAGATCGGAGCGGCCGATCTGTTCGCGCACCGCGCTCTGCGCGGCCTGCTCCAGCACCAGGTCGGCGTTGCGCGAACCGAACACGTAGGTGCGCGGGTCTTCGACGCGGTACTGCACGTTGAGCGAGACGTTGACGATGTTCTCGTCGCCGGTCAGCACCGGCAGCTGGCTGTCGAAGGTCTTGATGCGGGTGGCATCGACCTTGCGTACGGTCTCGATCGGCCACGGCAGCTTGAAGTTCGGGCCGGGCTGCAGGATCCGCGAGAACTGGCCGAAGCGCAGGACCACGCCGCGCTGCTGCTCGCCGATCAACTGGAAGCTGCTGAACAGCAGCACCAGCACCACCGCGCCCAGGATCCAGCGGCCGATGCCGCCGCCATCGCTGAACAGGTCCTTCAACGGACCGGGCAACCCGCCCCACCTGCCTCCCCCATTGCCGCCACGCGGCGGCCAGGGACCGCGCCCGTGATTGTCGGGGCCGTCTCCGCCCTTGCCGCCAGGTGTATTCCAGGCCATGCATGCTCCAAGAAGGAAGGTGGCGACGCGTCGGTCACGCGCCGGTCACCGGATAGTGAGTCGCCGATTCTACAAGATGGGGCAGACCCGCCGTTTTGAAAGGGTATCTTGGTGCATTCCTGCGTGCCGACCAAGGTGTTCCATGTCCGTTCCCGCCCGGTTCTCCGCCTTCCGCATCCACCAGGACGCCACCGGCTACCACGCCGGCATCGCTGAGCTGTCCCTGGACCAGCTCAGCCAGGGCGAGGTGGTGATCCGGGCGGCCTGGTCCTCGGTGAACTTCAAGGACGCCTTGGCCGGCACCGGCCAGGGCAAGATCCTGCGCCGCTTCCCGCTGGTCGGCGGCATCGACGTGGCCGGGCACGTGGTCGCCTCCAGCGACCCGGCGTTCAAGGAAGGCGATGCGGTACTGGTCACCGGCTGCGGCCTCAGCGAGACCCGCGACGGCGGCTACAGCGCGTACGTGCGCCTGGAATCGAAGTGGGTGGTGCCGCTGCCGGCCGGGCTGAGCCTGCGCGAGAGCATGGTGCTGGGCACCGCCGGCTTCACCGCGGCGCTGGCGCTGCTGCGCCTGCTCGACAACCGCCAGACCCCGGCGCACGGCCCGCTGTGCGTGACCGGCGCCACCGGCGGGGTCGGCTCGCTGGCGATCGACATCTTCAGCCGCGCCGGCTTCGAGGTGCATGCGATCAGCGGCAAGGCCGACCGCGCCGCGCAGCTCAAGGCCTGGGGCGCCACCGAGGTGCTCGGCCGCGAGGCGCTGCAGACCGGCCGGCCGCTGGAATCGGTGCGCTTCGGCGGCGGCCTGGACAATGTCGGCGGGGCGATGCTGACCAGCCTGCTGGCGCAGACGGCACCGTACGGCAATGTCGCCAGTGCCGGCCTGGCGGCGACCGCCGACCTGGACATGACGGTGATGCCGTTCATCCTGCGCGGGGTGTCGCTGCTGGGCATCGGCTCGGCCGGCACCGCGCGCGACCTGCGCGACCGCATATGGGAGCACCTGGGCAGCGACTGGAAGCCGCGCCACCTGGAGACGATCTGCACCCGCGAAGTGGACCTGGCCGGCCTGCCGGAGGTGTTCGCCACGATGCTGGCCGGGCAGTCGTTCGGACGCACCGTGGTGCGGCTGGATCCGAGCGCGTAGCCACGCCGGCGCTTTGTGACACGCAACGCTTTCCGCCCTCGCGCCGCTGCCACTACACTCGAAGCCTCCTAGGGGGAACTACATGGCACGCATTCTGATCGTCGACGATTCGCCGTCGCAGTTGCTGGGCATCCAGCGCATCGTCGAAAAGCTGGGGCACGAAACGATCACCGCCACCGACGGCGCCGCCGGCGTGGAAGCGTGCAAGGCGGCCTTGCCGGACCTGGTGCTGATGGACGTGGTGATGCCCAACCTCAACGGCTTCCAGGCCACCCGCACCCTGCGCCGCGAGCCGACCACGCAGAACATCCCGGTGATCCTGGTCACCACCAAGGATCAGGACACCGACCGCATGTGGGGCATGCGCCAGGGCGCCCGCGCCTACATCACCAAGCCGTTCTCCGAGGACGAGCTGTACGAGGTGATCGAGCGGGTGTTCAGTGGCGAGGATGTGCCGAAGGGGTGAGAAACGGGGATTCCGGATTCGGGATTGGGATACTGCCGAGGCCCGATGCGCTCCCGCGCCGCGTTTTTTGTGGGAGGGGCTTCAGCCCCGACGCGTTACCGACACGGCGCCGGGGCGGAAGCCCCACCCACAGCAAGGCAGACGCCGCGGCAGGCCGGCGAATCCCGAATCCCGGCCTACAGCCGAACGGCTGGTCATCCCGCCATCCCGGCCCCTTACACCGCCTCGCCGAA
>JBEVKG010000235.1:0-7442 GCA_040509765.1 Xanthomonas sp.
GCCAGCGGCAGCGGCACATCGACGAACACCTCGAGGAATGCGCCCTCGCCGAAGCGCTCGCGCGCCAGTTGACGCGCGGCGCGCAACGGCGTGATGTAGCTGACCAGCACGGTCAGGCCGGCGTCGGGCATCAGCCTGGCCACTTCGGCGACGCGGCGGATGTTCTCGACCCGGTCCTCGTCGGTGAAGCCCAGGTCGCGGTTCAGGCCATGGCGCACGTTGTCGCCGTCGAGGATGAAGGTGTGATAGCCCAGCGCGTGCAGGCGCTTGTCGACCAGGTTGGCGATGGTCGACTTGCCGGCGCCGGACAGGCCGGTGAACCACAGCACCTTCGGCGTCTGTCCCTTGATCCGCGCGCGCGCGGCCTTGTCCACGTCCAGGTGCTGCCAGTGCACGTTGCCGGCGCGGCGCAGCGCGAAATCCAGGGTACCGGCGGCGACGGTGGCGTTGCTGTGGCGGTCGATCAGGATGAAGCCGCCGAGCGTGCGGTCCTGCGCGTACGCCGCGAAGGCGATCGGCTGGTCCAGCGCCAGGTTGCAGTAGCCGACCTCGTTGAGTTCCAGGCGCTTGGCGGCGAGCCGCTCCTGCGTGTTGACGTCGATGCGGTGCTTGATCTCGGTGACGCTGGCGGCCACGGTGCGCGCGCCGATCTTCAGCCAGTACGGGCGACCTGGCAGCAGCGCGGCATCGTCCATCCACAGCACGTGCGCGGCGAACTGGTCGGCCACCTCCGGCGGATCGTCGGCGGCGGCGATCACGTCGCCGCGGCTGACGTCGATCTCCTCGGTCAGGGTCA
Source organism: Xanthomonas sp. (assembly GCA_040509765.1). Taxonomy (GTDB): domain Bacteria; phylum Pseudomonadota; class Gammaproteobacteria; order Xanthomonadales; family Xanthomonadaceae; genus Xanthomonas_A. Next base: position 797 of record JBEVKG010000235.1, read on the forward strand.
GCGTCACCGCCTGCCCGGCCAGCGCACGCGGCACCGGCTCAGCGCCGATCAGCACCTGGGCCACCTGCGCGCGCCGCGCCGACGGCAGCACCACCACCGCATCGCCGGGCTGCACCGCGCCGGCCGCCACGGTGCCGGCGAAGCCACGGAACTGCGCGTGCGGGCGGTTGACCCACTGCACCGGCAGGCGCAGGCCGCTGTCGCCGCCGCGCGCGTCCAGCTGCACGCCTTCCAGATGTTCGAGCAGCGCCGGGCCGGCATACCAGGGCGTGCGCGCCGAACGCTGCGACAGGTTGTCGCCCTCCAGCGCCGACAACGGAATGCACTGCACGTCGACGATGCCCAGTTGCGCGGCGAGCGCACGGTACTCGGCGGCGATCGTCTCAAACGTCTCCTGCGCGAAATCGACCAGGTCCATCTTGTTGACCGCCAGCACCACGTGGCGGATGCCCAGCAGGGCGACGATGTAGCTGTGCCGGCGGGTCTGGGTCAGCACGCCCCTGGCGGCATCGACCAGCACCACCGCCACGTCGGCAGTGGAGGCGCCGGTGGCCATGTTGCGGGTGTACTGCGCGTGCCCGGGGCAGTCGGCGACGATGAACTTGCGCCGGTCGGTATCGAAGTAGCGGTAGGCCACGTCGATGGTGATGCCCTGCTCGCGCTCGGCGGCCAGGCCGTCCAGCAGCAACGCATAGTCGATGGCCCCACCGCGGGTGCCGTGGCGCTTGCTGTCGGCACCGAGCGCGGCCAACTGGTCGTCGAACAGCCGCTTGCTGTCGTACAGCAACCGCCCGATCAGCGTGCTCTTGCCGTCGTCGACGCTGCCGCAGGTGATGAAGCGCAGCAGCGGCTTGTGTTCGTGTTGCTGCAGGTAGGCGGCGACGGCGTCGCCGCTCCCGGGACTGGGGACGGGGGAATCGGGAATGGGAACAGCGGCCTCCCGCGGCGACGTGTCAGATGGCGGCGATGCTTGCTTTGGCACTTGCGATTCCCGATCCCCGATTCCCGACTCCCGGCCCATCAGAAATACCCCTCCACCTTCTTCTGCTCCATCGAGGCACCCGGGTCCTGGTCGATGATCCGGCCCTGGCGTTCGGAGGTGGTGGCCTGCAGCATCTCGGCGATGATCGTCTCCAGGGTGTCGGCCTGCGAGTCGATCGCGCCGGTCAGCGGGTAGCAGCCGAGGGTGCGGAAGCGCACGCGCCGCAGTTGCGGGGTTTCGCCGGGACGCAGCGGCAGGCGCGCGTCGTCGACCATGATCAGGGCGCCGTCGCGCTCGACCACCGGGCGTTCGGCAGCGAAGTACAGCGGCACCACCGGAATCGCTTCGCGGTAGATGTACAGCCAGATGTCCAGCTCGGTCCAGTTGGACAGCGGGAACACGCGCACGCTCTCGCCGGGATGGATCCGCGGGTTGTACAGATTCCACAGCTCCGGACGCTGCTGCTTGGGATCCCAGCGGTGGTGCGCGTTGCGGAACGAGAACACGCGCTCCTTGGCCCGCGCCTTTTCCTCGTCGCGGCGCGCGCCGCCGATGGCGGCATCGAATTTCCACAGGTCCAGCGCCTGCTTCAGCGCCTGGGTCTTCATCACGTCGGTATGCACGCTGGCGCCGTGGCTGAACGGGCCGATGTCCTGGGCGACGCCGTCCGGATTGATATGTACGCGCAGCTCCACGCCGGTCTCGGCGGCGCGGCGATCGCGGAAGGCGATCATCTCGCGGAACTTCCAGCGGGTGTCCACGTGCAGCAGCGGGATCGGCGGCGGTGCCGGCGCGAACGCCTTGAGCAGCAGGTGCAGCAGCACCGAGCTGTCCTTGCCCACCGAATACAGCAGCACCGGGTTGCGGAACTCGGCAGCGACCTCGCGCAGGATGTGGATGCTCTCGGCCTCGAGGCGGTCGAGGTGGGACAGGGTGGACGAACTCATCGAGACGGCGGCGGCAGGCAGGAGGACCGGACCGAAGCGTAGCAGCGGTCGTGGCAGTCGGGACGGCAGTGTGCGTCGCGCCTGCCGCCGCGCAGAAATAAGCCCCGGGCATGAGCCGATAACCCCTGTTCCTTTCTGCACCGCGCAACGCTTCCCTAACATCGGTCATCCCTTCCCTACCCCCGGACCGGCCATGACCGCCGCCTCGCCCGCGTTGCCGCCCAGCCCCTTGCCCGAGGAGCGCAAGGCACTGCTGGCGCGGACCGTGGAGGGTCTGGACGCGGCCGGCCTGTGGTGGCTGTCCGGCTACGCCGCCGGCCTGGCCCAGGCGCAGGGTCCGGCGACGCCGGCCCTGGCCGTGGTCGCCGGCGCCGCCGCGGCGCCCGCGGCGGCGGCGCAGCTGAGCATTGTCTACGGCAGCCAGACCGGCAATGCGCGCCGCGCCGCCGAGCGGGTGGCCGCCGAGGCCCAGGCCGCCGGGCTGGCGGTGCGCCTGCTGCGGGCCGACACCTATCCCACCCGCGAACTGGGCAACGAACGCCTGCTGTACGTGGTCATCAGCACCCAGGGCGACGGCGACCCGCCGGACGATGCGATCGGCTTCGTCGACTTCCTGCAAAGCCGTCGCGCCCCGCGGCTGCCGCAGCTGCAGTACGCCGTGCTCGGCCTGGGCGATTCCAGCTACGCCGACTTCTGCGGCATCGCCAGGCGCCTGGACACGCGCCTGGCCGAACTCGGCGCGCACCGGCTGCTGCCGCTGGGCGAGGCCGATCTCGAGATCGAGGCAGTGGCCGCGCCGTGGCGCGCGCAGGCGCTGGCGCAGGCACGCGACGTGCTGGGCCGCACGCCCGCGGCGCCGTCGGCCACGGTGACGCCGCTGCGCGGCGCCGCCGTCGCGCCGTGGAGCCGCACCCAGCCGTTTGCCGCCGAGGTGCTGGCCAACCAGCCGATCAGCGGCCGCGACTTCAAGGGACCGCGCTATGCCGCGCACGGCCAGGCCGACAAGGACGTGCGCCACCTGGAGCTGTCGCTGGCCGGCAGCGGCCTGCACTACGAACCCGGCGATGCCCTGGGCGTGCGCCATCGCAATCCACCCGCACTGGTCGACGCGGTGTTGACCGCGACGCGACTGGACGGTCACACCGAACTCACCGCCGATGGGCAGACGTTCTCCCTGCACGAGTGGCTCGCCGGCCACCGCGAACTGACCCGGGCCTCGCGCCCGTTGCTCGCCGCGGTCGCCGAACGTGCCGGCGCGCATGCGCTGGCCGAGCTGCTCGACCCCACCCAGACCGCCGGCCTGGCGGCGCTGCTCGCCGATCATCAAGTGATCGACGTGCTGCGGCGCTGGCCGGCGGATTGGGACCACGCCGCGCTGCTGCACGCGCTGCGGCCGATGGCCCCGCGCCTGTACTCGATCGCCTCCAGCCGCAAGCGGGTCGGCGACGAAGCCCACCTCACCGTCGACGTGCTGGCCTACCAGGCCCACGGCCAGGCCCATGGCGGTGCCGCCAGCGGCTATCTGGCCGCCCTGGCCGAAGGCGACAGCGCGCCGGTGTACATCGAACCCAACGAACGCTTCCGGGTGCCGGCCGACGGCAGCCGCGACATCCTGATGATCGGCCCCGGCACCGGCGTGGCGCCGTTCCGCGGCTTCGTGCAGGAGCGCGCCGAAAGCGGCGCCAGCGGGCGCAACTGGCTGTTCTTCGGCGCCCGTCACTTCAACCGCGACTTCCTTTACCAGGCCGAGTGGCAACAGGCGCTGCGCAGCGGCGAACTGCACCGGCTGGACCTGGCGTTCTCGCGCGACGTGCAGGCGCTGCGCGGCAGCGCCGCGCCGTCCAAGGTGTACGTGCAGCAACGCCTGCGCGAACACGGCCGCGCCGTCTACGACTGGCTGCAGAACGGCGCGCACCTGTACGTGTGCGGCGCCATCGCCATGGGCAAGGACGTGCACGCCACCCTGCTGGACCTCGTCGCCGAACATGGCGCCCACAGCCCCGAGGACGCCGCCGCCTACCTCAGCCAGTTGCAGCAGCAGGGGCGGTATGCGCGCGATGTGTATTGAAGCTGGGAATCGGGAAACGGCCATCGGGAATGGGGAACAGCCGGCCTCGACAGGCTTTCCGTAACCGACGCGCCCGCACTTGCCATTCCCCATTCCCTATTCTCGGTTCCCTCCCCAATGTCCCATTCCGTCGAAGACATCAAGCACAACAGCCAGCGCTTGCGTGGGTCGCTGCTGCAGAGCCTGGCCGATCCGGTCACCGGGGCGCTGCGCGAGGACGATCAGACCCTGATCAAGTACCACGGCAGCTACCAGCAGGACGACCGCGACCTGCGCGAGGAACGGCGCCGGCAGAAGCTGGAGCCGGCCTACCAGTTCATGATCCGCACGCGCACTCCGGGCGGGGTGGTCGATCCGGCGCAGTGGCTCCAGCTCGATGCCATCGCCACCCGCTACGGCAACCACTCGCTGCGCGTCACCACACGCCAGGCGTTCCAGTTCCACGGCGTGATCAAGCGCGAGCTGAAGGCGACCATGCAGGCGATCAACGCCGCGCTGATCGACACCCTGGCCGCCTGCGGCGACGTCAACCGCAACGTGCAGGTCGCCGCCAATCCGCTGGCCTCGCAGGCGCATGCCACGCTCTACGCCGACGCCGCGCGCGTGTCCGAACACCTGCTGCCCAATACCCGCGCCTACTACGAGATCTGGCTGGACGAGGAGCAGATCGCCGGCAGCGGCCAGGAGGACGAGCCGATCTACGGCAACGCCTACCTGCCGCGCAAGTTCAAGATCGGCTTCGCGCTGCCGCCGGTCAACGACGTCGACGTGTTCGCCAACGACCTGGGCTTCATCGGCGTGCTCGATGCCGACGGCGCGCTGGCCGGCTACAACGTCAGCCTCGGCGGCGGCATGGGCGCCAGCCATGGCGATGCGGAGACCTACCCGCGCGTGGCCAACGTGGTCGGCTTCATCGAACGCGCGCAGTTGCGCGACGTCGCCACCGCGGTGGTGACCACCCAGCGCGACCTGGGCAACCGCAGCGTGCGCAAGCGCGCACGCTTCAAGTACACCATCGACGATCACGGCCTGGACACGGTGGTCGCGGAGATCGAGCGCCGTGCCGGCATACGCCTGCAACCGGTGCGCGCCTTCGTCTTCGAGCACAACGGCGACCGCGAGGGCTGGCAGGCCGGCGAGGACGGCCGCTGGCACCTGACCCTGTCGCTGCCGGCCGGGCGCATCGCCGACCACGCCGACGGCGCGCAGCACCTCAGCGGCCTGCGCGCGATCGCCACGCACCTGCGCGCGGCCGGCGATGGCGCGCACTTCCGCATGACCTCGAACCAGAACCTGGTGATCGCCGGCGTTCCCGCCACGCAACGCGAGGCGATCGACGCGCTGGTGCGCGCGCATGCGCTGGACGCCGGCAACCGTGCGCCCACCGCCCTGGCGCGCGCGGCGATGGCCTGCGTGGCCCTGCCCACCTGCGGCCTGGCGATGGCCGAGGCCGAGCGCTACCTGCCGGCCTTCGCCGCGCAGCTGCAGCCCTTGCTCGCCCGCCATGGCCTGGAAGACGCGCCGATCCTGCTGCGCATCTCCGGCTGCCCGAACGGCTGCTCGCGCCCGTACCTGGCCGAGATCGCCCTGGTCGGCAAGGCACCGGGCCGCTACAACCTGATGCTCGGCGGCGACCACCGCGGCCAGCGCCTCAACACCCTGTACCGCGAGAACATCGCCGAGCCGGAGATCCTCGCCGCGCTGGAACCGCTGTTCGCGCGCTACGCAAACGAACGCGGGCCGGACGAACGCTTCGGTGATTTCCTTCACCGTACCGGCGTGGTCGACCTGCCCGCCTATCCCACCCACCGCCACCTGATTCCGTCGGAACTGCACGCATGAGCGCTCTGCCCGCCGCCTCCCACGACGCCTCCGCCAACGCACCGGTGCCGGCCCTGGATCTCGATGCCGCCAATGCGCTGCTGGCGACGCTGCCCGCGCACGAGCGGGTCGCCTGGGCGCTGCAGCACGGCCCGGCCGAACCTGCGCTGTCGTCCAGCTTCGGCGCGCAATCGGCGGCCACCTTGCACCTGCTGACCCGGCAGCGCCCGGACATCCCGGTGATCCTGATCGACACCGGCTACCTGTTCGCCGAGACCTACCGCTTCGCCGACGCGCTGACCGAGCGGCTCAAGCTCAACCTCAAGATCTATCGCCCGCTGGTCAGCCGCGCCTGGATGGAAGCGCGCCACGGCCGCCTGTGGGAACAGGGCATGGTCGGCATCGAGCAGTACAACAACCTGCGCAAGGTCGAGCCGATGCGCCGCGCGCTGGACGAACTGAAGGTCGGCACCTGGTTCACCGGCCTGCGCCGCAGCCAGTCCGACAGCCGCGCGCAGACCCCGTTCGTGCAGAAGCGCGGCGAACGCTACAAGATCAATCCGATCGCCGACTGGAGCGATCGCGACCTGTGGCAATACATGCAGCAGCACGACCTGCCCTACCACCCGCTGTGGGAACAGGGCTACGTCTCCATCGGCGACTTCCACACCACCCGCCGCTGGGAGCCGGGCATGCGCGACGAAGACACCCGCTTCTTCGGCCTCAAGCGCGAGTGCGGGATCCACGAGGATCTGTGAGGCACCCGGCACGCGTGCGGCCTTTGTGCAGGCGCGGCGTCAACCGCGACAGACCTTACCGACCACACCG
>JBEVKG010000236.1:0-7625 GCA_040509765.1 Xanthomonas sp.
GCAAGGCCGCCGAGCTGGCGCCGAGCGACGGCGCGACCTTGAACAACTACGGCGCCTGGCTGTGCGCGAACGGCTCGCCGGCGGAGTCGCTGGCCTGGTTCGACCGCGCGCTCGCGCTCCAGGACTACGCCACGCCGGCCTCGGCGCTGGCCAACGCCGGCGGCTGCGCGCTGCAGGTCGGCCAGCGCGAGCGCGGCGAACGCGACCTGCGCAAGGCGCTGGACCTGGATCCGGACAACGCCTATGCGCTCGAGGCGATGGCGCGCAACGAGGTGGCGAAAGGGCGCTTTTTCGAGGCGCGGGCCTTCTCCGAGCGGCGTCTGGCGGCTGCGCCTGCCACCGCTTCCGTGTTACAACTTGCTATTCAGATTGAGCAAAGGCTGGGCGACAAGGCTGCCGCCGGCCGTTACCAACAGCGGTTGCGCAAGGAGTTTCCCGACGCCGCGACCACGACACCCGGGGCTAGTGCATTGTGATCAGTGATTCCAATCCGAACGCTTTCGATGGCGCCAAAGGTTGCGGGCAACAGCTCCGCGAAGCGCGCGAAGCGGCGGGCCTGAGCATCGACGACGTCGGCAGCCGACTGCGCATGCCGGTGCATGTGGTGCAGGCACTCGAGTCGGAGCAGTGGCAGCGCCTCGGCGCGCCGGTGTTCGTGCGCGGGCAGTTGCGCAGCTACGCGCGCCTGCTCGGCGTCGATCTGGAGCCGTTGCTGCAGACCGCACAGATCGCGCCGGTGCAGCCGGTCGAATTGATCAGCCACACGCATACGCCGCCGCTGCGGCGCATGCTCGAGAGCGCCACCCGGCGCATGGTCTATGTGGTGATCACCGCCGGACTGGCGGTGCCGGTGTGGTACGCCACGCGCAGCCATTTCGCCGACGACAGCGGCCCCAGCACCGCGTCGCTGGACGTGGTGCCGGGCGCGCCGGGCGCTACCGCTGCCGCGCCGGCCACGCCGGCCAATGGCGCCGCTACGGCAGTGGCGGCTGCGCCGGCCGCCGCACGGCCGGCGCCGAGCGCCGCGCCGTACATCGCCTCGCTGACGCCGATGCCGCGTCCGGCGGCGGAGCCGGAAAAGAACAGCCTGACCCTGTCGTTCCAGGGCGACAGCTGGGTGCAGATCCTCGCGCCCGACGGCACGCCGGTGGAGAAAGCGCTGCTGAAGGCAGGCGAGAGCCGCACCTATACGCTGGGCCAGGTCGGGCGCGTGGTGCTGGGCAATGCGTCCGCGGTCCAGGTTCAGCATGCCGGGAGTACCGTGGATCTGACCCCGTTCAGGCGCGCGAACGTGGCGCGCTTTGCGGTATCCTCTGACGGTTCCGTGGTGCCCGCCTCCGAGTGACGGCGGCGCGGTTCCTCACCCTCAACATTCCATGTCCCGTCGCAGCGGCGGGGCGAGAGTACGCATGGCGATTGACGACCTGCTCGACGAGCACGAACAAAGCGAACGCGTCCGCACTTGGCTCAGGAAAAACGGCGCCGGCCTGATCGGTGGCATCGTCCTGGGCCTTGGCGCGATCATCGGCTGGCAGTGGTGGACCAAGCAGCGGTCCAGCGATCTGGCCCAGGCCAATGCCCGCTACGAGGCGGTGCTCAAGAGCATCCAGACCAATCAGCTGGACAAGGCGGCCAAGGACATGGCCGCGCTGCAGCAGGGGTCGACCAACATCTACGCCGAACTGGCGGCGCTGCGCCTGGCCAAGGCGCAGGTCGATGCCGGCAAGTCCGACGCCGCGTTGACCACGCTGCGTTCGCTCAAGGCCGATGGCGAAATGAAGGTGCTGGTCGACCATCGCGTGGCACGGCTGCTGATTTCCGGCGGCAAGCCGCAGGACGCGCTGCAGCTGGTGGCCTCGGCCACCGACTCGCAGGGTCTGGAGATTCGCGGCGATGCGCTGATCGCGCAGGGCAAGCGCGACGCGGCGCGCGATGCGTACGCCAAGGCGCTGACCAGCCTGGACGTGGCCTCGCCGCAGCGGCGCGTGGTCGAAACGAAATTGATGGATGCGGGCGGCAGCGTGCCGAATGCCGCGGAGCCGATCTGATGAAGGTAGTCATGTTCAAGCGTGTCGCCACCGTGGTCCTGCTGGGTCTGGCGCTGTCCGGCTGCACCACGGTCAAGGGCTGGTTCGCCGGCAAGGATGCGGCCGCCAAGAAGGCCGCCGAGCCGGCCGAACTGGTGAAGTTCACCCCGTCGGTGAAGGTGGTGAAGCTGTGGTCCACCGATGCCGGCAAGGGCGAGCGCCGCATCGGCGTGCGTCAGCGCCCGGTGGTGGCCGACGGCAAGGTATATGCGGCCGCGACCTCCGGCACGGTCTACGCGCTGGATCTGCAGACCGGCAAGACGATCTGGGAATACGACGCCAAGCAGGCGCGCAAGCAGCAGCTGTCGCAGGCCGAGGACCAGCCGAAGAGCCAGGTCGAGAGCGAGTCGGGCAAGAATCTGTCCAAGGACGAGCGCGCCGCCTACAAGCAGCGCCTGCGCAACGAGAAGCAGCAGGCCAAGGAGCGCAAGCGGCTTGAGAAGAAGCGTCCGCTGCCGCGCTTCGCCGGTGGTCCGGGCGTGGGCGATGGCCTGGTGGTCGTCGGTGCGCTGGACGGCGAGGTGATCGCGCTGGATGCCGCGACCGGCACCGAGAAGTGGCGCGCCAAGGTCCCCAACGAAGTGATCGCCGCGCCGGTGATCGCGCAAAACGCGGTGTTCGTGCGCAGCAACGACGGTCGCACCACCGCCTTCGACGCCGCCACCGGTCAGCAGCGTTGGTTCAACGCGCAGGAACTGCCGAGCCTGACCGTGCGCGGCAACGCGCCGGTGGTGGCGGGTCCGGGCGTGTTGTTCATCGGCAACGACGACGGCACCCTGGCCGCGCTGGCGATGCAGGACGGCCGCGTGCTGTGGGAGCAGACCATCGGCGTGCCCGAAGGCCGCACCGAGCTCGAGCGCATGGCCGACGTCGACGGCGCCCCGGTGCTCGACGGCACCACGCTGTTCGCGAGCAGCTTCAAGAACGAGACCGTCGCGCTGGAAGGCCCGAGCGGCCGCCCGCTGTGGAACCGCGATCATGGCGGTGCCGGCGGCGTCGGTGTGAGCTCCGGCAACGTGGTGGTGGCCGACAACGCCGGCACCGTGTGGGCGCTGGACAAGGCCTCCGGATCGGCGATGTGGTCGCAGCCGGCACTGGCGCGCCGTTCGCTGACCGGCGTGGCGATCCAGGGCGATTACGCCGTGGTCGGCGACTACAAGGGCTATCTGCACTGGCTCCGGCTCGACAACGGCGAGTTCGCCGCGCGCGAGCGGGTCGGGCGCAAGCCGCTGGTGGCGCAGCCGGTGGTCGCGGACGGAATTCTGCTGATGCAGAACACGAAAGGCGACCTGACCGCGTTCCGGTTGGGTCAATAACAAGAGAAGGATGTCGCGATGCTGCCGCTGGTCGCCCTGGTTGGACGGCCGAATGTCGGCAAGTCCACGCTGTTCAACGCGCTGACGCGCAGCCGCGACGCGCTGGTCCACGACCAGCCCGGCGTCACCCGCGATCGCCACTATGGGGTGTGCCGGCTGGCGCCGGACACCCCGTTCGTGATCGTCGACACCGGCGGTATCTCCGGTGAAGAGGAAGGCCTGGCCGGCGCCACTGCCGAGCAGGCCCGCGCTGCTGCGGGCGAGGCCGATTTGATCCTGTTCGTGGTCGACGGCCGCGAGGGGTCGTCCTCGCTCGACGACGAGATCCTGGCCTGGCTGCGCAAGCTGGCGCGGCCGACCCTGCTGCTGATCAACAAGATCGACGGCACCGACGAGGACCAGGTGCGCGCCGAGTTCGCGCGCTACGGCCTCGGCGACGCCATCGCGGTCTCCGCGGCGCACCGCCATGGCATCGACGACCTGCTCGACGACGTGCTGGAGCGGTTGCCGGAGGAGGGCGCCGGCGAGACCCTGGACACCGATCCGGCGCGCATGCGTATCGCCTTCGTCGGTCGTCCCAACGTCGGCAAGTCGACCCTGGTCAATCGCCTGCTGGGCGAGGAGCGCATGATCGCCTCCGAAGTGCCCGGGACCACCCGCGACTCGATCGCGGTGGATCTGGAGCGCGACGGCCGCCTGTACCGGCTCATCGACACCGCCGGCCTGCGCCGTCGCGGCCGGGTCGAGGAGGCGGTGGAGAAGTTCAGCGCGTTCAAGACGCTGCAGGCGATCGAGCAGTGCCAGGTGGCGGTGCTGATGCTCGATGCCGGCGAAGGCGTGACCGACCAGGATGCGACCGTGCTCGGCGCGATCCTCGACGCCGGCCGCGCCCTGGTGGTGGCGATCAACAAGTGGGACGGGCAGAGCGACTACCAGCGCGCGCAGGCCGAAGACCTGCTGTCGCGCAAGCTCGGCTTCGTCGCCTGGGCCGAGGCGGTGCGCATCTCCGCCAAGCATGGCTCGGGCATGCGTGAGCTGTTCCAGGCGATCCATCGCGCGCACGCATCGGCGGTGCGCGAGTTCAGCACCAGCGAAGTCAATCAGGCGCTGGAAATCGCCTACGAGAGCAATCCGCCGCCGAGCATCCGCGGCCACGTCTCCAAGCTGCGCTACGTGCATCCGGGCGGCAGCAATCCGCCGACCTTCATCGTCCACGGCACGCGCCTGAAGGTGCTGCCTGAGTCGTACAAGCGCTACCTGGAGAACTTCTTCCGCAAGCGCTTCAAGCTGGTCGGCACGCCGGTGCGCTTCATGTTCCGCGAAGGCGCCAACCCGTACGAAGGCAAGAAGAACGTGCTGACCGAGCGCCAGATCGCCAAGAAGCGGCGCCTGATGAAGCACGTCCGCGGCAAGTAGCCGCACGATGGACCCGCGGCGCGCGATCACCCTCGGCATTCTCGCCGGCGGCCGGGCGCAGCGCCTGGGCGGATGCGACAAGGCCTGGCTGCAGCGCGGCGGGCAGGCGCAGGTGGAATGGCTGCTGCAACGGCTGGCGCCCAGGATGTCCGCGGTGCTGGTCAGTGCCAACCGCAGCGTGCCGCGCTATGCCGCCATCGGCCTGCAGGCGGTGCCGGACCGTGTCGCGGCGCCGGCCGGGGCGGAGCGTTCGCTGGGGCCGATCGCCGGGCTGGACGCACTCGCCGCCGCCTGCGCCACGCCCTGGCTGCTGACCGTGCCGGTCGACCTGTGCCGGTTGCCGCCGGACCTGCCCGCGCTGCTGGCCGAGGCCGCGGCGCAGGGCGACGGTGCCTGGGTCGAGGATGCCGCCGGCACGCAGCCGCTGGTGGCGCTGTACCGGTTGTCCGCGCTGCGCCCGGCGCTGGAAGAGGCCCTGGCGGCGGCCCGCTATGCGCCGCGTGCATTGCAGCAGCGCCTGCGGATGGTGCCGGTGGCGCTGCCGCAGATCGTGCTGGGCAATCTGAACACGCCGCAGGACTTGGCCGCAGCGGGTATCCTGCCGCCACCATGACCGACTATCCCTCCCGGATCGCCTACACCGACGCGCTGGCGATCGTCGCCGCCGCTGCGCGTGCCCGTCCCGTCAACAGCGAGCGCCTGGCGGCGTCGCGTGCCGACGGCCGCATCCTGCTCGAACCGCTGGATGCGCCGATCGATCTGCCGCCGTTCGCCAACAGTGCGATGGACGGCTTCGCGCTGCGCCATGCCGACCTGAGCCCGGGGACGCCGACCGGACTGCGCCTGGCCGGGGAGCAGTTCGCTGGTGCCGACCGGCAGCACGCGCTCGCGCCCGGCGAATGCCTGCGCATCACCACCGGCGCGCCGCTGCCGGCCGGTGCGGATACGGTGGTGATCAAGGAGAACGTGCAAGAGCGCGACGGCGTGGTGCAGGTTCCCGCCGAGATCGCGGCCGGTGCGCACGTGCGGACGCGCGGCGAGGACGTGCGCGCCGGCGAGCGCGTCCTCGAGGCCGGCATGCTGCTGACGCCCTCGCGTATCGGCCTGGCCGCGGCCTTGGGCATGGAGCAGTTGACGGTGGCGGCGCGGCCGACCGTGGCAGTGTTCGCCACCGGCGACGAACTGGTCGAGCCGGGCCTGCCGTTGCAGCCGGGGCAGATCTACAACAGCAACCGCGACATGCTCATGGCGCAACTGCGCCTGCTCGGCCTGGCGCCGACCGCCTGGCCGACCCTGCCGGACGATCCGCAGCGCATCCAGGCCATGCTCGCCGATGCGGCCTCGGCGTTCGACGTGGTGCTGACCTGCGGCGGTGTCTCCGCCGGCGAGAAGGACTACCTGCCGCGGCTGCTGTCCGAGCACGGCCGCATCCTGTTCTGGAAGGTGCGCATGCGCCCGGGCATGCCGCTGCTGTTCGGCGAGTGGGACCGCGCCCTGTTCCTGGGCCTGCCGGGCAATCCGGTGTCGGTGCTGGCGACCTTCCTGGCGATCGGGCGGCCGTTGCTGGATGCGCTGCAGCGTCGCAGCGAGCCGCACCGGATCTGGCGCGCACGGCTGGCGGCCGGTTGGGACAAGCGCCACGACCGGCTGGAGTTCCTGCGCGGGCGCATGCGCTGCGACGCGCACGGGCAGCTGTGGGCGGAACCGAATCCGGCGGACGGCTCGCATCGCCTGCGCGGCGCCGCCGACAGCGACGTGTTGCTGCGGCTGGAGGAGGGCGCACGCCAGTTCCAGGCCGGCGACGTGGTCGAGGTGGTGCCGTACTGAGCGCGCCGCGGACCGCGGACGCGCGCCCGGTTTGCGCCGATAATGCGCGCATGGGCATTCGAGAACTGACCCCGGCACAGGCGCAGGCGCGGCAGGCGCAGGGCGCGCGCTTGCTCGACATCCGCGAGGAGCACGAGCGCGCCACCGGCATGGCCGCCGGTGCGCAGGGCGTGGCCCGCGCGCAATTGCAGGCCGACCCCGCCGCCTATCTCGGCACCGATACCGAGGTGCTGCTGATCTGCCAGAGCGGCAAGCGTTCGCACGACACCGCGGTGGTCCTGGAGCAGGCCGGCTACACGCAGGTCGCCTCGGTGCTGGGCGGCACCACGCGCTGGCAGCGCGACGGCTTGCCGCTGCAGCGGCCGGCGCTGGCTCCGGAGCAGGAGGACTTCTTCGATCGCTATTCGCGGCATCTGCGTCTGCCCGAAGTCGGGGTCGAGGGCCAGCGCCGGCTGCAGGCCGCGCGCGTGCTGCTGGTCGGCGCCGGTGGCCTGGGCTCGCCGGCCGGGTTCTATCTGGCCGCGGCCGGGGTGGGGCAGTTGCGCATCGCCGACGACGATGTGGTCGAGCGCAGCAACCTGCAGCGGCAGATCCTGCATGGCGACGCGCGGATCGGACAGGCCAAGGTGGACTCGGCCGCGGCGACCCTGGGCGCGCTGAACCCGGGCGTACGGGTGGAGGCGGTGCGCGAGCGGGTCACCGCGGACAACGTCGAGCGGTTGCTGCAGGACGTGGACGTGGTGTTGGACGGCTCGGACAACTTCCCCGCGCGCTACCTGCTCAACGATGCCTGCGTGAAGCTGGGCAAGCCGCTGGTGTACGGCGCGGTGCAGCGCTTCGAGGGCCAGGTCAGCGTGTTCGACGCCGGCCGCCGGCGCGGGCAGGCGCCGTGCTACCGCTGCCTGTTCCCTGAGCCGCCGCCGCCGGAGTTCGCGCCGAACTGCGCCGACGCCGGCGTCCTCGGCGTGCTGCCCGGCAT
>JBEVKG010000237.1:0-19157 GCA_040509765.1 Xanthomonas sp.
CCGGGGCTTGGCTGGTCTGCAGCGTGCAGTGCGGGAATTCGCGACGCAGGCCCTTCGCGTAGGCGTACCAGTCCAGGGGATGTCGGCTGACCGTGCTCAGCCCGTAGTAGCGCTGGGCGTTCTGCAACAGCGCATGGCCGCCGGCGGCGAGCAGGACCAGCCCCAACCCGGCGACGATGGTCCGCGCCGGCGTGCGGGCGCGGCCGATGCGGCCCTGCCGCCAGGGCAGTTCCACCCAGCGGTACGAGGCCAGGGCCAGCAAGGCCACCAGCAGCAACGCCACGCCCCTGGTCGACGCCGATTCCAGGCCGACGGTCCAGCGGAACAGCACGAACACCGGCCAGTGCCACAGATACAGCGAGTACGACACTCGGCCGATCGCCACCGGCACCCGGTGTGCCAGCGCGCGGCGGGTCCAGCCGGCCGGGGCGCCATGCAGCAGTGCCAGCAGGCCGAGCGTGCCCAGCACCGGCCAGAGCCCGTCCGGCCACGGCGAGTGGCCGGGACGCGCGCGCCACAGGCCGACCGCGACCGCCGCCAGCGCCACCGCCAGCAGCGGCGAACGCCAGGTCCAGGCGCCCGGCGGCGGTGCCTGGGTGCCGGCCTCGAAGCGTCCACGCAGCGCCAGCGCCTGGTACAGCAGCACGCCGCTGCCGAGCTGCCAGAACCGCGCAGTCGTCAGATAGAACGCGGCCGCCGCATCGCCGGCGTCGCGGCTGTGCCGCCAGGCGAACGCCAGCGAGGCGGCCGAGGTCAGCGCCACCAGCAGCGTCGACCACAGCCGGCCGCGACCGCCGCGGTTCCAGGCCAGGAACAGCAGCGGGAACAGCAGATAGAACTGCTCCTCCACGCCCAGCGACCAGGTGTGGGTGTACGGATTGAATTCGGCCTTGGGCGAGAAGTAATCGTTGCCGGTCGCGGCCAGCACCCAGTTGCTGAGGCCGACGAAGGCCATGCGCCCGGTCTTGGCACTGGTCTCGCTGAGCCAGGACTCGGGAATGAACAGTCCGCTGGCCAGCCCGGTGAGCAGCAGGCACGCCACCAGCGCCGGCGCGATGCGGCGCATGCGCCGCGCGTAGAACTGCGCGAACACGCCCAGCTGGCCGGCCGCCGGCAGGCGCTGCAGCGATGCGCTGACCACGAAGCCGGAGATCACGAAGAACATGTCCACGCCGGTGAACCCGCCCGGCAGCCACGCCGGATCGAGGTGGTAGGCGATCACCGCCAGCACCGCGATCGCGCGCAGCCCATCCACGTACGGCAGGTAGCCGCCGCCGGCGTGCGCGTGCGGCGGCGTGTGGCCGCGCCCGGCGGCCCGCGTGCCCATCCCTGGCAGCGCCACGCTTACCAGACCAGATCGTCGGGGATCTGGTACTTGGGATCGGCGTAGGGGTCTTCTTCGGCGGTCGCGTTCGGATCGACCCGCAGCGCCACCGCCGCCGGGAAGATCGCCTCGGCCTGGTCCAGCAGCGCCGCGGTCACCAGCAGATAGCGGCCGTTCTGCTGCAGCACGCCCAGCTCGCCGGCGTTGAGCGCCTTGAGCTGGTCGGCGGTGACGTAGATGCGCTTGATCTTGCCGCCATAGGGGAAATGGCGGGCGATGTCGGCCTCGGCGTGGTTCAGTGCCTGGCCCTTGAGCAGCTCGTCGAGCTTGGCCCGCGCCTCGCGGCGCAGCCGTGCCTCTTCCTGCTTCAGCCGCTCGGCCTCGATCCGTTCGTCCTTCTCGCGCTGGGCGCGGATCGCGTAGGCCTTGGCCAGGTCGATGTCCTCGCGGCTGCGCGGCGGCCGCGCCGGCTGGCCGCCCGCACCTTGCGGCGTGCCGCTGCCGTGTCCGGGCGGACGGCCGCGCCCGCCGCCGGGCTTGCCGGCGTTGGGCGCGCCGCCGGGAGCGCGCTCGCCGCGCGCCCCGGCCGGTGCCGGGCGCTGGCCCGGCCGTCCCTGCGGCCGCGGCGCGGCCGGCGGGGCTTTGCGTTCGGGTTTCGGCGCGGGCTTGAAGCCCAGGCCCAGCAACTGCTCGCGGAGGGTATCGCTCATCAGGACGGAATCGATCGGTTCGGGGGATCAGTAATGCGGCGGCGGCGGTTCATCGGCCGGATCGGCGTAGAGCGTGCTGCGCACCTTGCCCAGATCTTCGAGCAGGTGACGCAGCAACTCGGCGTTGCGCTGGCTTTCGATACGCGCTTCGGCCAGGGCATCGCTCATTTCCGCCAGCGCCTGCTCCTGGAAGGAGAGGCGCGTTTCCAGCTCGATCAGGCGGTTCTCCAGCAACCGATCCTGGGTGGAAAAATCATGCTGCATGGATCGAACGCCCGCGGCCGATGCCGTAATACGCCAGGCCGAAGCTCTCGATTTCCTGCGGATCGTAGAGATTGCGGCCGTCGAACACCACCGCATCGCCGATCAGCTCCTTCATGCGGGTGAAGTCCGGACTGCGGAACTGCTTCCATTCGGTGACCACCGCCAGCGCGTCGGCGCCCTCCAGCGCTTCGAAGGCATCGTCGCAGAAGTGCAGGTCGGCGCGCTCGCCGAAGATGCGCTTGGCCTCGTCGGTCGCCTCCGGATCGTAGGCGCGCACCGTCGCGCCCGCTTCCCACAGTTGCGCCAACAGGCGGCGGCTGGAGGCGGCGCGCATGTCGTCGGTATTGGGCTTGAACGCCAGGCCCCACACCGCGAAGGTCTTGCCCTTCAGCGGCTGCGCCGCGCCGTAGTGGCGCTGGATCAGTTCGTACAGATGGCCCTTCTGCGCCTCGTTGACCGCTTCCACCGCATCCAGCAGCCTGGGCGCGTGGCCATACTGCTGCGCGGTGCGCGCCAGCGCCTGCACGTCCTTGGGGAAACACGAGCCGCCGTAACCGGCGCCCGGGTAGATGAAGTGCCAGCCGATGCGCGGATCCGAGCCGATGCCCTGGCGCACCTTCTCCACGTCGGCGCCGACGCGCTCGGCGATGTTGGCGATCTCGTTCATGAAACTGATCTTGGTCGCCAGCATCGCGTTGGCCGCGTACTTGGTCAGTTCGGCCGAGCGCACGTCCATCTCCACGATGCGGTCGTGGTTGCGGTTGAACGGCGCGTACAGGCGGCGCAGGCGCGCGGCCGAGCCGGGCTTGCTGCTGCCGATGACGATGCGGTCCGGCCGCATGCAGTCGGCGACCGCATCGCCTTCCTTGAGGAACTCCGGATTGGAGACCACGTCGAAGTCGATCGCCTCGCCGCGTGCGTCCAGCTCGGCGGCGATCGCCGCGCGCACCTTGTCGGCGGTGCCGACCGGCCCCCTCGACTTGTTGACCCCGATGGTCGGCCCCGGGTTGTGCTGGCCGATGGTGCGGGCCACCGCCAGCACGTACTGCAGATCTGCGCTACCGTCCTCGTCCGGCGGCGTGCCGACGGCGATGAACACGATATCCCCATGCGCGATGGCGCTGGCCGCGTCGGTGGTGAAGAACAGCCTCCGTGCGGCGTGATTGGCCTTGACCATCGGCGAGAGGCCAGGCTCGTAAATCGGGACCACGCCCTTGTTGAGCCCATCCACCTTGGCCTGGTCGATGTCTACGCACACCACATGGTGGCCGACTTCGGCCAGACAGGTTCCGGTGACGAGCCCGACATAGCCGGTGCCGAATATCGCTACGCGCATGTAATCTCCTTTCGGTTATTGAAGGATGTTCAAAAGTTCCACGTCGAAGGTCAACATCGCATCCGGGCCGATCGGGCCGCCCGGCGTTCCCTGCGGGCCGTAGCCCAGATTGGACGGAATCCAGAAGCGGTACTTGGACCCCACCGGCATCAGCGCCACGCCCTCGCTCCAGCCCGGCACCACTTGGTTGAGCGAGAACTCGGCCGGCTGGCCGTTCTTGTAGGAGCTGTCGAAGACGGTGCCGTCGAGCAGCTTGCCTTCGTAGTTCACCCGCACCTTGCTGGTGGACGTGGGCCGCGCGCCGCTGCCTTCGCGCAGCACCATGTACTGCAGGCCGGACGGGGTGGTGATCACGCCCTTCTGGTTCTTGTTCTGCGCCAGGAAGGCGTTGCCTTCCTGCTTGTTCTTGGTCGCCACCGCGGCCTGCTTGGAGGCGCCGAAGGCCTGCAGCGTGGCCATCGCCTGCTCCTGGGTCATCGCAGTCTGGCCCTTGGCGAACACGGCGCGCACCGCGCCCATCAGCGTCGGCAGGTCGATGTCGTTCTGGATCCGCGCCAGCGACGGGCCGACCGCGCGGTCGCCCAGCATCAGGCCGACGTTTTCCTTGGACACCGGCGGCGGCTGTGCGCCCGGTGCCATGCCCGGCACCGGCTGGCCGTTACGCGCGGCCAACTGGGTGCGCAGCGCGGTGTCGGTGGCCTGGGTCTGCTCATCGGAGAGCAGCGGCTTGCCGCCCTTGAAGGCGTTCTCGATCGCGCGCTGCAGCGCGTTCACGTCGATGTCCTGGGCGATGGGTTCGAACGAACGCGCCACGTCCATGCCGATCGCGTAGCTGACCTTCTGCTTCTCGCTGCCCAGCGTCGCCGCCGAGCCGTCGGCGGCCTGTGCCTGCGCGGACGCTTGGCCGGCGGCCAGCATCATCCCCACCACCAGCGACGCCACGGCGCCGCGCATTCCCATCTTCATTCGCTACTTTCCCTGGAAGTGAACCGTGAACTGGACGCGCCGGGATGGCGCAGACAGAGGCCGGCATTGTCGCATGCGCGGCCGAGATGTTGACCCGCTTTCAGTGCGACGCCGGCTGCGCTTTCAGTTCGCGTTCGATGGCACTGCGCAAGGCCGGATCGTCCGGCGTGACCTTGCTGGGGAATTGCGCGACCACGTAGCCGTCGCGCGCGATCAGATACTTGTGGAAATTCCAGCCCGGCGCCACGCCGGTGGCCTGGGTCAATTGCTTGTACAGCGGCGTGGCCTCGTCGCCGATCACGTGCACCTTTTCGAACATCGGGAACTTGACCCCGTAGGTGAGCGTGCAGAATTCCTGGATCTGCTTCTCCGACCCCGGCTCCTGGCCCTTGAAATCGTTGGACGGAAAGCCAAGCACGCTGAAGCCCTGCGCCGCGTACTGCCGCTGCAGCTTCTCCAGGCCGTCGTACTGCGGGGTGTAGCCGCACTTGCTGGCGGTGTTGACCACCAACAGCACCTTGCCGCCGTAAGTCTTGTTCAGATTCACCTTGTCCTTGCCCGCCAGAGGACGGTAGTCCTGGTCCAGCAATGAGCCCGCCCAGGCACTGCCGACGGTGCCGGCAGCGGCCAGGATCGCGAGGAAAAACAGACGCTTGGAAGTTTTCATGAGGCACCGTGGGAAAGATAAAGAAAGTTGCGCGCGACCAGGTCGGACGTTGGGTCTGCAGCGTGTTGACATGCCGTGTAACGGTGTTATAGTTAAATACAACACCACTCACCCAGAGCAGGTCCCACGATGAATCTCAAACGCCTCCAGCGCAGTCTTCCGGCCCTGGTCATCGTCGGCACCCTGCTCTGCGCGAGCTGGATCGGCGCACAACGCCACCAGGGACGGTCGCTGGATTATGGCGCCAGCACGCCGCACGACGACAGCGCCAGCGGCGCCGCACCTGCCGCCGTCCCGGCGGTGCGGCGACTGCGGGCCTCGCTGTCCGTGCCTTATTTCTCCTTCGCGCGCACCCTGCGCCCACGGAGCTGACCATGAGCGATATCCAATGGAGCGACGGCGCTCCGATCTACCGCCAGCTGAAAGAGCGCGTCATCGCGATGATGCTCGACGGCATCCTCAAGCCCGGCGACGCCCTGCCCTCGGTGCGCCAGGTCGCCGCCGAGTACCAGCTCAACCCGATCACCGTCTCGCGCGCCTACCAGGAACTGGCCGACGAAGCCCTGGTCGAGAAGCGCCGCGGGCTGGGCATGTTCATGACCGAGGAAGCGGCGCAGAAGCTGCGCGGCAGCGAGCGCGATCGCTTCCTCAACGAAGAGTGGCCCCTGGTGCTGGAACGCATCCAGCGCCTGGGCCTGACACTGCAAGACTTGTTGCCACCGGGGAAAACGCCATGACTGCCGCTGTCGCCGCATCCGAATCCGTTGTCTACGCGCAGGGGTTGCGCAAGACCTACAACCACAAGCCGGCACTGGCCGACGCGTCCTTCACCATCGCATCCGGCCGCATCGTCGGCCTGATCGGCCCCAACGGCGCCGGCAAGACCACCGCGCTGAAGGCGATGCTGGGCCTGACCGCGGTGGAAGGCGAACTGCGCGTGCTGGGCATGGACCCGCGCAAGCAGCGCGACGCCCTGATGAACGAGGTGTGCTTCATCGCCGACGTGGCGGTGCTGCCGCGCTGGATGCGGGTGCGCGAGGCGATCGACTTCGTCGCCGGCGTGCACCCGCGCTTCGATCGCGCCAAGTGCGAGCGCTTCCTGGCCAACACCAAGCTCTCGCCCAAGCTGCGGGTGCGCGAGATGTCCAAGGGCATGATCGTGCAGCTGCACCTGGCCCTGGTGATGGCGATCGACGCGCGCCTGCTGGTGCTGGACGAGCCGACCCTGGGCCTGGACATCCTGTATCGCAAGGAGTTCTACCAGCGCCTGCTGGAGGACTACTTCGACGAGCAGAAGACCATCGTCATCACCACCCACCAGGTGGAGGAGATCGAGCACATCCTCACCGACGTGCTGTTCATCCGCGACGGCCGCATCGTGCTCAGCGCCGACATGGAGCACATGGCCACCCGCTACACCGAATTGCTGGTGCCGGCCGAGCGCATCGAGGCGGCGCGCGCGCTGCAGCCGATCGACGAGCGCGGCCTGCCCTTCGGCAAGTCGGTGTTCCTGTACGACGGCGTGCCGCAGGCGCAGCTGGCCGCACTCGGCGAAACCCGCACTCCCGGCCTGGCCGACCTGTTCGTCGCCATCATGAAGGGCACCTACGCATGAACGCTCCCGCCAAATCGATCTCTCCCGTGTCCACCTTCACGTGGCTGCTCAAGCGCGAGTTCTGGGAACACCGCGGCGGTTTCCTGTGGGCGCCGGTCATCACCGGCGGCATCGTCGCCGCGCTGTACACGGTGCTCTCGATCATCGGCAGCATCGCCCGCCGCAACCACGGCGGCGGCTCCGGCCTCAACGACGTGCAGTGGGACGGCCAGGCCCACAACGCCCACCAGATCATCGGCGCGATCGGCGACGGCACCATGCTCGCCGGTGTGGTCCTGTCCTGCATCGTGGTCGGCTTCGTGGTGTTCTTCTATGCGCTGGGCGCGCTGTACGACGACCGCCGCGACCGCAGCGTGCTGTTCTGGAAGTCGCTGCCGCTGTCGGACACCAGTACCGTGCTGTCCAAGGCCGCCTGGGCGCTGCTGCTGGCGCCGCTGCTGGCGATCGGCGTCGGCCTGCTGATCGGCCTGGCGCTGTGGGTGGTCACCGCCCTGACCCTGTCGGTCAACGGCATGCCGCAGAGCACCGCGGTGTTCACCGAATCGCACCCGCTGCGCATCATCGGCATGGTCCTGGCCGCGCTGCCGGTGCAGTTGCTGTGGTCGCTGCCGGCGATCGGCTGGCTGATGCTGTGCTCGGCCTGGGCGCGCAGCAAGCCATTCCTGTGGGCGGTGCTGATCCCGATCCTGGGCTGCGTGACCGCCAGCATGATGGGCATCCTGCCGATGCTGGATGTCAACCACAACCTGATCTGGTACACGGTGGTCTACCGCGGCCTGCTCAGCGTGCTGCCGGGCAGCTGGGGTGCGGTGCTGAACGAGCAAGTGGCCGAGACCCACATCAGCGGTCCGCAGGATCTGGTCAATGCGATCCATCTGGGCGACAGCTGGGTGCTGTTCCACGACCCCGACATCTGGATCGGCGCCGCCGTCGGCGTGGCCTTCATCGTCGCCGCGATCTACGTGCGCCGCTGGCGCGACGAAGCCTGATCGCGACGCCGTCTCCCTTTCCTTTTTCGCAAGGAGTGTTCCGATGCGCAAGACCCTGACCCTGTGTGCCCTGCTGTCGCTGCCGGCCGTCGCCCTGGCCGACGACTGCAAGTATTCCGAACCGCGCGAACTGAAGCTGGACCTGGCCGGCGTCAAGTCGGTGCTGCTGGACGTGCAGCAGAACGACCTCAAGCTCAGCGGCGCCAGCGGCGGCGACTACACCCTGCGCGGCCGCGCCTGCGCCTCCGACGCGGACATGCTCAAGGAGCTGACCCTGCGCCAGCGCCGCGACGGCGACACCCTGGTGGTGACGCTGAAGCACGAGGGCAAGATCCACGGCATCAGCGTCGGCAACCGGTACGCCTACCTCAACGTGGCCGGCAGCATCCCGGCCAACCTGCCGGTGCAGCTGCAACTGGGTTCCGGCGATGCCGAAATCAGCGGCGTGGCCTCGCTCGACGCCAAGATCGGTTCCGGCGACCTGCACGCGCAGACCATCCGCGGCGCGGTCAGCGCCACGGTTGGCTCCGGCGACATCGAACTGCGCAATGTCGGCAGCGTGGCCCTGCCGACGCTGGGGTCGGGCGACGTCAAGGCCGACCAGGTCGGCGGCGACGTCAAGGTCGGCACGGTCGGCTCCGGCGACCTGACCGTGCACGGCGTGCGCGGCGGCGTGCAGATCGACAGCCTCGGCTCCGGCGACGTGCAACTGCGCGACGTCAGCGGCAGCGTCGCGGTGCAGACCGTGGGCTCCGGCGACCTGGACGTGGGCAACGTCGGCGGCAACCTGAGCGTGCAGAAGGTCGGCAGCGGCGACGTCACCCACCGTGGCGTGCGCGGCAGCGTCAACCTGCCCAAGCCGCGCTGATCTCCCCTCCGCCTTCTTCTCCCTTCCGCACGAGGACACGCCCATGCCGTACCGTTCCCTGCCCCTGGCCGGCGTCGCCCTGGCCGCGCTGCTGTCGCTCAGCGCCTGCCAGCGCTCCGCATCGTCGAGCGACCGCGTCGTGGTCGATCACGGCGGCGCGCATAGCCTGACCGTCCTCAACGGCGATCTCACGCTGAAGGCCGATGGCCAGCCACCGGCCACCATCACCCGCGACGGCAAACTGCTGATCGACGGCAAGCCGGTCGCCCTGGACGCCGAGCAGCAACGCCTGCTGCTGGCCTACCGCAGCCAGATCGAAGCGGTGGGCGAGCAGGGCGTGGAGGTCGGCAAGGCCGGCGCGGCGCTGGGCGTGAAGGCGGCCGGCGATGCCATCAGCGGGGTGCTCAGCGGCGACACCGAGCACATCGGCGAGCGCGTCGAGGCGCAGGCCGACAAGATCAAGCAGGCGGCGCTGAAGATCTGCGACCAGGTCGCCGCGCTGCGCGCCGCGCAGGATGCGCTGATGCAGAAGGTGCCGGCGTTCCGCCCCTACTCCACCCTCGACGACAGCGACGTCAGCGACTGCAAGCACTCGGCCGCGTAATCGGCGGCGGACGCGCTGCCGCGACGATCGTCCACGAGCGCCCGCTGTGTCCGCGCTCCACCCGGCAGTCGTGCAAACGTCTGCCGGGCGGGTCGCAGTCTCAGCGGGCGTATTGTTTCGCGCCGGCCACGCAGACCATCGCGACCAGGGTCACCGCCAGCATCGTCCAGCTCACCGTTTCGTGCAGCAGCAGCGCGGCCATGCCCAAGCCGATGAAGGGCTGGAACAACTGCAGTTGCCCGACCGCCGCGATCCCGCCTTGCGCCAGGCCGCGGTACCAGAACACGAAGCCGATCAACATGCTGAACAGCGAGACATAGCCCAGGCCAAGCCATGCCGGCATGCGCACAGTGCCGAACGACGCGGGCTGCGTCAGCAAGGCTAGGGACACCATCAGCGGCAGCGACAGCACCAGCGCCCAACAGATGACCTGCCATCCGCCCAGCGTGCGCGACAGGCGCGCGCCCTCCGCATAGCCCAGCCCACACAGCACGACCGCGGCCAGCATCAGCAGATCGCCCTGCCACGAGGCGTCGATCCCGCCGATCGCCGCATAGCCGACGACGCTGCAGGCACCGGCCAGCGAGAACACCCAGAACGGTGGACGCGGGCGTTCGCCGGCGCGCAACACGGCGAAGACGGCGGTGCACAACGGCAGCAGGCCCACGAACACGATGGAATGCGCCGAGGTGACGTGCTGCAGCGCCAGTGCGGTCAGCAGCGGAAATCCGGCCACGACCCCCAGCGCCGTCATCGCCAAGGCGGGGAGCTCGGCGCGGCGCGGACGCGGTTGCCGAAACCCGAGCAGGAGCGCCAGCCCCAGCGCGGCGGCAATGCTGGCGCGGGCGCAGGTCAGGAACACGGGGGAGAAATCGGCGACCGCGACGCGCGTTGCGGGCAACGACCCCGCAAAAATCATCACGCCGATACATCCATTGATCCAGCCACCGGTGGTTTTTTCCATGCGGGTCTCCTTCTGCATCGCCGTTGCAGTAGACGCCTCGCGGGACCAATCCGGCCAGATACGATCCAATACGGTTTCGCAGTACTGTTATGCCTCAAGATCCAGTACAGCTGACGACAGTGGACAGACCTGCAGCACCCGGCACGCGCATCGATGCGGTGATGACCGACATCCGTGCCCGCATCGCCAACCGCACCAGCCTGCCGGGAGCGCGCCTGCCCTCCGTGCGCGCGCAGGCGCGCGCGCTGCGGATGTCGGTGTCGACAGTGGTGGAAGCCTACGAGCGGCTGGCGGCCGAGGGCGCGATCGTGGCGCGCCCAGGGTCGGGCTTCTATGTAGCCGGGTCCGTGGCCCCACTGGCGCTGGCGCAACTCGGCCCAAAGCTCGACCGGCAGATCGATCCGCTGTGGGTATCGCGGCAGTCGCTGGAAGCGGATGCGCGCGTGCTCAAGCCCGGCTGCGGCTGGTTGCCCCCGGCGTGGCTGTACGGCGCGGGCATGCGCCGCGCACTGCGCACGCTGGCGCGCGCCGACACGCAGGAACTGACCGACTACGCCACGCCCCTGGGCCACCCTGGCTTGCGCCAGTTCCTGTCGCGCCGGCTGGCGGGCAGCGGCGTGCAGGCGCCGCCCGAGCAGATCCTGCTCGCCGAATCGGGCACGCATGCGATCGACCTGATCGGCCGTTTTCTGCTCTCGCCCGGCGACACGGTGCTGGTCGACGACCCGTGCTACTTCAATTTCCATGCCTTGCTCAAGGCGCATCGCGTGCACGTCGTAGGCGTGCCCTATACGCCGAACGGACCGGACGTGACGCACTTCGAAGCGGCGCTGCAGGCGCACGCTCCGCGGCTGTACATCACCAATTCGGGGATCCACAACCCAACCGGCGCGACCCTGTCCGCGGCGACGGCGCACCGGCTGCTGCTCCTGGCCGAGGGCTCGGACCTGGTGATCGTGGAGGACGACATCTTCGCCGACTTCGAGACCAACCCCGCCCCGCGGCTGGCGGCGTTCGACGGCCTGGCACGGGTCATCCAGGTCGGCAGCTTTTCCAAGACGGTCTCGGCGTCGCTGCGTTGCGGCTACATCGCCGCGCGTGGCGACTGGATCGAAAGCCTCGCCGACCTGAAGATCGCCACCAGCTTCGGCGGCGGCCGGCTGGCGGCCGAGGCCGTGCTGATCGCCCTGACCGACAGCGGCTACCGCCGGCATCTGGAGACCTTGCGGCGGCGCCTGGCGGAGCACATGGCCAGGACGGTGGCGCGGCTCCAGGGCCTCGGCATTCGACCCTGGCTGATGCCGCAGGCCGGCCTGTTCCTTTGGTGCAGGCTGCCCGCGGGCATGGAGGCTGCAGCGATCGCGCACGCCTGCCTGCAGGAAGGCGTGGTGCTGGCGCCGGGCAATGCCTTCAGCCAGTCGTTGAGCGCGGGCGATTTCCTGCGTTTCAACGTCGCGCAATCCACCGACGAACGGATGTTCAGCGTGCTTGCGCGCGCCATGCAGTCCGCTTCGAACTCACGCAGCTGATGCGCGGCCAGCGCGCCTTGCCACGACCGCAGCCGCCGCACGTTCTAGAATGCCCGCACTCCCCCACTGCATCGCCCCCATGAAGAAGACGCTGTTCGCCTGGTTCTCGCTGCTGTCGCTGTGCCTGCTGCTCGCCGCCTGCGGCGGACGCGGCGGCGAGACCGCCTCCTCGCGCGCCGAGCGCAGCAAGCCGCGGGTGGCGGTGGACAGCATGACCGTGATGCTGCGCCGTGCACCGGCCGCCAACGCCAGCATCGGACCCGATGGCAGCCTGCGCATCGACGACATCGAACTGCCGCTGCCCGCCGCGCAGCGCACCGAATTGCAGCAGTTGTTCATGCACCTGCAGATGCAGCGCCAGCGCACCCTGGAAACCGCGCCGCCGGACCCGAACATGCGCTCGGTCGGCTTCGCGCCGACTCCGGAGATCACCGCAGCACAGGCGGCGGTGCTGCGCGACATTCCTTCGCTGCAACCGTACCGCGAGAGCTTCGGCAACCTGCAGGCCGAACGCCGCTGAGACGTGTCGGCGCACGCGTGCGCCGGCACAGAGAGCCTCCAGCAAGGATTGGGCCCTTCCCGTAGGAGCGGCTTCAGCCGCGAGGGCTTTACCGGGAAGGCCCGTCGCGGCTGGAGCCGCTCCTACAGAGGCTTGCGGTGAAGTGTCTGGTGCACTGTGGGAGGGACTTCAGTCCCGACTGCTGCCAAGTTCAATCGCCGGCCTCCCCTCCGTCGTCGCTCAGCCGCCGCCGCCCGCGCCGGCGTGGATGCCGCCTTCGGTCAGCGCGGCAGGATCCAGCAGCCGGCGCAGTTCGTCCTCGCCGAGGCCGCTGTCTTCCTTGGCCACCTCCAGCACCGGCCGGTTCTCCTTGTAGGCGCGCTTGGCGATCGCCGCGGCCTTCTCGTAGCCGATGATCGGGTTCAGCGCGGTGACCAGGATCGGGTTGCGGTCCAGCGCCTCGCGCACCCGCTCCTCGCGCACCTTGAGCCCGGCAATCGCCGAATCGGCCAGCAGCACCGACACGTTGCCCAGCAGCTGGATCGACTCCAGCAGGTTGGCGGCGATCAGCGGCAGGGTCACGTTCAACTGGAAGTTGCCGGTCTGCCCGGCCACGGTGATCGCGGTGTGGTGGCCGATCACCTGCGCGCAGGCCATCACCGTGGCCTCGGGAATCACCGGATTGACCTTGCCCGGCATGATCGAGCTGCCCGGCTGCAGCGCCGGCAATTCGATCTCGCCGAGGCCGGCCAGCGGCCCGGCGTTCATCCAGCGCAGGTCGTTGGCGATCTTGATCAGCGCCACCGCCAGCGCATTGAGCTGACCGGACAGTTCCACCGCATCGTCCTGCGCGGCCAGGCCCTCGAACTTGTTCTCGGCGCTCTCGAAGGTGTAGTCGGTCAGCGTCGACAGCGCCTTGGCGACCTTGCCGCCGAAGCGCGGATCGGCGTTGATGCCGGTGCCGATGGCGGTGCCGCCCAGCGGCAGCCGGCGCAGGCGCTTGAGGCTGTCGTCGATGCGCGCCTGCGCCGACACCAGTTGCGCCGACCAGGCGCCGAATTCCTGGCCGAAGGTCAGCGGCATCGCATCCATCAGGTGGGTGCGCCCGGTCTTGACCACGCCCTGCAGTTGCTTGGCGCGCTTGTCGATGACCTTGCGCAGGTGCTTGAGCGCGGGCAGCAGATGCTCGCGCGCGGCCAGCAGCGCCGCGACGCGGATCGCAGTCGGCACCACGTCGTTGGAACTCTGACCGAGGTTGACGTGGTCGTTGGGATGCACCGTCGGCAGCGCCTTGCCGCCGTGCTTGCCGTCGCCCTTGGCGGTGCGGTTGGCCAGCGTGGCGATGACCTCGTTGGCATTCATGTTCGACGAGGTGCCCGACCCGGTCTGGTAGATGTCGATCGGGAAGTGCGCATCGTGGCGGCCATCGGCCACCTCCAGCGCTGCGGCCTGGATGGCCTTGGCGACGGCCTTGGGCAACAGTTCCAGGTCGGCGTTGACGCCGGCCGCGGCGGCCTTGATCAGGCCCAGCGCGCGGATGAAGCCGCGCGGCATCGGCTGCCCGGACACCGGAAAGTTCTGTACCGCACGCTGGGTCTGCGCCCCCCACAAGGCATCGGCGGGCACCTGCAGTTCGCCCATGCTGTCGTGTTCGACCCTGAATTTGTCGCTCATTGCGCAATCTCCGCATCTGCAAAAAAGGAATCCATCGGCGCCGTCGTCGGACGTCCGGGGAGGCGGGCTGGCGGGGTTGCGGCTGGCGCGCGCATTATCCGCGGCGCAGCGCCCGGCGTCAGCAGTGTGCGCCGGGGGATGTTAGGAATGTCTGGAGGCGCGGGAAGCGCGTCCGGCCTGGAGCCCGCCGCGATCGGCGGGCCATGACCAAGGATCGGGTCGTCGCAATCGGGCAAGGCGCGCTGCGCGTGATGGCGCGCGATGCGAGCGCGCCAGCCTCGCGATGCGGAGGGCGCGAACCGTGCGCCGTCGTCGGCGAAAGGCGGCACGACGGCCTGCCCGCGCCGCCGCGGCGACGACCCGGCGGGGCCGGCGGCGTGCGCCGCCGGCCCGCACGCTCATCGCTGCCGGTTGCTCTGGAACACCAGATCGTTGTAGCTCTTGAGCAAGCGTGCCGGCGAGCCTTCCGGCGCGACGACGGGGTTGTCCAGCGAGCGCTGCTCGAATGCGCTGTACGGAATCTTTTCCGCCACCCGCTTGATCCGCGCCTTGGATTCCTTGCGGAAGTTCTCCGCGGCGGTCTCGAAACCGCTCCAGTCGGTCTTGCCCGGCTCCTGGTTGGCGACCTTGGCGTGCGCCTCGTCGGACAGGCTGTTGAAGCCGGCCACCAGCGCCGTGGCCTTGGCGGTGTCGAAGTCGTCGTCCTGCATCAGGCCGACGATGTCCTTGGCCTCGAGCATCATCGACAGCCGATAGAAGTCGCGGGTGCGGCCCTCGGCCTTCTCCATCGCCTTCAACTGCTCGCGCTGCGCGGCGTCGTTCTGCGCATCCAGTTCGTGGCTGAAGGCCTCACTGGCGTCGTGGAATTCGGACAGCGCGGCCATCAGCGGCGCATGCAGTTGCTTGCCCTTGGCGAACTGGTCGTCCTGGTAGTCCTCGCGGTCGTAGTAGTCGCGCGCCTCGTTGGCCAGCGGCTGCAACGTCTTCAAGGCGGCCAGATAGCGCTTCGCCGCCGCATCCAGCGCCGGCAGCGCCGGCTTGGCCGCGATCGCCTGGGTCATCGGCGCATCGCACAGCTTCATCGCGTACTCGTCGATCGGGGCGGGCCCGTACACGCTGGTTTCCTTGCCGGTCGGGCCGGCCTTGGGGTCGGCCATCCAGCGCACGTACTGTTGCGCGCCTTCGTGGATGCGTCCATCGACCTTGTTGAAGCACTCGATATAGGCGTTGAGCTTGCCGGTCAGCGCCTGATCCGCCTCGCCGGCGGCGGCATCGGCGGCGGCATGGCCGGCAGCGGAACTGGCATCGGAATCGGTCGGCGTGGCCGAGGGTTTGCCGCCGCAGGCGGTCAGGAAAACGGACACAGCGGCGGCCAGCGCCGCCAGACGCAAAGAGGATTTCATAGGGAACAGTGATGTTGAAAACGGTTACAGAAAGTCTAGCAAACGCGGAGAGCTCGGCGGTGTGATGGCGTGCCGGCCGGGATTCGAGAATGGGAAGTGGGAGTTCGCAACACGGCGGCACCGTGCGCTGATCCCCGGTACATGGCGCTGCGCTGCGCTGTGACGGACTGCGCGGGACGGCACGCCCAGACGGCAGCGGCACGGTGCATCGGCTAGACTGCAGCCACGTATCACCGATGGAACTTCCACGCCGCCATGGGCGACGATTCAGACTGTAGATGCCGGCGCACGCTGCGCCGGACCACGCTCCCCGCCGTTTCCACTCTTCCCGCCTGGCGCCATGACGCGCCAGCGGCGCGCGCCGGGGAACGCACATGATCGGCAACCTCCTGCTGCTGGCGCTGGCCATGTTGCTGGTGCTGCTCAATGGCTTCTTCGTCGCCTCCGAGTTCGCCCTGGTCAAGCTGCGCCACACCCAGGCCGTGGGCCTGGCCGAGCACCACGGCTGGCGCGGCCGCCTGCTGCTCAACGTGCACGGCCACCTCGACGCCTACCTGTCGGCCTGCCAGCTCGGCATCACCCTGTCCTCGCTGGGCCTGGGCTGGGTCGGCGAACCGGCCTTCGCGCACCTGCTGCAGCCGTTGTTCGACTTGCTGGGACTGAGCGAAGAAGCGGCGCGCCTGAGCGCCTTCGTCATCGCCTTCAGCGTCATCTCGTTCCTGCACATCGTGCTCGGCGAACTGGCCCCCAAGTCGATGGCGATCCGCCGCCCGGAGCGCATGTCGCTGTGGACCGCCGCACCGCTGTACCTGTTCTACTGGGCGATGTATCCGGCGATCTGGCTGCTCAACACCAGCGCCAACGGGCTGCTGAAGGCAGTTGGCTGGGGCGATGTCGAGCACGCCTCGCACCGCTACTCGCGCGAGGAACTGAAGCTGATCGTCGGCCGCCAGCAACCCGCCGCCGGCGCGCCCGACCACGAGCTGACGCTGATGAGCCATGCGCTGGAGCTGCCGGAACTGGTGGCCGGCGACCTGATGCGCGCGCGCGACCATCTGCGCGGATTCCGCGAAGGCATGGCGCTGGACGCGGTGCTGGCCGAGTTCGCCGAGAGCCGCTACAGCCGCTACCCGTGGTTCGACCGCGACGGCGAGCAGGTGCTGGGCGTCCTGCACATGAAGGACCTGCTGGTGGAGATCGCCGGCGGCCGCCGCAGCGACGACCTGCGCCGGTTGCTGCGCCCGGCCAACCTGATCGCGCTGGAGACGCCGGTGCCGCTGGTGCTGGAGCGCTTCCGCGCCGGCGCCACGCACATGGCGCTGTGCGTGGACGAGCACGGCCGCATCCTCGGCTACTTCACCCTGGAAGACCTGCTGGAAGTGGTGGTCGGCGACATCGAGGACGAGCACCCGCACGTGGTCAAGGACGCACCGACCCGCGGCGCCGACGGCAGCGTGCTGGTGGCCGGCTCGACCTCGATCTTCCGCCTCGAGCGCCTGCTCGGCCGCGACCTGCGCGCGCCCGAGCACCTCAACTCGGTCGGCGGATTGATCGTGCACCAGTTGCAGCGCCTGCCCGAGGAAGGCGAGCGCCTGGAGATCGACGGGCACCTGTTCACGGTCAAGCGCATGGCCGGGCACCGCATCCAGGCGGTGACGGTACGGCTGGTACAGGCCGCCGAGGCCGCGCCGACGTAGAATGGCGCCCCCGCCGACACCACCCCACGCCCCGCCATGTCCGATTCCGCCCTGCTCGCCCTGTCCCCGCTCGATGGCCGCTATGCCGGCACGGTCGACGCCCTGCGGCCGATCTTCTCCGAATACGGCCTGATCAAGGCGCGGGTGAAGGTGGAGATCGAATGGCTGCTGGCGCTGGGCGCCGAGTCGGGCATCGGCGAGCTGGCCGCGTTCTCGCCGGCCGCGGCGCAGCGCCTGCGCGCGCTGGCCGACGGCTTCGGCGTGGAGCACGCGGCGCGGGTCAAGCAGATCGAGCGCACCACCAACCACGACGTCAAGGCGGTGGAGTACTTCATCAAGGAGCAGCTCAAGGACGATGCCGAACTCGGCCCGGCCCTGGAGTTCGTGCATTTCGCCTGCACCAGCGAGGACATCAACAACCTCAGCTACGGGCTGATGCTGGCGCAGGCCCGGCGCGAGGTACTGCTGCCGACCCTGGATGCGGTGATCGCCACGCTGCGCGCGCTGGCCCATGCGCAGGCCGCGCAGCCGATGCTGTCGCGCACCCACGGCCAGACCGCCTCGCCGACCACCCTGGGCAAGGAGATCGCCAACGTCGTCGCGCGCCTCGAGCGCCAGCGCCGGCAGATCGCCGCGGTCGAGCTGACCGGCAAGATCAACGGCGCGGTCGGCAACTACAACGCCCACGTCGCCAGCTACCCCGACGTCGACTGGCCGGGCTTCGCCCAGCGTTTCGTGGAAAGCCTGGGCCTGGTGTTCAATCCCTACACCACCCAGATCGAGCCGCACGACAACGTCGCCGAACTGGGCGACGCCACCCGCCGCGCCAACACCGTGCTGGTCGATCTGGCGCGCGACATCTGGGGCTACATCTCGCTGGGCTACTTCAAGCAGAAGCTCAAGGAAGGCGAAGTCGGCTCCTCGACCATGCCGCACAAGGTCAATCCGATCGACTTCGAGAACGCCGAAGGCAACTTCGGCATCGCCAATGCGCTGTTCGAGCACTTCTCGGCCAAGCTGCCGATCAGCCGCTGGCAGCGCGACCTCACCGACTCCACCGTGCTGCGCGCGCTCGGCACCGCCTTCGGCCATACCCAGGTGGCGCTGGACTCGCTGGCCAAGGGCCTGGGCAAGCTGACCGTGAACCCCGAGCGCCTGGACGCCGACCTGGACGCGGCCTGGGAAGTGCTGGCCGAAGCCGTGCAGACGGTGATGCGCCGCCACGGCCTGCCCAACCCCTACGAGCAGCTCAAGGCCCTGACCCGCGGCCAAGGCATCACCGCCGAGTCGATGCGCGCCTTCGTCGAGACCCTGGAGCTGCCCGAGGACGCCAAGCAGCGCCTGCGCGCGCTGACCCCGGGCGGCTACGTCGGCCTGGCCGAGCGGCTGGCGCGCGGCATCTGAGCCGCGCCCCGTCCATCCTGGGTTAATCGGCCGGAGGCATGCTGGTGGTCTACAGCAGAGCCCCGCGATGAAACGCAACCCGTTGTTTGTGCTGCCACTCCTGGTCCTGGCCGGCTGCGCGCAGGCGCCACGCCCGCCGGCCGGCGATGGCGTCCACACCGCCGCCCCGCGCACCATGGTCATGCAGGCCGCGCCGCCGATCGCGGCGGCGCCGTCGGCCGGCGATATCGCCGAGGGCGACGAGCGCGATGCCGACGCGCCGATCCGCATGGCCGCCTCGGCCAGCGGCGACATCGACTGCGATGGCCGCGACCTGAACATCGTCGGCCGCGACGCCACCCTGGTGCTGCACGGGCACTGCGCCACCGTCAGCCTGTTCGGCCGCAACGGCAACCTGCAGATCGAGCGCGCCGACACCCTGCGCGTGCTCGGCGACAACGCCCAGGTGGCGATGCGCGGCGACGCCGGGCAGGTCGCGCTGTTCGGCCGCCATGGCCGGCTGCAGATGGCGCGCATCGCCACGCTGGAGGTGTCCGGCGACCAGAACCAACTGCAGGCCAGCGAGATCGGCAGCATCGCCCTTCAGGGCAACGACAACGCCATCGTCCAGCGCAGCGGCACCGCCCAGGTCGACGACGGCGGCC
>JBEVKG010000238.1:0-12497 GCA_040509765.1 Xanthomonas sp.
GGTTGGTGAAGCGCATCCGGTAGCTGCCGCCCACGCGCGCGTCCAGCGCATGCACGGTGGCGACGAAGCCGTGCGGCGGCAGCCATTTGACCAGCGCCGCCGGCTCCAGGAAGGCGCGGTAGATGCGCTCGGCCGGCGCGCGCAGCACGCGATGCAGATGGACGGTCCCGGTGGCGGCGGACGTGGTCATGGCGGTCTCCTCGGCGGTGGCGGGCGCGGCCAGCATGGCACGCGCCCGATGACAGCGGCAGCCGGCTCAGGCGCTGCGGGCGCCCTCGAGGAAGTCCTGGGCGAAGCGCTGCAGCACGCCGCCGGCCTCGTAGATGGACACTTCCTCGTTGCTGTCCAGGCGGCACAGCACCGGCACGTCCACCGAGGCGCCGTCCTTGCGCACGATGCGCAGCGTCAGCGTGGCGCCCGGGGTGCGCGTGCCGACCACGTCGAAGGTCTCGCTGCCGTCGATGCCCAGGGTCGTGCGCGTGGTGCCCGGCAGGAACTGCAGCGGCAGCACGCCCATGCCGATCAGGTTGGTGCGGTGGATGCGCTCGAAGCCCTCGGCGACGATCGCCTCGACCCCGGCCAGGCGCACGCCCTTGGCCGCCCAGTCGCGCGAGGAGCCCTGGCCGTAGTCGGCGCCGGCGATCACGATCAGCGGCTGCTTGCGCGCCATGTAGGTCTCGATCGCTTCCCACATGCGCAGCACCTGCCCGTCCGGCTCCAGCCGGGTCAGCGAGCCCTGCTTGACCTGGCCGTCGACCACCGCCATTTCGTTGATCAGCTTCGGGTTGGCGAAGGTGGCGCGCTGCGCGGTGAGGTGGTCGCCGCGATGGGTGGCGTAGGAATTGAAGTCCTCCTCCGGCACGCCCATGTACGCCAGGTATTCGCCGGCGGCGCTATCGGCCAGGATCGCGTTGGACGGGGACAGGTGGTCGGTGGTGATGTTGTCGCCGAGCACCGCCAGCGCGCGCATGCCGCGCAGCGTGCGTGCGCCGGCCAGCGCGCCTTCCCAGTACGGCGGGCGGCGGATGTAGGTGCTGCGCGGGCGCCAGGCGTACAGCGGCGCCACCGGCGCGCCCTGCTCCACGCGCACGTTGAACATCGGCGCATAGACGCGACGGAACTGCTCCGGCTTCACCGCGGCCCGCACCGCCGCATCGATCTCGGCATCGCTGGGCCAGATGTCCTTCAGCCGCACCTCGTGTCCGTCGGCGTCGGTGCCCAGCACGTCCTTCTCGATGTCGAAGCGCACCGTGCCGGCGATGGCGTAGGCGATCACCAGCGGCGGCGAGGCCAGGAACGCCTGCTTGGCGTAGGGATGGATGCGCCCGTCGAAGTTGCGGTTGCCCGACAGCACCGCGGTGGCGTACAGGTCGCGCTCCACGATCTCCTGCTGGATGCGCGGATCCAGCGCGCCGCTCATGCCGTTGCAGGTGGTGCAGGCGAAGGCGACGATGCCGAAGCCCAGCGCCTCCAGGTCCGGCAGCAGGCCGGCTTCCTCCAGGTACAGCTGCACCGCCTTGGAACCGGGCGCCAGCGAGGTCTTCACCCACGGCTTGCGGGCCAGGCCGCGTGCACGCGCATTGCGCGCCAGCAGGCCGGCGGCGATGACGTTGCGCGGGTTGGAGGTGTTCGTGCAACTGGTGATGGCGGCAATGATCACCGCACCGTCGGGCATGCGCCCCTGCGCCTGCTCGGCCTGGCCGGCGGCGAGCTTAGCGGCGTCGGCGATGCCGCGCTCGGCCAGCTCGCTGGTCGCCACGCGCTTGTGCGGATTGCTGGGGCCGGCCATGTTGCGCACCACCTGCGACAGGTCGAAGCGCAGCACGCGCTCGTACTGCGCGGTGGCCAGCGCATCGGCCCACAGCCCGGTGGTGCGCGCGTACTGCTCCACCAGCGCCACCTGGGTGTCCTCGCGCCCGGTCAGGCGCAGGTAGTCGAGGGTCTGCTGGTCGATGTAGAACATCGCCGCGGTGGCGCCGTATTCCGGGCACATGTTGGAGATGGTGGCGCGGTCGCCGATGGTCAGCGCGGCGGCGCCTTCGCCGAAGAATTCCAGGTACGCGCCGACCACGCGCTCCTGGCGCAGGAACTCGGTCAGCGCCAGCACCACGTCGGTGGCGGTGATGCCGGGCTGCGGCCTGCCGCTCAGTTCGACGCCGACGATGTCCGGCAGGCGCATCCACGAGGCGCGGCCGAGCATCACGCTTTCCGCTTCCAGCCCGCCCACGCCGATCGCGATCACGCCCAGCGCGTCCACGTGCGGGGTGTGGCTGTCGGTGCCCACGCAGGTATCGGGGAAGGCGACGCCGTCGCGCACGTAGATCACCGGCGACATCTTCTCCAGATTGATTTGATGCATGATGCCGTTGCCCGGCGGGATCACGTCCACGTTGCGGAACGCGCGCTTGCTCCAGTCGATGAAATGGAAGCGGTCCTCGTTGCGGCGGTCCTCGATCGCGCGGTTCTTGGCGAAGGCCTGCGGATCGTCGCCGCCGCATTCCACCGCCAGCGAGTGGTCGACGATCAGCTGCACCGGCCCCACCGGATTGACCTTGGCCGGGTCGCCGCCCTGCTCGGCGATGGCATCGCGCAGCCCGGCCAGGTCCACCAGCGCGGTCTGGCCGAGGATGTCGTGGCACACCACGCGCGCCGGAAACCACGGGAAATCCAGGTCGCGACGGCGCTCGATCAACTGCAGCAAGGCAGCGTGCAGCAGGTCCGGATCGCAGCGGCGCACCAGGTTCTCGGCGAACACGCGCGACACGTAGGGCAGGCCGGCATAGGCGCCCGGGCTGATCGCATCGACCGCGGCACGCGCGTCGAAGTAGTCCAGCGCGGTGCCCGGAAGGGATTTGCGGTAGTGGCTGTTCATGGCTGGCTACGGTAGAAAAAAGCGAAGACAAGACTCCTTCTCCCACCGGGAGAAGGTGCCCCGAAGGGGCGGATGAGGGTATGGGCGAAGCCTAGTGCAATCAGATCGCTCATGAGGCGGATGAGGGTACGGGCGACTAGGGAGGTCTCTGGGGAAAAGCGTCCCCAGCCGCCGTACCCTCACCCCCGACCCCTCTCCCGGAGGGAGAGGGGAGTGTCACTCGGAGTAGAGGCGTGTAAGCGCATCACCTGCGCTGATCGATCGGCACGAACGCCTGGTCCTCCGGCCCCACGTAGTGCGCGCTGGGGCGGATGATCTTGCCGTCGACGCGCTGCTCGATGATGTGCGCGCTCCAGCCGGCGGTGCGGGCGATCACGAACAGCGGGGTGAACATCGCCGTCGGCACGCCCATCATGTGGTAGCTGACCGCGCTGAACCAGTCCAGATTGGGGAACATCTTCTTGATGTCCCACATCACCGTCTCCAGGCGCTCGGCGATGTCGTACATCTTGCGGCTGCCCTGTGCCTCGGACAGTTCGCGCGCCACGTCCTTGATGACCTGGTTGCGCGGATCGGACACCGTGTACACCGGGTGGCCGAAGCCGATGATGACTTCCTTGCGCTCGACCCGCGCGCGGATGTCGGCCTCGGCCTCGTCCGGGGTGTCGTAGCGCTTCTGCACCTCGAAGGCGACCTCGTTGGCGCCGCCGTGCTTGGGCCCGCGCAGCGCGCCGATGCCGCCGGCGATGGCGCTGTACATGTCGCTGCCGGTGCCGGCGATCACCCGGCAGGCGAAGGTGGAAGCGTTGAATTCGTGCTCGGCGTACAGGATCAGGCTGGTGTGCATCGCCTGCACCCATTCCTCGTGCGGCTTGAAGCCGTGCAGCAGGCGCAGGAAGTGCCCGCCGATCGAATCGTCGTCGGTCTCCACCTCGATGCGCCGGCCGTTGTGGCTGTAGTGGTACCAGTACAGCAGCATCGAGCCGAGGCTGGCCATCAGCTTGTCGGCGATGTCGCGCGCGCCGGGATGGTTGTGGTCGTCCTTCTCCGGCTGCACGCAGCCCAGCACCGACACGCCGGTGCGCATCACGTCCATCGGATGCGCCGACGGCGGCAACTGCTCCAGCGCGGCCTTGACCGCGGCCGGGATGCCGCGCAGCGAGCGCAGCTTGGCCTTGTAGCCGCGCAGCTCGCTGTTGCTGGGCAGCTTGCCGTGCACCAGCAGGTAGGCGATCTCCTCGAACTGGCTGCTGCGCGCCAGGTCCAGGATGTCGTAGCCGCGGTAGTGCAGGTCGTTGCCGCTGCGGCCCACCGTGCACAGCGCGGTGTTGCCGGCGGCGGTGCCGGACAGGGCCACCGATTTCTTCGGCTTGAAGGCGGGGGCGGTCTGCGGAGCGGTGTCGTTCATGGCGAATCTCCCGGTGTTGCGGTCGGATGAGTGCAGTGGATCAGGGGGCCTGCTGGTGCGGCGGCGGCGAAACGCCGGCGCGCTCGAGCAGTTGCTGCAGCATGAGGATCTGGCGGTTCTGCAGCTCCACCAGCGTCGCCCAGTCCTGCTCGCGCAGCTGGTTGAGCTTCTCGTGCACCTGCAGGATTTCCAGCTCGGCCTTGATGTTCACTTCGTAGTCGTTTTGCGCGTGCAGGCGGTCCACCGCCGCCTGCCGGTTCTGGCTCATCATGATCACCGGCGCCTGGATCGCGGCCAGGCACGACAGGCACAGGTTGAGCAGGATGTAGGGATACGGATCGAAGGCGCGGGCCAGCACCAGGCTGTTGAGCGCGATCCAGCCCAGCAGCACCACGCCGAAGCCGATGATGAAGCTCCAGCTGCCGCCGATCGCGGCGACGCGGTCGGCGATGCGTTCGCCCAGCGAGCGATCGCGGTCGGCCTGCTTGACGATGTCGCGGGCCACGTGGCGCCTGGCGATGAAGCGCTCCACCACCTCGCGCTCGGCCTCGGACAGCGTGTCCAGTTCGGTCTGCAGCAACTGCCGCGCGGTCTGGCGGCGATCGATGCGACTGCGCAGGAACGATGCAGCGCTGGCTTGGGTATTCATGGACGGACTCGGGCAGGAAACTCGCCGCCGATCATGCGCCCTTGCCGGCGAACAGCGCATCCAGGCGCTGCTCGAAGGCGTGGTAGCCGATGCGCTCGTACAGTTCCTCGCGGGTCTGCATGCGCTCGAGCACCGCCTGCTGGTGCCCGTCGCGGCGGATCGCGGTGTACACGTCCTCGGCGGCCTTGTTGGCGGCGCGGAACGCCGACAGCGGGAACAACTGGATCGCCACGCCGGCCGCGGCCAGTTCGTCGCGGGTGAACAGCGGCGTCTTGCCGAACTCGGTGATGTTGGCCAGCACCGGCACCTTCACCGCGTCGACGAACCGGCGGTAGGTGTCCAGGTCGTAGGCGGCCTCGGCGAAGATGCCGTCGGCGCCG
This sequence comes from Xanthomonas sp., assembly GCA_040509765.1. Taxonomy (GTDB): domain Bacteria; phylum Pseudomonadota; class Gammaproteobacteria; order Xanthomonadales; family Xanthomonadaceae; genus Xanthomonas_A. The sequence goes on from JBEVKG010000238.1 coordinate 5,310, forward strand.
GCCTCCACGCAGGCGATGGCGCGTTCGATCGCCGCATCCACGCCCTCGGCCTGGATCGCATCGGTGCGCGCGATCAGGAAGAAATCCGGATCGGTCTTGGCGTCGGCCGCGGCCTTGACCCGGTCCACCATCTCGCCCTGGCTGACGATCTCCTTGCCGGGGCGGTGGCCGCAGCGCTTGGCGCCGACCTGGTCCTCGATGTGGCAGGCGGCCGCGCCGGCCTTGATCAGCGCCTTGATCGTGCGCTCGATGTTGAACGCGCTCGGCCCGAAGCCGGTGTCGATGTCCACCAGCAGCGGCAGCGGACACACGTCGGTGATGCGGCGCACGTCGATCAGCACGTCGTCCAGGGTGTTGATGCCCAGGTCCGGCAGGCCCAGCGAGCCGGCGGCGACGCCGCCGCCGGACAGGTAGATCGCCTTGTAGCCGGCGCGCTGCGCCAGCAGCGCATGGTTGGCGTTGATCGCACCGATCACCTGCAGCGGCGCTTCGGCGGCCAGGGCGGCGCGGAAACGGGCGCCGGGGGAAACGTGGGACATGGGCGGCTCCTGACGAAGAGGCGGCGGCACCCCGCCGGGCGTTCCGCGATGGGCGCCAATCTGTCACTCTCGCGGGCACGGATCAATCTTGATTCAATGAATCAACCTATCGTCCCTTCATGTCCGACGCCACCGACCGCAACCTGATCTCGGCCGCGCAGGCCTGCGCCCTGCTCGGCATCAGCAGCGCCACCCTGTACGCCTACGTCAGCCGCGGCCTGCTCAGTTCGCGCGCCGGCGCCGACCACCGCAGCCGCGCCTACCTGCGCGCCGAAGTGGAGCGGCTGGCGCAGCGCAAGCGCGCCGGTCGCGGCGCCGCCCGTGGCGCCGCGCAGAGCCTGGACCGTGGCCTGCCGGTGCTGGAGACGCGGATCTCGCTGATCCGCCCCGACGGCCCCTACTACCGCGGACGCTCGGCAGTGGCCATGGTGCGCGGCGGCGCCAGCCTGGAGGACGTCGCGCGCCTGCTGTGGGATTGCCCCGACGGCGAAGATCCGTTCGCCAGCGCGCCGGTCGCGCCGTGGCCGGCGGTGCTGGCGCCGCTGGCCGGGCATGCCGCGCTGCCGCCGCTGGAACGCGCCATGGCCTGCATCCCGCTGCTGGCCCTGGACCTGCGCCAGTCGCTCAACGCCGCCCCCGGCGTGCGCCGCGAGATCGCCGCCACCCTGCTGCGGCAGAACGCCGCACTGCTGGTCGGCACCGCGCCGGACGCGCGCCCGCTGCATCGCCTGATCGCCGACCACTGGCGCCCCGGCGACGCCGACTTCGCCGAACTGGTGCGCGCCGCGCTGCTGCTGTGCGCCGACCACGAACTCAACGTCTCCGCCTTCGCCGCACGCGTGGTCGCCTCCACCGGCGCGCCGCTGCACGCCACCGTCAGCGCCGGCCTGGCCGCGCTGTCCGGCCCGCGCCACGGCGGCGCCACCGCGCGCGCCCACGCCCTGCTGCGCGACGCCCAGGACGCGCCCAGCGCCGCCGCCCTGATCGCCGAACGCTGGCAACGCGGCGACGACCTGCCCGGCTTCCACCACGCCCTGTACCCGGACGGCGACCCACGCGCGGCCGAAGTGCTGCGCCTGCTGCGCGAACGCAGCGGCGGCAGCGCGCGCATGCAGCACGTGGACGCGGTGATCGCCGCCGCCCAGGACTGCAGCGGCCAGCGCCCGAACATCGACTGCCTGCTGGCCGCGCTCTGCTTCGTCCACGACCTGCCCGCGGCGCACGCCCTGGTGCTGTTCGCCGCCGCCCGCCAGGCCGGCTGGCTGGCCCACGCCCTGGAGCAGCAGGCCCTGGGCAAGCTGATCCGGCCCCGCGCCCGCTACGCCGGGGCGATGCCGGAGGATGGCGCCGCGCGCGGCTGACCACGGTCGCGACACCGAACGCGTTCAGCCGCACCCTCTCGCCAAGGCCGCGCCATCGGTGTACAAATGTACACCATGACTCCCCTGTCCCCGCAGCGCGCCGCCATCCTCGCCTACGTCCAGGCCTGCGCCGAGCAGGACGGGCGGCCGCCGAGCCTGGCCGAGATCGCCGAACGCTTCGGCTTCGCCTCGCGCAATGCCGCGCGCAAGCACGTGCAGGCGCTGGTCGAGGCCGGGCTGCTGGCGCAGGTGCCGCAGCAGGCGCGCAGCCTGCGCCCGGCGCAGGCCGGCCACCGCAGCGAACTGCTGCAGTTGCCGGTGCTGGGCCGGGTCGCTGCCGGTGCGCCGATCGGCGCCGACATCGGCCTGGACCAGCAGTTGCGCCTGGACCGCGCGGTGTTCGCACTGCGCCCGGACTACCTGCTGCGGGTGCAGGGCGACTCGATGATCGACGATGGCATCCTCGACGGCGACCTGGTCGGGGTGCGCCGCGCCGCCGACGCGCGCAACGGCCAGATCGTGGTGGCGCGGCTGGACGGCGAACTCACCATCAAGCGCTACCGCGACGATGGCGAGGGCATCGCGCTGCTGCCGCGCAACCCCGCCTATGCGCCGATCGTGGTCGGCCCCGGGCAGGACTTCGCCATCGAAGGGCATTACTGCGGCCTGATCCGGCCGGGCTGATGGCCGCCGTCGTCGCCCTCGACCGCCTGCTGGCCGAGCGCCGGGTCTGGCGCGGCCAGCCGACGGCGCTGCCGCCCAGCGCGCAGCCCACCGGGCACGCCACGCTGGACGCGGTGCTGCCGGCGCGCGGCTGGCCGGAGATGGCGCTGACCGAGCTGCTGCACGCCGCCGACGGCATCGGCGAACTGCAGTTGCTGTGGCCGACGCTGGCGCGGCTGTCGCAGGGCGGCGGGCGCATCGTGCTGGTCGATCCGCCGTACCTGCCCTACCCGGCCGCCTGGGCGCAGGCCGGGGTGGCGCTGGCGCAGCTGCAGATCGTGCGCGCCGGCGCCGACGCGGCCTGGGCCGCCGAGCAGTGCCTGCGCGCGGGCAGTTGCGCGGCGGTGCTGTGCTGGCCGGCGCTGGCCGGCGACAAGACCCTGCGCCGGCTGCAGGTGGCGGCCGAGAGCGGACGCACCCTGGGCTTCGCCTACCGGCCGCTGAAGGCCGCCGCCAATCCGTCGCCGGCCGCACTGCGCATCGCCATCGACGCCGCGCCGGCGCAACTGCGCGTGCTCAAGTGCCGCGGCGGGCTGCCGCCGGCGCAGCCGATCGCCCTGTCCGCCCTGTCCGCCCTGGCGACCGGGTGAGGCCGCAGGCATGCGCTGGGCCTGCATCCTGTTGCCGCAGTTGGCGCTGGACACCGTCCTGCGCCGCTGGCCGTCGCCGGACGAACCGCTGGCGCTGCTCGACGGCCCGCCGCAGCGGCGCACGCTGAAGGCGGTCAACGCCGCCGCGCGCGCCCGCGGCCTGCGTCCCGGGCAATCGCTGGTCACCGCGCAGGCGCTGTGCGACCGCTTCGCCACCGCCCTGCACGATGCCGAAGAAAGCCGCCGCAGCCAGCAGTTCCTCGCCGCCTGGGCGTACCGCTTCAGTTCGCTGGTCAGCACCGACTACCCCGGCGCCTTGCTGCTGGAGATCGAGGCCAGCCTCGGCCTGTTCGGGCCCTGGCCGCGCTTCGAGGCACGGCTGCGCGAGGAGCTGACCGCGCTGGGCTTCCGCCATCGCATCGTGGTCGCGCCGCACCCGCTGGCCGCGCGTGCGCTGGTCAATGCGCACGACGGCATCGCCCTGCTCGACAACGCCGCGCTGCAGCGCGCACTGGGGCAGCTGCCGATCGCCCGCGCCGGGTTGCCGCCGGCTCTGGCCGACGGCTTCGCGCGGATGGGCCTGCGTCGCCTGCAGCACCTGTTCGCGCTGCCGCGCACCGGGCTGGCCCGGCGCTATCCGCCCGCCCTGCTGCAGCACCTGGACGCGCTGCGCGGGCAGGCGCCGCTGCCGCTGCAGTACTACCTGCCGCCGGACCGCTTCGATGCGCGCGTGGAACTGGGCTATGCCACCGAATCCAACCAGGCGCTGCTGTTCCCGCTGCGCCGCCTGACCCAGGACCTGGCCGCATTCCTGGCCGGCCGCGACGGCGGCGTGCAGCGCTTCCGCCTGCTGCTGGAACACGAGGACCTGGAGGCCAGCGTGGTGCCGGTGGGATTGCTTGCCGCCGAGCGCGATGCGGCGATGCTGTTCGAACTGGCGCGCGGGCGCCTGCAGCAGGCCAGCGTGCCGGCGCCGGTGCAGGCGCTGCGCCTGTGCGCCGACGAACTGCCGCCGTTCGTGCCGGCCGCGCGCGAACTGTTCGACGAGCGCGCGCAGCAGGCGCTGCCGTGGGAGCAACTGCGCGAACGCCTGCGCGCGCGCCTGGGCGACGACGCCGTGCACGGCCTGCGCGCGCACGCCGACCATCGCCCGGAACTGGCCTGGCGCGCCGAGTCCGCCACGACACGCGGCGCGGCCACGTCCGCCACCGCCCCACCACGGCCCGGCTGGCTGCTGCAGCAACCAATTCCGCTGCGCGAACGCGCGCCCGAACGCCTGGCCGGCCCCGAACGCATCGAGAGCGGCTGGTGGGACGAGGGCGACGTGCGCCGCGACTACTACGTCGTGCGCACCCGCCAGGGCCAGCGCGCCTGGGCCTTCGCCCCGGCCGACGCACCGGACGCGCTGATGCTGCACGGCTGGTTCGCATGAGCCACACCCCACCCCATCCGCGCATGCCGCCGCGCCTGCGGCTACTGCCGACGCCTGCGCCGGCACACGCCAACACACCCGCCGCCACTGCGCCGCGCGCGCCAGCGGACCCCGCGCTGCCCGACTACGCCGAACTGCATTGCCTGTCCAACTTCAGCTTCCAGCGCGGCGCCTCGCACCCCTGGGAACTGTGCGAACGCGCGCTGCGCCACGGCTACCGCGCCCTGGCGATCACCGACGAATGCAGCCTCGCCGGCATCGTGCGTGCGTGGCAGGCGGCCCGGGACCTGGGCCTGCACCTCATCGTCGGCAGCGAGATCCAGTTCGAGCACGGCCCCAAGCTGGTGCTGCTGGCCGAGACCCTGCACGGCTACCAGCGGCTGTGCCGGCTGATCACCCTGGCCCGGCGCCGCGCCGACAAGGGCAGCTACCGCGCGCTGCGCGCGGATCTGACCAGCGCGGACGACGGCGACGGCCTGCTGTGCCTGTGGCTGCCGCGCGGCGACGGCGACGACGCCGCGGACGGCGCCTGGTTGCAGGCGCGCTTCCCGCAACGGCTATGGCTGACGGTGGAACTGCTGCGCGGTCCCGACGACGCCGCGCTGCTGCAGGCGCGGCTGGATCTGGCGCAGCGCCTGCAGGTGCCCGCCGTGGCCAGCGGCGACGTGCACATGCACGCGCGCGGCCGGCGCGCGCTGCAGGACACCTTGACCGCGATCCGCCACCGCCTGCCGCTGCACGAAGCCGGCGCCCACCTGTATGCCAACGGCGAACGCCACCTGCGCCCGCGCGCCACCCTGGCGACGCTGTATCCGCCGGCACTGCTGGCCGAAACGGTGCGCATCGCCCAGCGCTGCACGTTCGATCTCGGGCAACTGCAGTACGAATACCCGCACGAACTGGTGCCGCCCGGGCACACGCCCACGCGATGGCTGCGCATCCTCACCGAACGCGGCGCGGCCGAGCGCTGGCCGCGCGGCGTGCCGGACAAGGCGCGACGCCTGATCGAACACGAACTCGGCGTGATCGAACGGCTGCAGTACGAGTCCTACTTCCTCACCGTCTACGACCTGGTGCGCTTCGCGCGCTCGCAGGACATCCTGTGCCAGGGCCGCGGCTCGGCGGCGAACTCGGCGGTGTGCTACGCACTGGGCATCACCGCGATCGATCCGGACCGCATCGGCATGCTGTTCGAGCGCTTCATCTCCGAGGAGCGCAAGGAGCGGCCGGACATCGACATCGATTTCGAGCACGAGCGCCGCGAGGAAGTGATCCAGTACATCTTCCGCCACTATGGCCGCGAGCGCGCCGCGCTGGCGGCAGTGGCGATCAGCTATCACACGCGCAGCGCGGTGCGCGACGTGGCGCGCGCCCTGGGCCTGCCCAGCGACACCGTCGATGCGCTGTCTTCCGCGCTGGGCCAGCGCGACCCGGTGGAGTCGGCGCAGGAACTGCTGCGCGAACGCGGCTTCGATCCGGACACGCCGGTGATGCGCCGGCTGCTGGTGCTCACCGGCCAACTGCTCGGCTTCCCGCGGCACCTGTCGCAGCACCCCGGCGGCTTCGTCATCTCCGAGCATGCGCTGCACACCCTGGTGCCGGTGGAGAACGCGACCATGGCCGAGCGCACGGTGATCCAGTGGGACAAGGACGACCTGGAACTGGTCGGGTTGATGAAGGTCGACGTGCTCGCACTGGGCATGCTCAGCGCGCTGCGGCGCACCCTGGACCTGCTGCGCGCGCACCGCGGCCGCGACTACACGCTCGCCACCCTTCCCGCCGAAGACCCGCAGACCTACGCGATGATCCGGCGCGCCGACACCATCGGCGTGTTCCAGATCGAATCGCGCGCGCAGATGGCGATGCTGCCGCGGCTGCAGCCCAAAGAGTTCTACGACCTGGTCATCCAGGTGGCGATCGTGCGCCCCGGCCCGATCCAGGGCGGCATGGTGCACCCGTACCTGCGCCGGCGCAGCGGCGAGGAAGCGACCGACGATCTGCCCGACGAACTGCGCGAAGTGTTCAAGCGCACCCTCGGCGTGCCGCTGTTCCAGGAACAGGTGATGCAACTCGCCGTCGTCGCCGCCGGCTACACGCCCGGCCAGGCCGACCAGTTGCGCCGCTCGATGGCCGCCTGGAAACGCCACGGCGGGCTGGAACCGCATCGCGACAAACTGCTGCATGGCATGCTGGAGAGAGGTTACAGCGCAGAATTCGCCGGACGCATCTTCGAGCAGATCAAGGGCTTCGGCAGCTACGGTTTCCCCGAAAGCCACGCCGCCAGTTTCGCCCTGCTCACCTATGCCAGTTGCTGGCTCAAGTGCCACGAACCGGCCGCCTTCACCTGCGCCCTGATCAACAGCTGGCCGATGGGGTTCTACAGTCCCGACCAGTTGCTGCAGGACGCGCGCCGCCACGGCCTGCAGGTGCGGCCGGTGGACGTGCGCTACAGCGACTGGGACTGCAGCCTGGAAGCGTACAGCCCCGACCCGCAGGTGCAGCCGGCGATCCGCCTGGGCCTGTGCCTGGTCCGCGGCCTGGCC
>JBEVKG010000239.1:0-4858 GCA_040509765.1 Xanthomonas sp.
TGCGCGCACCACTCGGCCAGCGGCAGGCGGAAGCCGGGGTCGGCGATCCAGTGGCGGCTGCGCACCAGGCGCGGCAGGAAGCCCCGGGCGATCTTGTGCTGGCCTTGCGCGCCTGGCTCGAAGCGGGTCAGGCCCTCGCGCAGGCAGTACTCGATGCCCTGGTAGTAGCAGGTCTCGAAGTGCAGGCCGGGCAGGGGATCGCCGCCCCAATAGCGTCCGTACAAGGTGTCGCCGCCGCGCAGGCAGAACGCGCCGGCCACCGGCGCGCCCTCGTGCATGGCAAGGAAGATCAGCAGGTTGCGTGGCATCGTTCGCGCAAGATGCGAGAAGAAATCCAGGGTCAGCGCCGGCGAATTGCCGTAGTCGTCGAAGGTGCGCAGATAGAACCCGTACATCGCCTGCAGCTCGGCGGCGCTGGCCTCGTCGCCGTGCAGCACGCGGAAGCCGATGCCGGCGCGCTGCACCTTGGCCCGCTCCTGACGGATGTTCTTGCGGTGCTTGTGGTCCATCGCGCCCAGGTAATCGTCGAACCCGGTCCAGCCGGCCTCGTTGTGCCACTGGTACTGCACGTCGTTGCGCTCCAGCCAGTCGGCGCCGAACGCGGCGTCCTCCTCGGCACGGTGGAAGTTGACGTGCGCCGAGGACAGGCCGGTGTTCTCGGTCAGCGCCTGCATGGCCGCGAGCAGTTCCTGCTGCGCGGCCTGGTCGCGCGCCAGCAGCCGCGGCCCGGTCACCGGCGAGTAGGGCACCGCGCACAGCCACTTCGGGAAGTAGTCCTGGCCGTAGCGCGCGTAGGCATGCGCCCAGGCGTGGTCGAACACGAATTCGCCGTGCGAGTTGCTTTTGATGTACCCGGGCGCCGCCGCGACCAGCGCCTCGCCGTCCCAGACGGTGAGATGCAGCGGGCTCCAGCCCCAGTCCGGGCGCAGGCAGCCGTGCTGCTCCAGCCCGGCCAGGAAGGCGTGGGCGATGAACGGATTGCAGCCGTCGTGCAGGGCGTCCCAGTCCGCGGCGGCGACCGCCTCGAGCCCGCGCAGCCAGCGGATCCGGCTCATCGCCGGGACGGCCTGCGGCGGCGGGCGCCGCCACGGTCGTCCGCGCCACCGGCCGCGCGCGCAGGCGCACGGCCGCTCAGGGCGTGCGCGGACTCAGGCACCCTTGTCCAGATCCCGCTCGGCGTCCAGCGCGGCCATGCCGCCGAAGCCGGCCGAGGTGATCGCCTGGCGGTAGTGCGGGCGGCCGACGGCGCCGCCGGCGAACCCGCCCGGTACCGAGGTCTCGGTGGCGGCGCCGCCGAGGCCGGAGCGGATCTCCAGGTAGCCGTTGTGCATCGCCAGCTGGCCGTCGAACAGCTGGGTGTTCGGGTGATGGCCGATGGCGACGAAGAAGCCGTGCGCGTCCAGGTCGCGGGTGCTGCCGTCCTGTACCGACTTGACCCGCACGCCGGTGACGCCGGCCTCGTTGCCCAGCACCTCGTCCACCTGGTGGTGCCAGACGGTCTCGATCTTGCCGGCGGCGACCTTGGCGAACAGCTTGTCCTGCATGATCTTTTCCGCGCGCAGGGTGTCGCGGCGGTGCACCAGATAGACCTTGCGGGCGATGTTGGACAGGTACAGGGCCTCTTCCACGGCGGTGTTGCCGCCGCCGACCACGACCACGTTCTGGTCCTTGTAGAAGAAACCGTCGCAGGTGGCGCAGGCGGACACGCCGCGGCCCTTGAACGCCTCTTCCGAGGGGATGCCCAGATACTTGGCGGTGGCGCCGGTGGCGATGATCAAGGCATCGCAGGTGTAGTCGCCGCTGTCGCCGCTGAGCCGGAACGGGCGCTGCGACAGGTCGGCGGTGTGGATGTGGTCGAAGATCACCTCGGTCTCGAAGCGCTCGGCATGCGCCTGCATGCGCGCCATCAGGTCCGGGCCCATCAGGCCGTGGGGGTCGCCCGGCCAGTTGTCGACCTCGGTGGTGGTCATCAGCTGGCCGCCCTGCTGCAGGCCGGTGATCACCACCGGCTTGAGATTGGCGCGCGCGGCGTAGACCGCGGCGGTCCAGCCGGCCGGGCCGGAACCCAGGATCAGCAGGCGGGAATGCTTGGCGGAATTGGCGGCAGAGGGGCTCATGTATACTCGCGAACAGGGTGAAATGGCGGCCGAAGCGCGGCATTGCGCGGGTTCCGGCGAAGGCGCATAGAGTGGCGGCCGGCCTGGAACGAATCAAGCCGCGTAGCGGAAACGCTGCGGCCCGCCGCGACCGACGGCCTCCGTCGCGCGCCGTCGCCTGCCGCAACCCGGCGCTGCCGAGGCAGGCCAGCGCGAGACCGGACGATTCAGGTACCGACTGCTGAAATGCAAGGGCGAGTCGTTTATTATCAATCACTAACGATGCATTTCTAAGGTCTGGTCATAGCGTGGCGAAGCAGGTTCCGGAACGCGGCAAATCCCAGGGCGCCAACGCGGCGGCACGCAAGCAGGGCGCCGCGCCCAACCCACGCCGGCAGAAGCTGTGGCGCGACCTGGCGCTGATCGCGATCGCGCCGTTGCTGCTGTACCTGCTGGCGAGCCTGGCCACGTACTCGGCGACCGATCCAGGCTGGTCGCATACCGGCAGCGTGGTCGCGCCGGTGCACAACATGGGCGGCAAGTTCGGCGCCTGGATCGCCGACGTGCTGCTGCAACTGTTCGGCTACGTGGCTTTCCTGCTGCCAGTGGTGATCGGGGCGATCTCCTGGATCGCGCTGTTCGGCATGGACAGCGACGGCGACGGCGAGGCCGACCTGGGCCCGGCGCTGCGCCTGGTCGGCATCGTCGGGTTCCTGATCGCCGCCACCGGGCTGCTGCACCTGCGCCTGTTCGCCGGCGACGTGGCCGGGGCCGGCGGCATCCTCGGCAAGCTGGTCGGCAACTCGCTCGGCGCCGGCTTCGGCGCACTTGGCGCCAACCTGTTCGTGCTGGTGCTGTTGCTGGTGTCGGTGACCCTGGCCACCGGGCTGTCCTGGTTCGCGGTGATGGAGCGCATCGGCAGGGCAGTGATGACCCTGCCGGCGCTGGCCCGCCGCGGCACCCAGCAGGCCAACGAGTGGCAGCAGACCCGGGCCATGCGCGAGGAGCGCGAGGAAGTGCGCAAGGTCGACGCGGTGCAGCGCGCCAAGCGCGAGCCGGTCAAGATCGAGCCGCCGCCGGCGCCGGTGGTGGAAAAGAGCGAGCGTGCCAAGCGCGAGCAGCAGATCCCGCTGTTCCACGGTACCGGCAGCGACCCGTCCGGGGTGCCGCCGCTGGCCCTGCTGGACGACCCCAAGCCGCAGGCCAAGGGCTATTCCGAGGAGACCCTGGAGACCCTGTCGCGGCAGATCGAGTTCAAGCTCAAGGACTTCCGCATCGAGGCGCAGGTGGTCGGCGCCTATCCGGGCCCGGTCATCACCCGCTTCGAGATCGAGCCGGCACCGGGCATCAAGGTCAGCCAGATCAGCTCGCTGGACAAGGACATCGCCCGCGGCCTGTCGGTGAAGTCGGTGCGCGTGGTCGACGTGATCCCGGGCAAGTCGGTGATCGGCCTGGAGATCCCCAACGTCAGCCGCGAGATGATCTATCTCAGCGAACTGCTGCGCTCCAAGGAATACGACAAGTCGACCAGTCCGCTGACCCTGGCCCTGGGCAAGGACATCGCCGGGCGCCCGACCGTGGCCGACCTGGCGCGCATGCCGCACCTGCTGGTGGCCGGTACCACCGGCTCGGGCAAGTCGGTGGCGGTCAACGCGATGGTGCTGAGCCTGCTGTACAAGGCCTCGGCCAAGGACTTGCGGATGCTGATGATCGACCCGAAGATGCTCGAGCTGAGCGTCTACCAGGGCATCCCGCACCTGCTGGCGCCGGTGGTCACCGACATGAAGGAGGCCGCCAACGGCCTGCGCTGGTGCGTGGCGGAGATGGAGCGCCGCTACAAGCTGATGAGCGCGGTCGGCGTGCGCAACCTGGCCGGCTTCAACAAGAAGGTCAAGGACGCGCAGGACGCCGGGCAACCGTTGATGGACCCGCTGTTCAAGCCCAACCCGGACCTGGCCGAGGCGCCGCGGCCGCTGGACACGCTGCCGTTCATCGTCATCTTCATCGACGAATTCGCCGACATGATGATGATCGTCGGCAAGAAGGTCGAGGAACTGATCGCGCGCCTGGCGCAGAAGGCCCGCGCCGCCGGCATCCATCTGATCCTGGCCACCCAGCGGCCCTCGGTGGACGTGATCACCGGCCTGATCAAGGCCAATATCCCGACCCGCATCGCCTTCCAGGTCAGCTCCAAGATCGACTCGCGCACCATCCTCGACCAGTCCGGCGCCGAGACCCTGCTCGGCCATGGCGACATGCTGTACCTGCCGCCGGGCACCGCAATGCCGGACCGCGTGCACGGCGCCTTCGTCAGCGACGAGGAAGTGCACCGGGTGGTCGAGCACCTCAAGGCCAGCGGCCCGGCCGACTACATCGAGGGCGTGCTCGACGAGGTGCAGACCATGGGCGACGGCACCGTGATCGGCGCCACCGGCCTGCCGGAAACCGGTGGCGGTGGTGGCGACGAGTCCGACCCGCTGTACGACGAGGCGCTGCGCATCGTCACCGAGTCGCGCCGGGCGTCGATTTCGGGCGTGCAGCGCCGGCTGAAGATCGGCTACAACCGCGCGGCGCGGCTGATCGAGGCGATGGAGGCCGCCGGCGTGGTCAGCCCGCCCGAACACAACGGCGACCGCAGCGTGCTGGCGCCACCGCCGCCGAAGTGACGCGCTCCGCGCCATCCGCCGGCCGTGGCCGGCGCCTGCGTGCACTGGCGCCGCCGCGCGCCGCGCGCTGGCTGGGCGCCGCGCGCTGGCTGCTCG
>JBEVKG010000240.1:0-7285 GCA_040509765.1 Xanthomonas sp.
CAGAGAATCTGGTGAGCCGCGTTCCGCAACGCAGCGGGACGGGTCACTCCTTGGTTGGAGCGGCTTCAGCCGCGACGGGCGTTACCGGTCACGCCGAGCGCGGCTGAAGCCGCTCCTACAGAGTGCCTTTCGCGATGATCGGAAGCCGCTGAGACCGGCGCTACAAATGCGCCTCCGCCGGTAGCTAGAAGCTCCCTTCGGTCACGACTGCCACTTCATGATGGAGACCTCAGCCACACCGCATCCCAGTAAGGATAGTCGCCCAGACGCGGCACCAGGCCGGCACGCAATGGATTGGCCACGATGTAACGTGCGATGTGCAAAACGTCGTCGTCGCGCCGCAACGCATGATCATGGAAACCGCGCGACCAGACGCAACCTCCACGCCCCCGCGCAAGATTCACCGCGCGGGCGCATCGTCCCTTGGCACGCTGCATGGCATGGGCCAGCGTGGCGCTGGCATGCAGTTCGATCAGGCCATGCCAGTGATCGGGCATCAGCACCCAGCACAGCAGCCGGGCACCAGGCCAGCTCTCGCGCTCGGCCAGGCACGCAGCAGCCGCGCGTGCACAGCGCCAATCGGCGAACAACGGCGCACGCTGGAAGGTCACTGCGGTCAGCAGGTAGAGCTGCCCCGCACCGCTGTGGCGTCCGGTACGCAGCGCACGATGGCCTTTGGCTGGTTCGATGTGCATGACACCAGCATCTGGCTCATGGCAGCGCTGCGATAGCGGCGCTTGGCGGTGACGCTTGTCGGAAGAGTGCGCGAATCCGTGTCGGATCATTGCCGACAGAGGCGACACCCGCGCCTGTCGCCGTGTCCGCGCGGTGGCCTCTGCCACTGCGGAGCGGCAGGCTCCGGGTCGCGGCTGAAGCCGCTCCTACAAGGGGTGGGGTGCGATCGGAAGGTGTTACGCGCCGCTTCCGATCACGCGCCCGAGTGCCACGCCGTCAATGCGACGCGCGGTCGCGGCGCCAGCCGCGGTGCTTGATGTCCAGGTACAGGCTGTAGAAGGCGGTGAAGGCGGGGAACAGGTTCTGCAGCACGCCCACCGAGTCCTGCTTGGCCGAGAACATGAAGTAGCTCAGCGTCATCAGGCTGCCGACCACGCTCATGTACCAGAACAGGCGCGGGATCACCGGCTTGCCGGCGCGCTTGGAGGCGACGAACTGCACCAGCCAGCGGCCGCCGAACATCAGCGCGCCGACGTAGCCGATCAGCTTCCAGCCGGTGACGTGCAGCCCGGTCCAGTACAGCGCCTGGATCGGTTCGTTGAGGAAAGTCGCGTCCATCTCAGCGCTCCTGCACCGCGGTGCGGCGGCTGCGCGCGATCAGCCAGGCCACCCCGCGCAGATCGCGGATACCGACCAGGGCACGGTTGAGGTTGTTGTACTTGGACACGCCGGAAGTGCGGTGGCGGTGATTCACCGGCACGCTCAGGGTCTGCCAGCCGGCGCGCTGCATCAATGCCGGCAGGTAGCGGTGCATGTGGTCGAAGTATGGCAGGTCCAGGAACGCCTCGCGCTCGAACAGCTTGATGCCGCAGCCGGTGTCCGGGGTGTCGTCGCGCAGCATGCGCGCGCGGATCGCATTGGCCCACTTCGAGGCCCAGCGCTTGCTGCCCGAATCCTGCCGCGACACCCGCCAGCCAGCGAACAGCTTGACCGGCGGCGCGGCCTGCGCGCGTGCGGCCAGCAGCTTGGGGATGTCGGCCGGGTCGTTCTGGCCGTCGCCGTCGAGGGTGGCGATCCACAGCCCGCGCGCGGCCTTGACGCCGTTGCGCACCGCCGTGCTCTGCCCGCTCTGGCTGACGTGGTGCAACACGCGCAGCTCGGGCGTGGCCGCCTTCAGCCCTTCGAGCACCGCCAGGGTGTCGTCGCGCGAATGGTCGTCGACGTAGACGATCTCGAAGTCGATCGTGCCCCGCAGCGCGGCGACGATCTCGGCGACCAGCGGCGGCACATTGTCGCGCTCGTTGAACACCGGGACGACGACGGAAAGGGAAAGCTGGCTCATGGATTCGGCAGGGCTGGGCGCGGGGGCGCGTGGGGGAAAAGCGGGGCATTGTGCCGCGGACCGATGATCCGCGGATGAAGCGTCAGGCGGCGGCGCCGAAGTACTCCCGGCACCAGGCCACCACCTGCGGCAGGCCGACCTCGATCGGGGTGCTCGGATCGAAGCCGAATGCGGCCTGGGCCCGCGCAGTATCGGCCATCGTCTCGATCATGTCGCCCGGCTGCATCGGCCGGTACTGTTTTTCGGCGCTGCGCCCGGCGGCGGCCTCGATCACCGCGATGAAGCGCTCCAGTTCCACCGGGGTGTGGTTGCCCAGATTGAACACGCGGTGCGGCACCGCCTCGGTGGAGGGGTGATCCAGCGCGCCGAGCACGCCGGCGACGATGTCGGCGACGAAGGTGAAATCGCGGCGCATGCGGCCGTGGTTGAACACCTCGATCGGGCGCCCGGCCAGCACCGCGCGGCTGAACAGCAACGGCGCCATGTCCGGGCGACCCCAGGGGCCATACACGGTGAAGAAGCGCAGGCCGGTGGCGCGCAGGCCGTACAGCTGCGCATAGGTGTGGGCCATCAGCTCGTTGGCGGCCTTGGTCGCCGCGTACAGCGAGCGCGGCTGGTCGATGCGCTGGTCCTCGGAGAACGGCGGCGTCGCCGAATCGCCGTACACCGAACTGCTGGAGGCATAGACCAGATGCTGCACGCCGCGGTGCCGGCACAGCTCCAGCATGTTGACGAAGCCGACCAGGTTGCTGTCGACCTAGGCATAGGGATTCTGCAGCGAATAGCGCACCCCGGCCTGCGCGGCCAGGTGCACCACGCCGGTCGGCTGCACCTCGTCGAACAGCGCGGCCAGACCGTCGCGGTCGGTCAGGTCCAGGGTGCGGATGTCCGCACCCGCACACAGCGCGGCGACACGGTCGCGCTTGAGCTGCGGGTCGTAGTAGTCGTTGTAGTTGTCCAGGCCCACCACCAGTTGCCCGGCGGCGCGCAGCGCACGGACGGTGTGGGCGCCGATGAAGCCGGCGGCGCCGGTGACGAGAATGGGCATGACGGAGTCCTGGAAAGCGTGGAACGGCGTGCGCGGTGCGTGGGTCGGAACGGCAGGTCAGAACAGCCCGAAGCGCTTGCGGGCGACATTGGGGCGGGCGGGGTCGATCACATCCTGCAGGCCCTTGGCGTCGAAGCGGTCCAGCAGCGCCTCGGCGCCCTTCTTCAGCTTGAGCGCCATCTCTTCCGGATACAGCGGCACCAGGGTCATGAAGGCGATGGTCTTGTCGGCATCGACGACCAGTTCCTCGAACGCCTCCGGCGTGCTCACCGGCGGCAGCACGATCGCCCCGTCGAACCCGACGCCGGGCGCGTACGGCTCGGCCGGGTGGCCGTTGGGGACGGTGTGGCCGTAGCCCAGCCAGGTGTCGTACTTGTGCGGCAGCCGCGCCAGGGTCTTGAGCAGGCGCACCGGCCAGTAGTGGCGCTCGTCCTGGAAGTCGTCCTGGGTGATCGGCCAGTCCGGCGGCAGGGTCAGCATCAGCTCCAGGAAGCGCGGCGCCTCCACGCCCTCGGGCAGGGTCATCGGCAGGTCGCTCATGCCCGAGGTCACCAGCCGCAGGTACGGCGCCTGCGCCGTCGCCGGCACCACGTGCACGTCCAGGTGCACGGTGTCGGAGATGATCTCGTGCAGGACCCCCGAGACCGGCCCCAGATGGCGTTCGATGTGCGCATCGATCTGCTCCAGGCAGGACTCGCCGCGCGCCGGTGCGAACGGCTTTTCCTGGCGGTGCTGCAGGATCGGGCTGCCGCCCGGGCTGATCTGCG
The DNA here is from genome assembly GCA_040509765.1 of Xanthomonas sp. Classification (GTDB taxonomy): domain Bacteria; phylum Pseudomonadota; class Gammaproteobacteria; order Xanthomonadales; family Xanthomonadaceae; genus Xanthomonas_A. Next base: position 3,833 of record JBEVKG010000240.1, read on the forward strand.
TGTCCTCGTTGCTCATGCAATGCTCCGGTTGCTGGCCAGCGCCGCGGCGCGCGGCCTCAGCGCAGGGTCAGCGGCGCGTCCTTGGCCAGCGCCGCCTTGCGCTCCTTGCTGACTTCCCACCACGGACGCGGCGTCTCCCCCTGCATGAAGCGCACGATCGACAGGAACACGTCGATCACGCAGTGGTCTTGGACCTCTCCGGTGCGCAAGCACAGTTGCGCGTACATGTCGTACGGATCGCGGCCCTGCAGGTGCGCGGGCACGCGGATGCCGATCAGGCGCAGATCCTTCTCGCAGGCCGGCCCGACGTTGGGCAGGTCGGTCAGGCGCAACAGGTGGTGGCGGTCGACCTTGCTGGGATGCATGGCGGAGGCGGTCCTGGCGGACGCGGGCGGCGGCGCTCAGGCCTGCCGCGGACGCAGTTTCTCGAGCACGCCGTCCAGCGTGTCCAGGTCGGTGTAGTGGATCACCAGCTTGCCCTTGCCGCCGCGGCCGTGGGCGATGGACACCTTGGTCCCCAGCGACTCGGACAGCTCGGTCTCCAGCGAGGCGATGTCGGCCTGCGGCGCGGTGCGCGCCGGCTTGGCCTTGCGGTTGCTCGGCACCTTGCCGGCGGCGAACTGCTGCGCGCGATGCTCGACCGCGCGCACCGACCAGCCCTGGTCGGCGGCGTCGGAGGCCAGGCGGCTGGCCAGCTCCGGCGACAGCGTCAGCAGCGCACGCGCGTGGCCCATCTCCAGGCGCCGCGCTTCCAGCAGCGCGCGGATCGCCGGCGGCAGCTCCAGCAGGCGCAGCAGGTTGGACACCGAGGCGCGCGAGCGGCCCACCGCCTCGGCGGCCTCGGCGTGGGTCAGCGCGAACTCGTCGATCAGCCGCTGCAGCGCCTGCGCCTCTTCCAGCGGATTGAGGTCCTCGCGCTGGATGTTCTCGATCAGCGCCATGGCGATGACGGTGCGGTCGTCGAGCTCGCGCACCACCACCGGCACTTCGCTGAGGCCGGCCAGCTGCGAGGCGCGCCAGCGGCGTTCGCCGGCGACGATCTCGAAGCTGCCCGGCGCCAGTTCGCGGGCGACGATCGGCTGGATCACGCCCTGTGCCTTGATCGACTCGGCCAGCTCCTGCAGCTTGGCCTCGTCCATGTCCTGGCGCGGCTGGTACTTGCCCGGCTGCAGTTGCCCGACCGGCAGGCGGCGCAGGCTCTCGCCCGGCTGCAGCTCGGCGGTGGGCGCCGGCGCGGCCGTGCCCTTCGGCCCCAGCAGCGCTTCCAGGCCACGGCCGAGGCCGCGCTTCTTCGCTCCGAGGGCGGGGGGCTTGGCACTCATCAGTACGTCTCCATGGCCGGCATCGGCCGATTGCGTTCGTTGCGGCGGCGCACGATCTCGCCTGCTAGTCCCAGGTAGGCGACGCCGCCGCGCGAGGTGCGGTCGTAGCCGACGATGCTCTGGCCGTGGCTGGGCGCCTCGGCCAGGCGCACGTTGCGCGGCACGATGGTGCGGAACACCTTGTCGCCGAAATGGTTGGTCAGCTCCGCCGACACCGCGTTGGCCAGGTTGTTGCGCACGTCGAACATGGTGCGCAGCACGCCTTCGATCTCCAGCGCCGGGTTCAGCTCGGCGCGCAGCGCCTCGATGGTCTCCAGCAGCGCGGTCAGCCCTTCCAGCGCGTAGTACTCGCACTGCATCGGCACGATCACCGAATCGGCGGCGGTCAGCGCGTTCAAGGTCAGCAGCGACAGCGCCGGCGGGCAGTCGATCAGGATGAAGTCGTACGCCTCGCGCAGCGGCGCCAGCGCGGTCTTCAGCCGCTGCTCGCGCGCCGGCTGATCCATCAGCTGGATCTCGGCGGCGGTGAGATCGATGTTGCCCGGCAGCAGGTCGAACCCCTCCGGCGCGGTCACCCGGATCTGTTCGGCGCTGCTCTCGCCGAGCAGCACGTCGCAGGTGGAGGCGGCCAGTTCGCGCTTGTCGATGCCGCTGCCCATCGTCGCGTTGCCCTGCGAGTCGAGGTCCACCAGCAGGACGCGCTGCGACTGCCGCGCCAGCGACGCGGCCAGATTGACCGCGGTGGTGGTCTTGCCGACGCCGCCCTTCTGGTTGGCGATGGCGATGATGCGGGCCATGCGGGAGCCTCGTCGGCGATGGGGTGGGACCGGGCATTATGCGGGCACAGCCCCCCCTGGCGGAAATCGGGGCCGGCCGCGGCCGCCGCTCAGGCGCGCTCGACCACGACCAGGTGGCGGTCGGCGCCCAGGCCGGGGACCTGCAGCGGGTGCACCGTCGGCGCCACCCAGCCGGGCGGCAGCGCGGCGATCTCCTCGTCCGGGCGCACGCCCTTCATGGCCAGCAGGCGCCCGCCGGGGCGCAGCAGATGGCCGCCGACGGCGACGATGCCGGCCAGGGTATCCAGCGCGCGCGCGGTCAGCAGATCGTAGGCGCCGGCCTCGTCCAGCGCCTCGGCGCGCGACTCGGCCACCCGCGCGTTGTCCAGGCGCAGCTGGCGCACCGCCTCGCGCAGGAACCGCGCCTTCTTGCCGTTGCTTTCGACCAGGGTCACCCGCAGCTGCGGCCGCGCGATCGCCAGCGGGATGCCAGGCAGCCCGGGGCCGGTGCCCAGGTCGGCCAGCGCGCCCTCGCGGGCGAACGGCTGCATCGCCAGCGAATCCAGCAGATGGCGGGTCACCATCTCGTGCGGGTCGCGGATCGCGGTGAGGTTGTAGGTGCGGTTCCAGCGCGTCAGCAACGCCAGGTAGGCCAGCAGCGGCGGCGCCAGCGCGGCGGCGTCCAGGCCTTGCGCGTGCAGGCCCTGTTCGAGCGCGACGCGGACGGAATCGGGGAGAGAGGCATCGGTCATCGGCCGATTATCGCAGGTGCCGCCGCGGCCCGAAGCGCGCGCTGCGCTAGGGCCTGTTCCGCCCTTGCGCCTGCACGGGGCTAGGAGGCGCGCGGCACTGGACGTCCGTCCACGACCGAGCAATGACCCAGTCCCGGGCACGCGCAAGGGCGGCCCTTCGGGCGGGCGCGGCCTGCCCGGGAATCGGTGACAGGCCCTAGGGTGCGGCCTCGACGCCCGAGGCTGCACACCAGGCCAGGGCGGCCCGATAGCCCGGCGCGGCCTCCCATTCGTGCAACTGCCAAGCCTCGGCCGCGCCCAGCTCAGGGTCGCACCAGACCAGGCGCAGCGTGCCGCCGGCGTCCTCGGCGAAGCGCAGCAGGTGCAGGCCGAACGACAGGCCGTGGCCATGCGCCTTGAGCAGCGCCTCCTTGGCGCACCACAGGCGGAAGAACAGCGCCTCGCGCGCCGGTGCCGGCAAGGCCGCCAGCAGCGCGACCTCGTCGGGATGGAAGAAGCGCTGGGCCACCTCCAGCAGGCGCGGCCGCGGCCGCTGGCGCTCGATGTCCACGCCCAGCCGCACGTGTGCGGCGACCGCCCCCAGCAGGTACGCGCCGCTGTGGC
>JBEVKG010000241.1:0-3925 GCA_040509765.1 Xanthomonas sp.
TGGACATGACCAATACCGTGGTCCAGGCCTCGACCGATGGTGTCATCACCGACCTGCGCGCGGAGGTCGGCCAGTTCGCCGGCACCGGCAGTCCGGTGCTGACGCTGATCGGTGTGCGTGACATCTGGATCAGTGCCGAGTACACCGAGAACAACCTCGGCCACATGAAGGTCGGCACGCCGGTCGACATTGTCTTCGACGTACTCCCCGGCCGCGTGTTTAAGGGCAAGGTGCGCAGCATCGGCCTGGGCGTGAGCGCGGGTCGTACGCCAAACCCCGGCAACCTGCCCTCGGTCGACAACGACCGCGACTGGCTGCGGCAATCGCAGCGCTTCCCGGTGATCATCGGCATCGACCCGGGGCAGGATCCGGAGGACCGCGCCAAGCTGCGTATCGGCGGGCAGGCTTCGGTCATCGCCTACGGCGAAGGCGCCGGCATCCTGAAGCTGCTCGGCAAGATCTACATCCGCGTTGCCAGCTGGCTCACGTATGCGTACTGACCGGGACTGACGAAGTGAGTGCAAGCATGTGATCGCGCCCGCCGCCAGGCGTACCTTCCGGCTCGCCTCCGTGGTGGCGTTGTCGGTCGCGCTCGCCTACGGCCTGGCGATGCCGTTGCCGTTCATGGCGCCGCTGTTCGCCGTGCTGCTCACCGCGACGCCTGCGCCGCCGCCGGGGCCGAAGGGCCTGCTCACGCTGCTGGTGCTGGTCGCCGTCACCCTCGGCATCGGTCTGCTGCTCAACCCGTTGCTGCTCAACTACCCGATCACGGCCGTGCTGATCATCGCCGCCGGTCTCTACCTGAGCACCTACCTCGCCGTCGGCAAAGGCAAGGGCCTGGTCGGCACGCTGCTCTCGGTCGGCCTGACGATGATTCCGGCGGCGGGCCTCATGGGTTATGCGCTGGCGAGCCAGGTGGTCAACTCGCTGCTGATCGGAATCGCCGTGGCCGTTGCCTGCCAGTGGCTGGTGCAGCCGCTGTTTCCCGAACCGCCGCCCGCCGGACCCAAACCGCAACCTCCCGTGGTCGACCACGAGCGCGCAGCCTGGCTGGCACTGCGCACGGTGCTGATCGTGCTGCCGTCGGTGATGCTGGCCTTCACCAATCCCGGGATGTACATGCCGACCATCATGAAGTCGGTGATGCTCGCGCAACAGGGCTCGACGATGAGTGCGCGCGCGGCGGGACGCGAACTGATCGGCTCGACGTTCCTGGCCGGCGTCTATGCGGTCGCGTTCTGGTTCGCACTGAAGCTGTTGCCCAACCTGTGGATGTTCACCTTGTGGATGCTGCTGTTCGGCATCCACATCGCCAGCCGGCTCTATCGCGTGGTGCCCAACCGCCATCCGCCGTCGTACTGGGTGAACGTGTTCGTGACCATGCTGATCCTGGTCGGCCCCGCCGTGCAGGACAGTACCGGCGACGATGTGCAGGGCGAGTTCGTCGTTCGCTTCTCGCTGTTCGTGCTGGTCACGCTGTACGCCTGGGGCGCGATCGTCGCGCTGGAGTGGTTGCGCGGGCGCCGGTCAGGGCGTGGCGCCACTGCGCTGGCTGTCAGCCCGTGATGAACCCCGTGCGCCGCGCCACCGCCGCGGCCTCGCTGCGCGAGCGCACATCGAGTTTGCGCAGGATCGCCGAGATGTGGTGGTCGACAGTCTTTTCCGACCTCACCAGCCGTCGCGCGATGTCGGCATTGCTCAAGCCATCGGCGAGCAGCTCGAGGATCTGCATCTCGCGCGGGGTCAGCCCTGCCGGGTTGGCGCTGGTGGCCGCGCGCGGCCCGCGGGCGAGCCCGCGCACGCCCGCTTCGCGCAGGTGGTCGCGACAGCGTTTGACGACTGCGTTCGCGCCCAACCCATCGAGCAGCGACAACGCCTCGCGCTTCGCGCTCTCGTCGCCTTCGAGCAGCGCCAGCGCCTGTTCGTAGCCGCAACCCAGGCGTGCCCATTCCGCGGCGGCGTCCCGCCAACGGCCGCCGATCTGCAGCGCGTAGGGCGGCTCCGTGCCTTCGGGCCCGCCTTCACCGACGCCCAGGCGCAGGCACCAGTAGCGCAACTCGCCCAGCGAGCGCGTGTCCTTGCGTTGCTCGGCCATGGCATGGGCCTGCGCCACCAGCGGATCGACGCCGGCGCTGCCATTGCGCAGCCAGGCCTCTTCGGCGTGCGCGGCGGCGACCGGCGCCAGCCGCTGCAATTCGGCGGACTGCCGCGACAGCACGGTCGCCTCATCCAGCAGTTCGCGTGCACCGGGATCGCCGCGACGCTGGCGCAACCGGGCCAGCACCGCCAGCGCGCAGATGCGCGTGACGGGTGCCACGCCCTGCGCCGTGACCAGGCGCAGTGCTTCGTTTGCCGCCGCGTCCCAGTTGCCGGTCTCGAAATCGAGCCGCGCCTGCCAGGCGCGAATGTAGTTGGTCCACGAGTCCAGGTCGCGCGCGGCGAAGTAGCCGGCGGAGGCCTCGATGTGGCGCACCGCCTGTGCGTAATCGCGCAGCTTGACCGCAGTGCTGACCAGGTTCACGTAGCCGCGCGCGACGTGCTCTTCATAGTCATTGGCAAGGGATATCCGCAGGCTCTCCTCGATCATCGCCTTGCCTTCGTCGTCGCCTTCGGCATAGCGCGCGGTGCCGACGTTGTTGAGGGCATGCGCCAGCACCTCGTTGCTGCCGATCCGCGTCGCCAGCTCGATGGCACGCGTGCCCCACTCCACCGACTCGTCGGTGTGCCCCGACAGCATGTACAGCTGCGAACGATTGCTCAGGGCCCAGGCGTAGGCCTCGTCGTCGGGGAAATCGCGAAGCAGCTGCACGGCCTGGTCCGCATATTCCTCGGCCTGCAGCCGGCGGCCGCCAAACCAGTTCAGGCGCGACAACCAGCGCAGTGCCCGTCCCTCGCGGCGCAGGTCGCCGAGCTGTCGCCAGATCGCCAGTGCTTCCAGCCGCCTGGCAATGGCATCGTCGTTCTGCTCGACCAGGTAGCACTGGAACGACAGGTCCTCCAGCAGCTCGGCGCGTGCGGCCGGCGCCAGCGCGTCGGCATGGGCCAGCGCGGCGCCGTACAGCGTGGCGGCCTCGCAATGGGCGCCGTGGTTGGCCGCCTCATTGCCGGCCTGCAGCGCGTACTTCAGCACGGCCTCCGTGTCTCCGGCGCCGGAGGCATGGTGGACCAGGCGTGACATCGCCACGGCGCGACCGCGTTGTTCGAGGAATGCCAGCACCCTGGCGTGGAGGGCCGCGGCCAACGGCGCCGACAGGGCCTGCTCCACCGCAATCCGCGCCAGTTCATGCCGGAATGCATACGCATTGCCTTCCGCGACCAGCAAACCCGATGCCAGCGCTGCCGCCACGTCTGCAGGTGCGGGCGACAGCACCGCATCGACGATATCGACCTCGATGCGCGCGGGCACGATCGCCACCAGGTCGAGCAGCGCGCGTACTTCCGGCGTTTGTCGTGCCGCCCGCGCAAGCACGGCATCACGCACGGACACGGGCAGGCCCTCGGCACGCAGCGCATCTGTGACGAAGAACGGGTTGCCACCGGTCGTCGCGTAGATGCCCTCGGCGGAATGACTCGACTGGCGCGCCAGCTCCGCCACACCGGCCTCCGACAGCGGCATCAGCGGCACGCGCACCACGGCGTCGGCAGGCAGGTCGCCGAGCACCAGCTGCAGCGGATGGCGGTCGCCGAGTTCGTCGTCGCGGTAGGTCAGCACCAGCAGCGCGCGCACGCGCTGGATGCGACGGGCCAGGAACTTGACCAGGTCCAATGTCGCCGCATCCGCCCAGTGCAGATCCTCGAGGACGACGATGGTGGGATCACTGGCTTGCTGCAGTTCCGACAGGAAGCAGCTGAACAACTCGGTGCGATGACCTTCCAGGCCCAGCAGCGCCTGCAGTTTCGCCCCCATCGCGCTGGCCATGTCGTA
>JBEVKG010000242.1:0-10541 GCA_040509765.1 Xanthomonas sp.
CTTGGGCAGCTGCATCTGCGCCAGCGACACCGGCACGCTGACCCGCACCAGTCCGCGCGGCTCGGCGCTGAGCCGGTCGACCACCTCGCGCGCGGCCTGGGCCTCGGCCAGCATGGTCTGGGCGTGGCGATGCACGCTCATGCCCAGGTCGGTGACGGCGAAGCGGCGCGTGGAGCGCTGCAGCAGGCGCACGCCCAGGTCGCTCTCCAGCTGGCTGATGCGGCGGCTCAGGCGCGACTTGGGGATGCCCAGCGCACGCTCGGCGGCGGCAAAGCCGCCGTGGTCGACCACCATGGCGAAGTAGTACAGATCGTTGAGGTCGTGCATGTTCTTTCGATATTTAGAACGATGGGGACAATTGGATCCGGTTCATTCTACTCCTACAACGATTTGCGCTGCAGGGACCCCGGTCGCGGTCGCGCGATGGCGCAGGCGCGAGAACGCGCGCAGGGTAACCCCGGCCGGGCTAGCGCGAAGTGACGGGGGTGGGGTTCGGCGCAGGCGCAACGCCGCTCGCGGCGGATGTCGTCTGCGTACACCCGGGCAGGCGGTCGACTGCCCTGCCCCTGCGGGATCGACGCAACAAGGACGCAACGCGGGGGGCGGGTGCTTGACTGCGCGCGCGCCGCCGCGCGCACAGCGCGTCGCCGCCACCAGGGCGACGCCAGGATCGCCCAGGGCGACTGCCCCGGGCTGGCGCGATCAGCCGATCCGCTCGGCGCCGCCCATGTACGGGCGCAGCGCGTCGGGCACGGTGATCGAGCCGTCGGCGTTCTGGTAGTTCTCCATCACCGCGATCATGGCCCGGCCGACCGCGGTGCCGGAGCCGTTGAGCGTGTGCAGCAGCTCGGGCTTGCTGGTGGCGGGGTTGCGCCAGCGCGCCTGCATGCGCCGCGCCTGGAAGTCGCCGCAGTTGGAGCAGGAGGAGATCTCGCGATAGGTCTGCTGCGACGGCAGCCAGACTTCCAGGTCGTAGGTCTTGCTGGCGGAAAAGCCCATGTCGCCGGTGCACAGCAGCATCTTGCGATACGGCAGGCCGAGCGTCTCCAGCACCACCTCGGCGCAACGGGTCATGCGCTCGTGTTCGGCGGCGCTGTCCTCCGGGCGGCACACGCTGACCAGTTCCACCTTCTCGAACTGGTGCTGGCGGATCATGCCGCGGGTGTCGCGGCCGCCGCTGCCGGCCTCGGAGCGGAAGCACAGCGAGTGCGCGGTCATGCGCAGCGGCAGGCGCTCGGCCTCGACGATCTCGTCGCGCACCAGGTTGGTCAGCGAGATCTCCGAGGTGGAGATCAGGTAGCGCTTCTGTTCGCCCAGCGCGGTGGCGAACATGTCTTCCTCGAACTTCGGCAACTGGCCGGTGCCGTACAGGCTGTCGGCGTTGACGATCACCGGCACGTTGGTTTCCTGGTAGGCGTGCGGGCCGGTGTGCAGGTCCAGCATGAACTGCGCCAGGGCGCGATGCAGGCGCGCGATCGGCCCGCGCAGCACGGTGAAGCGTGCGCCCGACAGCTTGGCCGCCGACTCGCCGTCCAGCCAGCCGTGACGCGCGCCGAGTTCGACGTGGTCCTTGACCTCGAACTCGAAGCGGCGCGGGCTGCCCCAGCGCTGCAGTTCGACGTTGTCGGCCTCGTCCTTGCCGGCCGGCACGTCGGCCTGCGGCAAATTCGGAATCTCCAGCGCCAGCGTCTCCAACTGCGCGCGGATCTCGTCCAGGCGCTGTTCGGAGGCCTTCAGCTCGTCGCCGAAGCCGGCCACTTCGGCCATCAGCGCGGTCACGTCCTCGCCCTTGGCCTTGGCCTGGCCGATCGCCTTGGAACGGCTGTTGCGCAGGCTCTGCAGTTCCTGGGTCCGCACCTGGATGCGCTTGCGGTCGGCCTCCAGGGCTTCCAGGGCGGCCACGTCCAGCGCATAGCCGCGACTGGTGCGCAGGCGCTCGGCGAGGTCGGCGGGCTGTTGGCGAAGCAGAGCGGGATCGAGCATGGGCGCGGGGTGCCAGGGGAACGAACCCGGGATTATCGCCTGTCCGTCGCGGTTTTGCCGACCCGCTCCCGCCGCGGCGCGCGATTCACCGCGGCTATGCCAGAATCGCGCGGTTCCCCACGGTGAGCCCCATGTCCACGTCGCCCTCGTCTTCAAAGCCCGGCATCGTGCTGCATCTGCCGCGGCGCCTGCTCGCGATCGTCGGCATCGCCTTCGCCGCCGGCCTGCTGCTGTTCCTGGTGGTCTGGCTGGTCGGACGCAAGGACAACGATTTCTACAAGCCGCAGCCGGCGCAGGTGCAGCAAGAGACCGAACAGGTGAAGCCGCTGCCCGAGCCGCTGCCGGCCGGCAGCGCCGCCAGCAGCATGCCGGAGGCCAAGCCGGCGCCCGCCGACGATGCGCCGAAGCTGGTGGAAACCGCGCCGCCACCGCCGCCGGCTGCCGAAGCCCCGGCCCCGGCCGCAGGCAGCGATGCCGCCGCCGGCACGGCCACCGTACTGGCCCCGGGCGACCGCCCGGTGCCGCTGGAAGGACAGACCCCGCCGCCGCGCTATCCCCCGGCGGCCCTGCGCCGCGGCGACGCCGGCACCGTGGTGGTGCGGGTCGAGGTCGATACCAGCGGTGCGCCCGCCGGCGTGGCCCTGGTCCGGCGCAGCGGCTCGCGCGATCTGGACCGCGCGGCGATGGAAACGGTGCGCCGCTGGAAGTTCCGCCCGGCGCAGCAGAACGGCCGCGCAGTCCCCGCCAGCCTCGAGATCCCGTTCGACTTCAAGCCGGGTCCGTAACTGAACCGCCGCCCGGACGCGCGGGCGGCGTTCACATCGGGGTGACACCGCCGGGCCGGGTCCTGGGCCAAACTGCACCCGCTCCCACGGCACCGGAGTTGCCGCCATGCCCACCCCCTACAAGTCGACCCAGCCGCTGGATGCGTGGAAACGCCCTGCCCGCGCGTCGTCCTCGCGCAGGGAACGGCATGTGCGCGCGGACCGCGGGTCGCCCTGGGCCTGGATGATCGTGATCGCGCTGGCCCTGGCGGTGGCCGGCTGGTGGCTGGCGGTGGACCGCGACGACGATGGCAGCGGCTACCGCCCGATCCAGTCGACGCCGTCCAGCGATCCGCCGCGTCCCCAGCCTACGCGCTGATCTCCCGCTTCTCCTGCTACCAGACTCGTTTGTTGCATGGGCCGCGCTTGCACGCGGCCCATGCGGCGCAGGCGCTTACGCGGTGCGCAAGCCGAATCCGGCGTCGCGCGCCAGCGTGTCGAAGCCCGGGAACGACGTCGCCACGTTCGCCACGTCCTCGATCCGCACCTCGCCCTGCGCCAGTTGCCCGGCGATGGCGAAGGCCATGGCGATGCGATGGTCGCCATGGCTCTCGATGGTCCCCGCACCCAGCGTGCCGCCGTGGATGGTGGCGCCGTCCGGGGTCTCGTCGACGACGATGCCCAGGCTGCGCAGCCCGGTGGCCATCGCCGCCAGGCGGTCCGATTCCTTGACCCGCAGTTCCGCCGCGCCGCTGACCACGGTCTGGCCTTCGGCGGCGGCCGCGGCGACGAACAGCGCCGGGAACTCGTCGATCATGTCCGGTACCACGGCTTCCGGAATCCGCGCACCGCGCAGCGGCGCGTAGCGCACGCGCAGGTCGGCGACCGGCTCGCCGCCGTGTTCGCTGTGGTTGTGTTCGACGATGTCCGCGCCCATCAGCCGCAGCGCGGCCAGCAGGCCGGTGCGGCGCGGATTGAGCCCCACCGCCTTCAGGGTGATGTCCGAGCCGGGAATGCTGCTGGCCGCGACGATGAAGAACGCCGCGGACGAGAAGTCCGCCGGCACCGCGATATCGGTGGCGCGCAGGCGCTGGCCGCCGCGCAGGCGCGCCTGGCCGGGCGCGAACGCAATGTCCACGCCGAACGCGGACAGCATGCGCTCGGTGTAGTCGCGGGTGGGATGCGGCTCCTGCACCGTGGTGACGCCGTCGGCATACAACCCGGCCAGCAACACCGCCGACTTGACCTGGGCGCTGGCGACCGGCGAGACGAAGTCGATGCCGCGCAGCGGCTGCCCGCCATGGATGCGCAGCGGCGGCACGCCGTTGGCCTCGGTGTCGATGCGCGCGCCCATCAGCGCCAGCGGCTCGGTGACCCGGCGCATCGGCCGCTTGGACAGCGACGCATCGCCGACCAGCACGCTGTCGAACGGCTGCGCCGCGAGCAGCCCGGCGAGCAGGCGCATGCCGGTGCCGGCGTTGCCGCAATCCAGCTCACCCTGCGGCGCCTGCAACCCATCGACACCCACGCCATGCACGATGCGCTGCGACGGCGACGGCGTCTCGATCCGTACCCCGAGCCTGGCGAAGATCGCCGCGGTCGAACGCGTGTCCTCGCCCTCGAGAAACCCCTCGATCCGCGACGTGCCATCGGCCAACGCCGCGAACATCACCGCCCGGTGCGACACCGACTTGTCCCCCGGCACCGTCAGCGTGCCCTGCAGCGCAGTGCCGCGCGTTGCGATCCAGCCTTGCTCGTTGCTCATCATCGTTCCTGAAAGTCCAATCACCCGAAGGTCCACCACCACTCAGCAACACCGCCGTCGCTACCGCGTATTTGCGCCACCGCGACCACGCCTACGCCCAGTCCGCCACCGCTGTTGTTCTTGCTGTTGTTCTTGCTGTTGCTGTTGCTCTCACCCCCCGTAAGGGCTGGCGGACACGGCGGGTAAAACCCCGCCAGGGGCGACGCGCATGATGCGCGTCGTTTTCGGCAGGCACATGGATGTGCCTTCCGAAAATTCCCGTCGTGTCCGCGGACCCCGCGCGCAGCGCGGGGCAGCCCGCCCGGGTGTGCTTTCTTTTGGTTACTTTGATCAGCCTCCGGCTGCTGTAAAACGCTTCTTTGCACAAGCAAAGAAAAGTGACTCGCGCGTCAGCGCGAAAGCTGTTGCTGTTGCTGCTAAAGCTGTTGCTGTTGAAAAAAGGGTTCATTTCCCCCGGAACGCTCCGTCGCGGCTGAAGCCGCTCCTACAGGTGCACATCTCCTCGCGACCAAAGCGCCCGCCACGGGAAGGCCGACGCAACCGCGCGAGCAACTCAAGGCACCGCCACCGGATACGACCCCAACACCTTGATCTGCGCCGAATGCGCCTTCAACTCCGCCAACGCCGACTTCATCGCCTCATCTTCCACATGCCCGGCCAGATCGATGAAGAACCCGTACTCCCACTTCGCCTGATGCGAGGGCCGCGACTCGATCCGGTTCATGCTGATCCCATGCCGCGCGAACGGACTGAGCACATCGAACAGCGCACCCGGCTTGTCGTGGATGAACACCAGCACCGAGGTGCGATCGTGCCCCGACGGCGGGAAGATCTGCCGCCCGATCACCAGGAAGCGCGTGGTGTTGTCCGCGTCGTCCTCGATCGACTTCATGATGACCTTCTTCAGCGCATACACATGCGCCGCGCTCTCCCCGCCGATCGCCGCCGCATCGTCGGCATTGCGCGCGCGGCGCGCGCCCTCGGCGTTGCTGGAAACCGGGATCTTCTCCACCTTGGGCAGGTTCGCGCGCAGCCAGCCGGCGGTCTGCGCGAACGACTGCGGATGCGCGTAGATCCGCTCGATCGCGTCCAGCCGCCCGCTGCGCGAGAGCAGGAACTGGTGCACGCGCAGCTCGGTCTCGCCGCAGATCTTCAGGTTGGAGGTCAGGAACATGTCCAGGGTGACCTGGATCGTGCCCTGCCCCGAGTTCTCCACCGGCACCACGCCGAAGTCGGCGTTGCCGCTTTCCACTTCCTGGAACACTTCCTCGATGGTCGCCATCGGCAGGCCCACCGCCGAACGGCCGAAGTGCTTGAGCACCGCCTGCTGGCTGAAGGTGCCTTCCGGCCCCAGGTAGCCGATCTTCAGCGGCTCCTGCTGCGCCAGGCACGCGGACATGATCTCGCGGAACACGTGCACCAGCACTTCGTCGCTGAGCGGGCCCTGGTTGCGGTCCACCACCATGCGCAGCACCTGCGCCTCGCGCTCGGGGCGGTAATAGTCCACCGCCGCGGCGAGCTTGCCCTTGGCCTTGCCCACCTGGTGCGCGAACTGCGCGCGCTCGGCGATCAGCGCCTGGATGGTGCGGTCGATCTCGTCGATCTTGGCGCGCACGTCGGCCAGGGCCGGCGTGGCGGCGGGCTTGGCCGACGTGGCGTCGGCGGCGGGGGATTTCTTCGGCTTTGCGGCCATGGATCGGAGGTTCCTCGGTGGTCGGGATCGCCGCAGCGATCCGGTCGCGGCTGACGCCGCTCCTGCAAAAAGATCGGCGACTCAGCCGTGGCGCTGCTGGAAGTCGCGCATGAACGCGACCAGCGCCTGCGCGCCGGCCAGGGGCATGGCGTTGTACAGCGACGCGCGGATGCCGCCGACCGCCTTGTGGCCCTTCAGCGCCAGCAGGCCGGCCGCCTTGGACTCGGCGACGAAACGCGCGGTGAGGGTCTCGTCCGGCAGGAAGAACGGGATGTTCATCCGCGAGCGCACCCCCGCCGCGACCTCGTTGCGGTAGAAGCCGCCGGAGGCGTCGATCGCCGCGTACACCAGCGCCGACTTGGCCTGGTTGGGCGCGGCGAACGCCTCCACTCCGCCCTCGGCCAGCATCCACTTGAACACCAGCCCGGCCAGGTACCAGTTCCAGGTCGGCGGCGTATTGAGCATGGAGTCGCGCGCCACGTGCGAGCGGTAGTCGAAGATGTCCGCGCGCGGCTGGCCGGCGCGTTCGAGCAGGTCGCGGCGGACGATCACCACGGTGACACCGACCGGGCCGAGGTTCTTCTGCGCACCGGCATAGATCAGCGCGTACCTGGAGACGTCGATCGGCTCGGAGGCGATGCTGGAGCTGAAGTCGGCGAACAGCGGCACCGCGCCGACGTCCGGCGTATCGCGAAACTCCACGCCGTGGATGGTCTCGTTGGCGGTGATGTGCACGTAGGCGGCATCGTCGCGCAGCTGCCAGGCGGCGCGCGGCGGGATGTCGCGGAAGCCGTCGGCCTCGCTGCTGGCGGCCACGTGCACGTCGACGTACGGCCCGACCTGCTTGATCGCGGTCTTGCCCCAGTGCCCGGTCACCACGTAGTCCACGGTCTGCCCGGGCGCAGCGAAGTTCAGCGCCAGCAGCGCCTGCTGGGTGGTGGCGCCGCCGGCCAGGAACAGCACGGCGTAGTCGTCGGGAATGCCGATCAGCCGGCGCAGGTCGGCGTCGGCCTGCGCCGCCACCTCCATGAACTCGGCGCCGCGGTGGCTCAGCTCCACGATCGAGGCGCCCACGCCGTTCCACTCCAACATCTCCGCCTGCGCCTGGCGCAGGACCGATTCCGGCAAGGCAGCGGGGCCGGCACTGAAATTGAACGCGCGCGTCATGGGGCACCTATCGGACAGGACCCCTAGTATGCCGCAGCGCAACAGCTTGCGGCCCGGGCAATTTAGGTTGCATTTGCATCCATTCGCCCGGCGCATGCGTAGTCTGTGCTGAAGTCCCCGCCACCGCTCGCCCCCTTCGCTCCAGGAGTCCGCCATGTCGTTGCGCGATGCCCTTACCGTCCCCAGCCGCGAGATCACCGACGAGGCGGTCTACCGCGACCGGCGGCGCCTGCTGCAGGCCCTGGCGCTGACCCCGGTGGCCGGCCTGGTCGGCTGCGCCGACGCCGAGCCGCCGGCCCCGCCCAAGACCGTGGTGACGCCGGAGCAGGCGCGCAGCGGGTTCCGCACCAACGAGGAGCTGACCCGCTACGAAGACGTGACCAGCTACAACAATTTCTACGAGTTCGGCACCGACAAGACCGACCCGTCGAAGGCGGCCAAGACCCTGCGCACCTCGCCGTGGTCGGTGAAGGTGTCCGGCGAGTGCGAGAAGCCCGGCACGCTGTCCCTGGACGACCTGCTCAAGGGCCACACGCCCGAGGAGCGGATCTACCGCCTGCGCTGCGTGGAGGGCTGGTCGATGGTGATCCCGTGGCTGGGCGTGCCGCTGGGCGAGGTGCTCAAGCGCTTCGCGCCGACCTCCAAGGCCAAGTACGTCGCCTTCACCACCCTGGCCGACCCGCAGCAGATGCCCGGCATCCGCTACAGCTCGATCGACTGGCCATACAAGGAAGGCCTGCGCATCGACGAGGCCATGCACCCGCTGACCCTGCTCGCCACCGGCCTGTACGGCAAGCCGCTGCCGCAGCAGAACGGCGCGCCGCTGCGGCTGGTGGTGCCGTGGAAGTACGGCTTCAAGAGCATCAAGTCGATCGTCGAGATCCGTTTCGTCGAGCGCATGCCGGAGACCGCCTGGCACGAGCTGCAACCGTCCGAGTACGGCTTCTTCTCCAACGTCAATCCGGCGGTGGACCATCCGCGCTGGAGCCAGAAGACCGAGCGCCGCATCGCCGGCAAGGCCAGCAAGCTGTTCGCCGAGCGCATTCCCACCCGCCCGTTCAACGGCTATGCCGACCAGGTGGCCTCGCTGTATGCGGGAATGGATCTGAAGAAATGGTATTGAGGAGAGGCTGGGAATGGGGAACTGGGAATCGGGAATGGGAAAAGCGCGGCGCCTGGTGGTTGCGTCGCGCGACGGCTGGAATCGCAGTCGGCGTGCTTCGTGGCACCTGTGCCAATACGGCGCGATGACGGCGCATGGCTAAGACATCCACGTCGTTGATCGCCGCCAAGGCGATCGTGCATGCACTGGCGCTGACGCCGATGGCCTACCTGGGCTGGCAGTTCTGGCAGGTGTGGCAGACCGGCAGCGATGCGCTCGGCGCCGATCCGGTGGCCGAGGTCGAGCACCGCACCGGACTGTGGGCGCTGCGGCTGTTGCTGCTGACCCTGGCGATCACGCCGCTGCGGCAACTGACCGGACAATCGGTGCTGCTGCGCTTCCGGCGCATGCTCGGGCTGTACGCGTTCTTCTATGCGACCGTGCATCTGGCGGCCTACCTGGGGCTGGACCTGCGCGGCTACTGGACGCAGATCTTCGAGGAGATCGTCAAGCGCCCGTACATCACCGTCGGCTTCCTGGCCTGGCTGCTGCTGGTGCCGTTGGCGGTCACCTCCACCCAGGGCTGGATGCGCCGGCTCAAACGCAATTGGGGCAAGCTGCACAAGGCGATCTATGCGATCGGCGTGCTCGCCGTGCTGCACTTCTGGTGGCTGGTGAAGTCGGACATCCGCGAACCCCTGCTGTATGCGGCGATCCTGGCGGTGCTGCTGGGCTGGCGCGGCTGGCGGGCGCTCAGCGCGCGCCGAACCACAGCAGGCCGCTGAGCGCGGCGGCCAGCAGCAGGGCGCTGAGCAACAACCACGGCCAGCGCCGCGCGGTGGCCGGACGCGGCGCCACCGCCGGGGTCAGCGCCAACGCGGCCAATGCCGGGTCGTCGCGCAGCGGCTCGACGCCGACGGCCTGCGGGACTTCCAGCACGAACCGGTGCTGGGCATCGAACACCACCTGGTCGCCGGGCTGCAGCCAGCAACTGCGCACGGCGACGCCGTTGACCTGGGTCGGCGCATCGCCGAAGCCGCGCAGCAGCACGCGCTCGCCATGCCGTTCCAGGCGCGCGTGCTGCTCGGCGCAGGCCGGATCGTCGATGCGGATGTCGCACTCGCGCAGGCGGCCGACGCTGCGCACCCGGTCCACGGTGAAACTGCGGCCATGGTGCGGACCGCCCACGCCGCGCAGCACCAGGCGCGGATCGTCGTGCTCGGCCTCGCTGACCTCGGGCAGGCGGTGCAGCGGCTCGCACTTGCCCTGCACCACCATCTCCACGCCATCGGCATAGACCGCGTCGCCGGCGCGCAGCAGGGCCATGCGCCGCACCGGGCGGCCGTTGACGTGGATGCCGCGGCTGCCGTTGGCGACCTGCAGCCACAGGCCGCGCCGGTCCAGGCAGAACTGCGCCAGCAGCAGCGCGCCCTGGGTGTCGTCGACCACGCTGACCTGGCCGGAGGCCAGCCGCACGATGCGATGCACGCCCGCGCGCAGGGGCCGGTCGGGGTGTTGGCGGTTGCTGAAATGGACTTGCAGATCGTGCACGGCGGGCAGCCTAGCAGGTTGCCTGCGCGCGCAGAAGCGCGCGTGCTGGACAATGCACTGCGCATACGCACAATGCCTGATCGTTCACGCGGGCACCCGCCCGCACAGGAGCCAGCATGTCCAGCATCGACATCCGCCACGACCACGCCAAGACCCCCGCGCAGGCGCGCAAGGCCATCGAAACCGCCGCCAAGAAACTGGCCGAGCGCTTCGACCTGGAATCGCACTGGGACGGCGACGCGCTGCTGTTCTCGCGCTCGGGCGTGGACGGACGCATCGAACTGCTGCCCAAGCAGGTGCACGTCACCGCCGAACTGGGCTTCCTGCTGTCGGCGATGAAGGGCACCGTGGAAAGCGAGATTCGCCGCGTGCTGTCGGAAAAGCTGGGCTGAGTGGATCGAGCCCCGCTCCCACCGGGAGAGGGGTCGCGGCGAGGGTGCGGAGCGCGGAGCGGCTGCACGAATCTGGCGATGCGAGGTTTCGCCCGTACCCTCATCCGCCCCTGCGGGGCACCTT
>JBEVKG010000243.1:0-3841 GCA_040509765.1 Xanthomonas sp.
GTTCGGCAACAACCCGTGCCGCGACAATGCGGTGATCGGCCCGCGATGACCACGGCGGTGCAAGGTCGTCACCACGTCGGCCATGGTCAGGCCGGTGCCGATGACCAGCACGCGCGCGCCGGGTGGAACGTTGTCGATCGCACCGGTTCCGTCCAGCCCGTTCTGCCAGGGCCAGCCCAGGTAACTGGGATGCACGGCCAGGCGCGGCCCGACGCCCGCCAGCGGTTGCGGCGGCAAGGCGCCCACGGTCAGCACCACCACGTCGCTGAGGAAATCGGCGCCGTCGGCGAGATGGATGCGGAAGGCACCGGCATCGCGCTGGATCGCGATCGCCTCCTGCTCGACCCGCGCCAGCGCCGCCAGCGACACCTGCGCGGCACCGTGCAGGCGTGAATGCAGGTACTCGCCGTAGACCAGGCGCGGCAGGAAACTGTGGCGCGCGCGTTCGGTCAGGCTCAGCCAGTCGGCGAACTCGCCGGGATGGTCGGACGTGGCGCCCAGGTCGCGCGCCCTGACGTTGAGCAGGTGCTCGGGCCGCGCTTCGCCATAGGCAACGCCGCGACCGTAGCTGTCGGGCGTGCCGACCAGCTGGATGTCGACGCCGGCAGGCGCGGCCCGCGCCAGTTCGGTGGCCAGTACGCAGCCGCTGAATCCTGCACCGATGATGCTGATCCGCATGACATCCACTCCGTCGCTGTCGGGGCGTCCATTGGTAACCGGACTGCGCGGCGCGGTGGTAAATCTGCGGTTATCCGGTCGGAACGCTTTTTCAGCGCGACATAACCGATTGCCATATCGCTCAGCGGGCGGGCCGGCACTGCGCATCCACGTCGGTGTCGAGGTGGCTCACGCAGAGGCTGAAATCGGCCGGGAGGTCGTTGCGCTCGCGCGCCTGGCCGACCGCGACATCGAACGCGCCGGCAGGACGCCGATCGGCGAACAACACGTAGTGGCAATGGCCGCTGGCACTGCGCAGGCATTGGAAGCGGACCTTGCCGTCGGCGACGTGCGTGCTGCTGAGCAGGGTGTCCACGCCGTTCTCGGCGCTGCGCGCAACGAGCGTGGTGCCACCGCCGCCAGTGCCGCCTGCCAGGCCGACCAGGCTGAGGAGAAAGTAGACGAAAGCCATAACACTGCGCATGGGGCATCCTTCCGCGGCAACGAGGCCGCGAGCGTGGGTACTGCATGACGATGGGTCGGCGGTCGCACCGGCTGGCGTGCTGTTACATCTGTTTGAACAGCGCCATGAAGGGCTGGCTGACGGTGAGGGTTTCCGGACGCTGGCGCAGGCGCACCACGCCCTTGCCGCTGTCGTCGCGCACGATCGATGCGATCGCCTTGAGGTTGACGATGGTGGAGCGGTGGATCTGGCGGAACACGGTCGGGTCGAGCGCGACCAGCAATTCGCGGATCGGCTTGCGGATCAGGGCTTCGCCTTCGGCGGTCATCACCACCGTGTACTTGTTGTCGGCACGGAAGTAGGCGACGTCGTCGACCATGATCAGGCGCGTGTCGCGGCCGGCGCTGGCGGTGATCCAGGTCAGCGGTGGCTCGCTGCGGCGCGGCACCAGGTCGAGGCTTGCCACCAGTTCGGCGAGCGTGGCCGCATCGACGCTGCCAGCCGCGGCGCGCGCCTGCACGCGCTTGGCGGTCGCCGCCAGTCGCTCGCGGCTCACCGGCTTGAGCAGGTAATCGATGGCACCGTGCTCGAAGGCATCGATGGCGTACTGGTCGTAGGCGGTGACGAACACCGCCTGCGTGCCCGGGCTGGCCTGTGCGGCGGCAGCGGCCACGTCCAGTCCCGTCAAGCCCGGCATGCGGATGTCGAGGAAGGCAACGTCGGGGCGGTGCTCGGCGATGGCTTCCAGCGCGCTGGCGCCGTCCTCGCACTGTGCGACCACCTGCAGCTGCGGCCAGACCTCGCCGAGCAGCTCGACCAGCGCGTTGCGCAGCAGCTCCTCGTCTTCGGCGACCACGGCGGTCATCACTTTGTTCTCAGCCACGGCCGGCCTCCTGCGGTCCCGCGACCGGGACGGTGATGGTGGCGGCGACGCCGGTGGGGAAGTTGGCCACGATCGCCAGCGTCGCCGCGTTGCCGTAGACCAGGCGCAGGCGTTCACGCACGTTCCTCAGGCCGATGCCGGTGCCGGTACGTCCGGCGTTGAAGCCGCCGCCGTCGTCGGCCACCGTCACCGAGACGATGCGGTCGTTGCTGCGCGCGATGATCCACACCGTGCCGCCACCGGGCTTGGGTTCCAGGCCGTGCTTGATCGCGTTCTCGACCAGCGTCTGCAGCATCATCGGCGGCAGCGGCGTCGCACGCAGGTCTTCGGGCACGTCGATCTGCAGCGCCAGGCGCGGGCCCATGCGCAGCTTGAGGATTTCCAGGTAGGCGCGCGAGCGCTCCAGCTCCACGCCCAGCGTCGACAGTGCTTCGTCGGTGCGCGGAAGCGAATGGCGCAGGTACAGGATCAGATGCCCGAGCATCTCGTCGGCGCGGGCCGGGTCGGTGCGGGTCAGGTACTGCGCACTGGCGAGAGTGTTGTAGAGGACGTGCGGTTCGACCTGTGCGTGCAGCAGGCTCAGCTTGGCCACGGTCAGCTCCTTCTCGGTCACCGTCTGCGCCGCGGCCGCCTGTTCGCTGCGGCGACGCTCGGCGATGCGGCGCGCCACGGCGCGGGTGATGGCTTCGGCGTTCTCGAGGTTGGTGCCATCGTCGACGCGGAACCAGTCGCTCCAGGCGCCGCTTTCCGGCTCGCAGATCAGCGTCACGCTGCCGGTGCCGCGGCCCGGCGTCACCGTCGCGGAGATCTGGTTGCGCGGAATGCCCAGCAGCTCCAGCGGGTTGATGTAGCGCGAGGGCGAATCGCCATAGGGCTGCAGGCGCTTGACCTTGGCGCGGATCTGCAGGCTGTCGCGGGCGCTTTCGATGTCTTCCGTGCGCGGCAGTTCGCGGATCGCCGCATCGAGCAGGTCGAAGGCTTCACCGGCCTCGAACGGAATCTCGATCTGCCGGCGCTGGCGGTTGGCCAGCGTGGTTGCGTCGACCTGGCCGGCGATCAGCCGCACCCGCCGCAGGTGCGACACCGCTTCGATGATCACGAAGCCGATGGTGACGAAGAACAGGAACGAGACGGGCCAGCCATCGAAGCGCCCGAGCGGGGTCGCGTCGATCAGCATCGCCAGCACCAGGAACGCCAGGAACCAGGCGGCGACAAGGCGGGCGATGAAGGTGAAGTTGGTGACCATGCGGCGTGGTGGGACCGTGTCGGGATTCAGTGCGGCAGAGCATACGGGCGGCGTGCGCGGGCAGGGGCCAGGTTGCGACGGAACCGGCCATGGCGCGACGAAACGCCTGCTGGCTTGCCTACATCACGGCGCCACGCAGCCAGCGCATGGTCATGATCCCCAGCACGGTCATCGCCAGCGACCCCAGCAGGTGCAGCGCGATGGTCACCAGCGCCCAGCCGTAGGCTTCGCGCTGCAGCAGCTGCACGGTTTCGGCAGAGAACGTCGAGAAGGTGGTCAGGCCGCCGAGCAGGCCGGTGATCACGAACAGGCGCCATTCCGGTGCCACGCCCTGGCTGGCGCCGAACCACGCCACCGCCAGGCCGATCACGTAGCCACCGCCGAGGTTGGCGGCGAGCGTGCCCAGCGGCACGCTGCCGTGCACCGGGTTCAGCCAGACCGAGAGCCCCCAGCGCGCCCACGAACCGAGCGTGGCGCCAAGCGCGATGGCCAGCAGTGAATTGAGCATGCCGAACTCCGGGGTGTCTGCGTGGCAAGGGTACGGCGGACCGGGCCGGCAGCGTCAACACATCGGCGCCACGGCCGCGGACTA
>JBEVKG010000244.1:0-10263 GCA_040509765.1 Xanthomonas sp.
TCCCGCGCTGTTCCTGCGCTTCCTGCATTGGCGGCTTCCTCTTGGGGAGGGACTTCAGTCCCGACGCATTGCCGCTAAAGCGTCGGGGCTGAAGCCCCTCCCACAAGAAGGAGACGGCCCGTGGAGTGGTTGCGACGGCTTGCTCTGTGACCATTCGCCGCTCCCTTTCTCAGTGCCAATGGTCTGACGTGGCAGAGGCGTGCTCCTGTCGCGTCGGCAGCGGCGTCGTGTGCTGTCGCCAGCTGCGAGTTCAGCACATCGACAGTGCCGCTGGTTGTGGGAGGGACTTCAGTCCCGACGCATTGCCGCTAAAGCATCGGGACTGAAGTCCCTCCCACAAACGAGATGCGCCGTGTGGACGGTCAAGCGGCTTGTTCTGCAAGCGCGCGTCTTTGTAGGTGTTAATCACCGGTGCGGTCGCGTCTTGCTGATGCGATGGCAGGGGCGATTCAGCCGCGACCGTCCTGGCGCCATGCGTCGCGGCTGAAGCCGCTCCTGCGCCCGGCGATCGCGTGCCCTCAACGTTCGGCCGGCAGGACGTTTGCGAATCCACACTCCCGAATCCCCACTCCCCGCCGCTCAGTCATCCACCCGCTCGCCCATCAGCTCGCGCTGGCGCTTGTCCAGTTCCTCGGCGTAGCGCTTGCGCACGAAGCTCTCGCTGAGCACGCCCAGGACCTTGCCCTGGTCGTCGACCACCGCCAGTTCGTCGCTCTGGGTGAGGTCGAACTGGCGCATGGCGGTGACCACGTCGGTGTCGGCGGGCAAGGCCACGTCGCGGTTGCCGGCGTACTGGACGATCGCGGCATCGGCGTTGACGCCGTCGGCATAGGCGGCGGCCAGGGTGACCAGACCGGCGTAGTGGCCGTTCTCGTCTTCCAGCACCACGCGCGTGCCCGAGCCGAGCGGGAAGCGGCGGCGGAACTCGGCCACGCTGGTGGTGGCGGCCAGCGGGTGCACGTCCTTCTGCATCATGCGCCCGGCGCTGAGATGCTTGACCCAGCCCACGTCGCGCGCGCTCTTGATGGTTTCGCCGCGCAGGTGCAGGCGCCAGGTGGAGAACGAATAGCCGAAGATCTGGCGGACGATGGTGTTGGCCACCAGCACCGCCACCATCACCGCGCTGGCCAGCACGAAATCGTGGGTGCCTTCCAGCACGAGCATGGCCATCGTCATCGGCGCGCCGATCACCGCCGCGGCCATCGCCGCCATGCCGGCCAGCGAGGCGGCGGTGCCGTCGACCAGGGCCATGCCGCTGCCCAGATTCAGCACGCCGGCGAACAGCCCGCCGACCAGCGAGCCCATGAACAGCGAGGCGAAGAACAGGCCGCCGCGGAAGCCGAAGCCGAGCGAGATCGCCGAGCCCAGGCACTTGAGCAGCAACAGGATGCCCAGCCAGCGCAGCGAGGTCGGGCTGGTCAGGTCCAGATGCAGCGCGCCATGCCCGGAAGACAGCACCTGGGGGGTGATCAGCGCCAGCGGGATCAGCAACAGGCCACCGGCCACCGGCCGCGCCCAGCGCGGCAGCGGGCTGCGGTTGATGGTCTGCTCGATCGCCCCGATCAGGCGCATCACCGCGACCGCCAGCAGCGCGCAGAGCACGCCGAGCAGCGCGTACAGCACGTAGTCGCGGGCCTCCAGCGCCGAGGCGGCCGAGGCCGGCAGCAGGTACGGCTGCACGCCGGCCAGCTGCGACACGAACACCGCGCCCAGCGAGGCCACCGCCACCGGCGCCAGCGCCGATGGCGAGTACGCGCCGATCACGATCTCGAACGCATAGAAGGCCCCGGCCAGCGGTGCGCCGAACGCGGCGGCGATGGCCGCGCCCGCACCGGCGCCGACCAGGGTGCGGATGTCGGCGCGCCGCAGGCGCAGCACCCGGCCCAGATGCGAGCCGCTGCCGGCGCCCATC
Organism: Xanthomonas sp.; assembly: GCA_040509765.1. Lineage (GTDB taxonomy): Bacteria > Pseudomonadota > Gammaproteobacteria > Xanthomonadales > Xanthomonadaceae > Xanthomonas_A. Next base: position 1,913 of record JBEVKG010000244.1, read on the forward strand.
TGCGTGTACGCCGCTTCCAGGCCGACCGAGGCGCCGACGCCGTTGGAGAACAGGGTCTGCACGGACACGATCAGGTTGTCGCGCATCGACATGCGTCCGCCATACAGCGCGTTGGCTTCGACGGCGTCGACCAGCTGGCGCTTGCGCGCGCGCGCGGCCATGCCGAGCAGACCGACCAGCAGTCCGCCCAGCGGCAGCACCAGCAACTGCTGCACGCTCAGGTCCGACATGGCGCTGAGCCGCTCGTCGGCCTCCAGGCCGTACAGCCAGGCCTGCGCGCCATGCGCCAGGCTGCTCTGCAGCAGGGTCAGCAGGCCGGCGATCACGCCGACCAGCAGGGCCAGGACGATGAACCACACATCGCTGGCGCGCAGGCGCCGGCGCAACGCATCGGCGAGGCTGTGCGAGGCGTCGGCCAGGCCCGGCCGCGGACGCAGGTTCACGGCGCGCGCGCCTATTTGACGCGACGGACCTTGGCGCGGGTGTTGTAGTTGTCGATCTGCATGTACCACACGCCCATGATCCCGGGGGTGATCTTCACCTTGGGCGCGGTGCGGCGTACGCTGGGCAGGCTCGCGGCCTCGGTCTGTTCCCACTCCTGGCCGTTGGCCAGCACGTAATGACGGCCCTTGGCGAAGCCGGCGAATTCGCCGACCAGGGTGCTTTCGATCGGCTCGGCGCTGCCGAAGTCGAAGAAGCCGCGGTTCTTGGTGATCACCTCGCGGCGACCTTCCTCCTTGGCCTTTTCCAGCGCCACCGCGGTTTCCTTGGCGACCTTGCCCTGCAGCCAGTCGTTCAGCGCGGCCAGTTCCTGCGGCGACAGCTTGTCCAGCCCGGCGGCCTTGAACGCTTGCGGCGACATCTGCGTCTGCAGATCGCCCGAGACGGTGCGCTGGGCGAGTGCCGGGGCGGCGGACACGGCAAGCGCCGCGCACAGGACCAGGGGGGCGAGACGCACAAGGGACATGGCGGGAATCCGGGCGGTGGGATGCGGCGTAGTGTAGTCGCATGCACGCGGCGCCGGCACTGCGCCTGGCGCCCGCGGCGGCCGCTCGGCCCACGCCGGGTTCGGCCGCGGCGCTTCCGACGCGCCGTGACGGCGCTTGCCCCGGCGATCGGCCCTTTCGTCCCTCGCCGGTCCCGCTTGTCCCACAGGCCACGCCCGGGTGCATGGCCATGGGTACACTTGCCCACGATGAACGCGCCATCTCACCCCCCGGCGGCCAGTGCCCACGCCGCCAACGGCGCGGGATTCACCCGGAACGTCCTGATCGTGTTGTGGACGGCGTTCTGGCTGCTCATGATCGGCGTGTCCGTGCAGGAGGGCCTGCGCAATCCGCTCACTCACTGGTGGGAACAGGTGCTGTGGGAGGGAAGTTCCGCGCTGGTCGCGACCGGCTGGATGTGGCTCGCCTTCCGGGTGCGCGGCCGTTATGCGGTTCACCTAGACAAGCCGCTGCTCTGGTTCGGCAGCTACCTGCGCTGGTTGCCGGTGGTTGCCGTCACCTTCGTCGCCGCGGTGTATGCGATCCGGCACGAGGTCTACACCGCACTGGGCCTGACCTACACGCACCCGAGCTGGCGCTACCTCTTCGTGTACGAGACGACCAAGCTGAGCGTCTTCGTGGGCCTGTGGTTGGGGATTCTGTTCGGGCTCGAGTCCCACGACCAGTGGCAACTGCAGCGCAATCGCCTGCTGCAAACACAGAAGGCGCTGGCCGAGGCGCAGCTGGCGCACCTCCAGGGGCAGCTGCGGCCGCATTTCCTGTTCAACGCGCTCAATACCGTCTCGTCGGTGATGCATATCGACGTGGCACGGGCCGATCGCCTGCTGGCGGCACTGGGCGATTTGCTGCGCACCAGCCTCGGGACCATCGAGAGCGAGATGACACCGCTGTCCGCGGAACTGCGTACGCTGGAGCTGTATGCGGACATCATGCGCGAGCGGTTCCGGGATCGGGTGACGCTGACCTGGCAGGTGGATCCCGCGCTGCTGCACGCCAGCATTCCTGCACTCCTGCTGCAGCCCTTGCTCGAGAATGTCTTCAAGCATGCCGTCGAGCCGACCTTGGCCCGCATCGACATCGCGGTCAGTGCGCGGGCGGAAGGCGGTTCGCTGTACGTCGAAGTGCGCAACTCCGGCTCCCTGCTGCCGGCGCAGCAGATGCATGGCGGGCTGGGATTGCGCAACTGCCGGGAGCGTCTGCGCATCCTCTACGGCCATGCGGCATCCTTGATCGTCCGCAACGAGGGCGATGGCGTGGCCGCACGTGTCTCGATCCCGCTGGCGGAGATCGCGCGATGATCCGCGTCATGATCGCCGACGACGAAGCGCCGGCCCGCGACAAGCTCGAGCGTTGGTTGGCGGAGCAACCCGGCGTCGCCGTGGTCGGATCGGCCGAGGACGGGTTGTCCGCGGCGCTGTGCATCAAGCAGCTGCGTCCGCACGTGGCTTTTCTCGACATCCAGATGCCCACGCTCTCGGGACTGCAGGTGGCGGCGCAGCTCGAGCCGTCGAGCGCGCCGCTGATCGTGTTCGTGACCGCCTTCGACGTGCATGCCGTGAAGGCATTCGACCTCAATGCGATCGACTACCTGCTCAAGCCCTACGACCGTGACCGGCTCGCGCATACCGTGCAGCGCGTGCGCGAGCGGCTGAATGCGCACGAGTCCGGGGCCACCGCGGTGGCGATGGGACGCGCGCGCAGTCCGAGATGCGAGCGCCTGCTCGTGCCCGACGGCGAGCGGCTGCAACTGATCGATGCGGCATCGATCGAATGGCTGGAGGCGGACGGCAACTACGTGCATGTGCATACCGCCGCGCGCAGCTACCTGATGCGCCGGACGTTGCAGGATCTGCTGGCGCAGCTGGGCGAACAGCGGTTCGTCCGCATCCATCGGTCGGCCGCGGCGAACCTCGCCTGCATCGGATCGCTCACGCCGCTGTTCAAGGGCGATTACGAACTCCATCTCCACAACGGCCGCACCCTGCGGCTCAGTCGGCGCTATCGCGACGCCTTGTTCGCCCGCATGGGCTGGTAGCGTCCGCTTCGCCCCGGCGGGCCTCCGTCCGCCCCAAAGCCGCTGCCGGCCAGTTGTCGTTGGCTCAGGCTCCCGCGGAACGCCGAGACAGGGGACCCCATCCATGCTTGCCACCACACGCCCGCAGGAACGCTACGAGTTCCTGGACTGGTTGCGCGTCATCGCCATTTTCGTGCTCTTCTTCTTCCATACCGGGATGGTCTTCGTCGGCTGGGGCTGGCATGTCGTCAACAGCCAGACCATCCCGTCGCTGCAGTGGCCGATGGATATCGCCCACCGTTTGCGCATGCCGTTGTTGTTCGTCATCGCCGGGGCCGGCATGTGGTTCGCGCTGCAGCGGCGCAGTGCAGCGGCGTTCCTGCAGGAACGGACGAAGAAACTGCTCCTGCCGCTGATCGTCGGCATGTTCGTGGTCGTCCCGCCGCAGATCTACTACGAACGGCTGCTGCATGGGCAATGGCATGGAAGCTATCTGGATTTCTACCTGACCCGCGTTCTGCAATTCCATTTCTACCCGGCCGGGGATTTTAGCTGGCACCACCTGTGGTTCATCCTGTACCTCTATGGCTACGTGCTGTTGCTGCTGCCCGTCATGCTGTGGTGGAAGCGATCGGCAAAGCCTGTCGCGCCAGGGGCGTGGCTCTTTCTGCTGGGGATGCCGCTCGGCATCAACGAAGCCCTGCTGAAACCGCACTTCCCGGAGACGCACAATTTCGTCAGCGATTGGTACATCTTCAACCACTACCTGCTGCTGACGGCCTACGGATACGTCATGGCATCCATGCCCGGTGTCTGGCAGTGGCTCGCCGATGTCCGCAGGTGGTCGCTGGCCATGGGCCTGGCGACATTCCTCCTGCTGATCTGGGCGCTCACCACGGGCGTCATCCAGCACGACGCGCTGATCGACAGCGTCGGCGCCAATCTCTTCACCTGGCTATGGCAGATGGTGTTTCTCGGCTACGGCTACCGCTATCTGTCCCGTACAAACAGCGTGCTTGCCTGGGCGAAGGACGCCAGCTATCCCTTTTACATCCTGCACCAGACGATCATTGTCATGATCGGCTACTACGTCGTTCAATGCGCGTGGGGGCCATGGATCAAGTATTGCGTCATCCTGCTGCTCAGCATGCTTGCATGCCTTGTGCTTTACGAAGGGTGCCTGCGCAGGGTTGCAGGACTGCGCCTTGCTTTCGGGATGCGGCAGACGCCTGCGCGCGCGTGACCACGCACGGCGTGGCGGGCGCCGCTGGCAGCGCCGCCGCGGCAGCTCAGTCGTCGGCGGCCGCGGCGGTGGCCGGCGTGCGCGGCGGTCGCCGGTACACGAACGGTGGCGCCGGGGCGGCGGCTTCGCGCTGTGCCAGCGCCTGCAGCGCGGCGTGTGCCGGGGCGCGTTCGCAGACCGGGTCCAGGGTCGCGGCGTCGCCGCTCAGCGCCAGCGCCTGGCAGCGGCAGCCGCCCCAGTCGATCTCGCGCTTCGGACAGCCCTGGCAGACCTCCGGCATCCACGCCGTGCCGCGGTAGCGGGCGAACGCCTCGCCGTCCTGCCAGATCGCTGCCAGCGGGCGCGTGCGCAGGTTCTCGAACACCATGTCCGGCAGGGTCTCGGCGGCGTGGCAGGGCAGCACGTCGCCGCGCGGAGAGATGTTGACGAAGCGCTGGCCCCAGCCGCCCATGCACGCCTTGGGTCGGTGCGCGTAGTAGTCGGGAGTGACGAAATCGATGTGCAGGCGGTCCTGCAGCCGCAGGCGGGCGGCATCCACTGCGGCCACGGTCGCGTCGATCTGCGCGCGGCTGGGCATCAGCGCGGCGCGATTGCGCAGGCCCCAGCCGTAGTACTGGGTATGCGCCACTTCCAGGCGTTCGGCGCCGAGTTCCAGCGCCAGTTCGATCATCGCCGGGACGCGTTCGGCATTGTGCCGGTGGATCACCGCATTGATCGTCAGCGGCAGGTCGAGGGCACGCACCGCCGCGGCGAACGCGCGCTTCTTCGCCAGGCTGTCGCGGTAGCCGGCAATGCGGTCGGCACCGGCGGCGTCGGCGTCCTGGATGCTCAGTTGCACGTGCTCCAGCCCGGCCGCGGCCAGGGCCGCCAGCATCGGCGCGCCGCCGGCCACGCCGGAGGTGATCAGGTTGCTGTACAGGCCCAGCGCGCGCGCATGCGCGACCAGCGCGGGCAGGTCCTTGCGCAGCATCGGCTCGCCGCCGGAGAAGTGCGCCTGCAGCACGCCCATCGCCGCGGCCTGGTCCAGCGCCGAGCGCCAGCCGGCGGTGTCCAGTTCCTCGCGCAGGCCGGCCAGTTCGATGGGGTTGGAGCAGTACGGGCAGGCCAGTGGGCAGCGGTGGGTCAGCTCCAGCAGGATCGACAGCGGCGGCGGCACGGACGCGTTCATGCGCGCAGCAGCCGCTTGCCGTGCAACTGCTGCGCCAGCTCGCGCACGTCGCGTTCGACCTCGGCCGGGTCGGCCTCGAATTCGGTGGCCAGTTCCGCGGCGATCGCCGCCAGGCTGCGGCTGCCGTCGCAGCGCGAGATGATGGCGTGGGCGATGGCATCCAGTTCGATCACCCGCTCCGGCGCCAGCAGTACCCATTGATCGCGGGTGCGGTCGTGCTGCAGGCGTACGCCGGCGGCGAGCCGCGGCTGGCTGCTGGCGTCCAGCGCGCTCATGCCGCGGCCTGCGCCGCGTCCGGGACGAACGCGTCCGGCCAGGCCACGCCCGGCTGCACGTAGGCGAAGTGCAATGCATCCAGTTGCGACCACAGCACGCCGCACTTGAAGCGCAGCGCCTCCTGCACCAGGTGCTGTTTCTCCACGGTGTCGGCGTGGCGCTTGACGTAGTCCAGCGCGAAGTCCGAATCGCGCGGCGCTTCGTGCAGGCGATGTTCGAAGTACGCCAGCGCCTCGCGCGAGACGAAGTCGTAGTGCTGCAGCATGCCGGCGACGCGGTGGCCGATGATGCCCGGCGCGAACAGTTCGGTCAGCGACGAGGCGATCGCCTCCAGCAGGCTCTTTTCGCGCACGAAGTGCAGATAGGCCTGCACCGCGAAGCGGGTGCCGGGCAGCAGGCCGCGGCCGGACTGCACCAGGGCGCGGTCCAGTCCCAGCGCGTCGGTCAGGTGCAGCCAGCGGGCGATGCCGCCTTCGCCGTCGGCGCTGCCGTCGTGGTCGACGATGCGCTGGCGCCAGATCCGGCGCAGCGCCGGGTCGTCCATCCGCGCCAGGATCGCCGCGTCCTTGAGCGGGATGCAGCGCTGGTACTCGTAGCGGTTGAGTGCCCAGGCCTGGACCTGGCCGCGATTCAGGCGCCCACTGTGCAACAGGGCGTGGAACGGGTGCTGGTCGTGGTACAGCCGCGCGCCGATCGCGCGCAACGCGGTTTCCAGCTGTTCGGGGCTCAGCAATGCGCTCACCGGTTCGGTCTCGCGGATGGGGCAGGGGGGCGGGTCACAGCACGATCTCCATGCCGTCGTGGGCCACGTCCCAGCCGTGCGCGGCGACCGTGGCGCGCTCGGGGGAGCCGGCGTCGAGGATCGGATTGGTGGTGTTGATGTGGATGAAGACCTTGCGCGCCACCTGCAGATCGGCGAAGGCACGCAGGGTGCCGCCCTCGCCGTCGATGCTGAGGTGTCCCATGCGCTGGCCGGTCTTGGCGCTGACGCCGAGCTGCACCAGTTCGTCGTCGCGCCACAGGGTGCCGTCGAAGAACACCAGCTCGGCGCCGCGCAGGCGGTCGCGCAGCGCGTCGGTCAGCGCCGCGCAGCCGGGGATGTAGTGCAGGCGGTGCTGGCCGTCGTCGATGGTCAGGCCCAGCGTCTCCTCGGCGGAGCCGGCCAGGTCGCCGCTGTGGCGGCATTCCATGAACAGCGGCACCTTGCCCGGCACCGCGAACGGCGTGACCTGCAGCCCCAGCAGCGCCAGCGGCGTGTCCAGCGCGAACGGGTGGCGATGCACGTAGGCCGGGTGCAGCGCGTCGAACACCGGATTCTGCGCCAGCAGTTCCAGCACGCGGCCGCTGGCATGCAGGTCGAAGCGCTGGCTCTCGCGCATCGACAGCAGTCCGGCGATATGGTCGATCTCGCCGCTGGTCAGCAGCACCGCCTCGATCGGCGAATGGCGCTGGTCGCGTTGCGGCCACAGCGCCGGGGTGGCCAGCACCTGCTGGCGGAAATCCGGTGAGGCGTTGATCAGCAGCCAGCGCTGGCGGTCGACGCTGACCGCGATGCTGGCCTGGGTACGGCGTTGGGCACCCGGATGTTGCTGCCACGCGCGTTGGCTCGCGGGCGTGTGGCAGTTCCATTGCGGGTGCCCTCCGCCTGCCGCCGATCCCAATACGATGAGGTGCATCCGGTCTCCGTTGATGGCGCCTGGCCGGTCGCGCTTCGGTCGCGGGAAGGGAGGAGTGCGCGGATCAGAGCTCGCCGGAGGCGTAGCAGTTGATTTCCGCGCCGACGCAGATCTCGCGGATCACTGGCTTGTTCCACTTCTTCATGTGCGTTCCTCTTCGAGTCGGGCTAGGGAAGACGGCGGCGACGCATGCAGGACCGCCGCGTGTCGCCGTCGCGTTCGAGCATAGGCGCGGGGGTAGGGGCGGTTGTGAAATTCAGGTAAAAGCGCCGCAAGTCGCAACCGGATCACAGTGACGCGGCGGTGCGTATCCGCGGGGCGCCTCGCGGGCGCATCACCGGCGCAATTGTGAGAACGCGCACAAGCGCGTTAGTGTAGGCGCCACCGTTTCGTCGACTGCGTCCGTCCTTGAACCACACCGTCCACTCCGGCCTGGAGGCGTTGCTGCAACGTCCGGCGGCCGCGACCCTGGCGCCCGCCCTGCGCGCGGCGCTGCTGCAGGCCTGGCAGGCGCAGGCCGAGCCGCCGCCGCGGCTGCCGTGGCCGGTGCTGGCCGACACGCTGGATGCGCTGGCGCTGCTGTCGGCCGACGAGGCCGCGCTGCTGGCTGCGCTGCTGTTCGATCTGCCGGCGCTGCGTGCGCAGTTGCCGCAGCTGCCGGTGGCGCCGCCGGCACGGGCGCAGGCGGTGGTTGGCCTGCTGGAGGCGCAGGACGCCGCCGACCCGGTGTGGGCGCTGCACGCCGGCCGCGAGGCCGGGCGCAACAGCGAGGGCCTGCGCCGGCTGCTGCTGTCGATCGTGCAGGACCTGCGGGTGGTGCCGATCCTGCTGGCGCGGCAACTGGCGCAGATGCGTGTGGCCGACAAGGCGCCGGAGGCGCAGCGCCGCGCGCTGGCGCAGCTGACCCGCGACATCCACGCGCCGCTGGCCAACCGCCTGGGCATCTGGCAGCTGAAATGGGAGCTGG
>JBEVKG010000245.1:0-29871 GCA_040509765.1 Xanthomonas sp.
CGCCGCGCGCCTGCAGCCGCCAGCCGCTGCCGCCGTCGGCGGCGGCCGCCTGGCTGAGGTCGGCCGTCGCAGTGGTGCGCTCGCCGATGCGCTGCACGGCGACGCCGGCCTGGCGGCGGCCATCCAGCGCCACCGACCACCCCAGGTACACGCTGCGGTCGCGGGCCTGGTCCAGGTTCTGGTTGATGCTCAGGTTCAGCGACGACTGCCGCGGCAGCGATCGGGTCCAGAACAGGCTGGCATAGCGCTGGTCGCCCGTGTCCGGATAGGCCAGGCGCACATAGCTCAGGGCGATGTTGCCCAGGCCGTTCCAGGTGCTGCCGAACAGGGCGCGCTCGCTGACCCGCGGCGGCGCGGCGCCGTAGTGCGCGGCCACGTCGCGGTAGCCGGATTGCGCGCGCTGGGTATCCATCGCCAGGTTGAAGCGGCCGTTGTTCCAGCGGTAGCTGAGCGCGTATTGCAGGCCTTGCTGGCCGGCACCGCCGCCGTGCGCCAGCGAGGCGCCGAACACGCCGGCGCGCGGCAGCAGCCACAGGCCGCCGACGCCGGCATTGCGCACGCCGGCGCCGGCCTCGGCATGCGCCTCGGCGGTGAAGCGCGGGCTGACGCCGCGCCGCCAGCTGGCACTGCCGACCGTGTCGCCGGCATAGGCGAAGTCGGCCACGCCGTAGTCCTCGCGCACCCGGCCCAGCGCCAGCGACCAATCGGTCAGGCCGCTGGCCAGCAGATCCTGGGTCGCATAGAAGGGAAAGGCCAGCGAGCGGGTACGGCCGTAGGCGTCGGTGATCACCACCTGGGCATTGCCGGCGCCGTCCACGCCCGGGGCGGCGGACAGCTGGAACGGCCCGGCCGGCAACTGCGCACCGTACTGGCGGATGCCATTGACGTACAGGTCCACGCTGGACGGTACCGCCACTTCGCCGAGGAATTCCGGCAACGGGGTGATCGCGCGGTACGGCTGCAGGCCGAAATCGCTGCCCACCCGCACCCCGCCCAGGCGCAGGGTGCGGCTCCAACTGGTGCTGCTGCTGAAGGTGTCGCCCAGCACCACGCTGGTCATGCGTTCGGGCAGCGACCATTGCCACTGCGTGTCCAGGCGGATCGCCTGGGCGCGCCAGTCCTGCTTCGGCTCGCGGTACAGCCGGCCGACGAAGGACTGCCGCAGCAGGCCGTCGCCCAGGCCGAACACGCGCAATTCGCCGCTGGCGGTGAGATTGCTGGCGCCGCCCTGGCGGCTGGCGTACAGGTCGTAATCGAGCAGGGCCCCGGGCGAACTGGTCGCCGGCAGCGACGGGATGCCGCCGCGGGCGTCGATCCGGGTGGTGGCGACATCGAGCAGCGCCACCGGCGCATCGATGGCCACCTGCTGCAGGCTGGCGTCGTAGCGGAAGCGCACCCCGTCCAGGTCGCCCAGGGCGATCGCCGCGGTGGCGTCGCTGCCGTCCACGCGCAGGCCGAGCTGGCGCAGGGTCGCGGCAGTGGCGCGCAGTTGCTCGCCATCGCGCTGGAACTGGAACAGGCCGGGCTGGCGGGTCTGGTTCAGGGTGACCTCCAGGTACAGGGTCTCCTGTGCCGGCGCGGCGACCTGGGGCGGGGTGGGGGGCTGAGGCTGAGCGACGGCGACCGTGGCACTGCCGGCCCACAGGGCCAGCAGCAGCTCAGGGCGCCGTTGCGTCCACGACCAGCGACTGCGCGCGTGGCTCGCCATTGATCCTTGCCTCGAACGTTCCCTGTGTCTGCACCAGCGCCGCCGGCAGCGGCCAGCGCTTGCGCTGGCCCGGCAGCACGTAGCCGGCCAGGCCTGGGGCGACGGTGCTGCGCTGGCCATCGGCGGCGGCGAACTGCAGGTCCACCAACTGCGCGTGGCCGTTGCCCTGGTTGAGCACTTCCAGCGCCGCGGCGGAGCCGTCGCGGACCACTCGCGCACGCAGTGCCGGCGCGGTCGCCACGGCCGGCTTGAGGAACACCGGCACCGAGTAGCGCAGCACGAACTGCAGCCCGGCGCTGGCGTTGCCGGTGGCGTCCTGGCTGGGCAACTCGTCGACCAGGATGCGGTAGGCGTCCTCGCCGGCCCCGGGCGCCGGATCCAGGCGGATCACGCGGACCAGTTGCCGCGAGTGCGGTGCCAGTTCCAGCATCGGCGGGCTGAGCGCGATGCGGTCGCTGGGGTCGAGCACATCCTCGCCGTCGCGCTGCTGCCAATGGAACACGCGAACCTGCGCGCGCAGCGGCACGTCGCCGCTGTTGCTCAGCCACACGCCCTGCGCGGTTTCCTCGGCGCGCAGCGACACCGACGTCGGCGCCACCTGCAGGCTTGCCGCCATGGCCGCGCCGGCCACCGCCAGCCACAGCACGGCAAGCGCCTGCAGGCGGAGCAAGGAATGCGGTCGCGAATGCATGCAGGCGGCTCCGGTTACCAACTGACCGTGGCGGTGACGATGTCGCTGTATGAGCCAGCAGGGTAGTTGGTGTTGGCGACCTGGCCGTAGACGGTGATCGGCTGCACCGCACCATTGCCGGTGCCGGCCTGGGTGTCGGTGCCGATGGTCGAGCCCCAGTTCTGGGTGCGCGCGGCATTGCGGTACAGCGCGTAGGGCACGCGCGTGGTGTTGCCGGCGGCGGCGCTGCCCATGGTGCGGGTGGTGACCGTGGCGCCGGAGCCGGAGCCGGCGTTGAGCGCGATGTTGTACGGCGTGCCGGAGGTGCAACGCACGTTCAGGGTGCCGGTGCTGTTGATCGCCGTCTGGTTCGAATTGACGCTGCCGAAGTCCACGTCGGTGGGGGCCGTCTGGATATCGCAGACGCTGGTGATCTGGATCTTGACGTTGAAGGTGCGCGAGTCGGACTGGGCCCAGGCCAGGCCGGTCCCGGCGGCGAACAGCACGAGGAAGGCGAGAACGCGGTGGAAGAGGTACATGGCAGGGTTTCTTCGGAAATGGCGGACAACCGCCGGTGCCCTGCTCTTGCAAACTGCGGGCCAGTTCACATTTTTATGGATGGCCATCCAGTTTTCACATGGGATGGCGACCACGGGATCTCGCGTTCAGTGCGATGAAGGCGGCGGGGCGCAGGCCGATGTGCCGGAAAACCGCCGACGCGCCCGGCGCGTTCAGCCAGCGCCGGGATGAGCGATAATGACGGCCATGACCGTCAATCTGAAAACTCCCCAGGACATCGAGAAGATGCGCGTGGCCGGCCGCCTGGCCGCCGAAGTACTGGACCTGATCGGCCCGTACGTGAAGCCCGGCGTCACCACCGCCGAGCTGGACCGCATCTGCCACGACCATATCGTCAACGTGCAGCAGGCGGTGCCGGCCAACGTCGGCTACCGCGGCTACCCGAAGACGGTGTGCACGTCGGTGAACAACGTGATCTGCCACGGCATCCCCAACGACAGCAAGGTCCTCAAGGACGGCGACATCGTCAATATCGACGTCACCGTGATCAAGGACGGCTGGCATGGCGACACCAGTCGCATGTATTGCGTGGGCACGCCCTCGGTGATGGCGCGGCGCCTGATCGAGGCGACCTACGAGGCGATGTGGCGCGGCATCCGCGCGGTGAAGCCGGGCGCCACGCTCGGCGACGTCGGCCATGCCATCCAGCAGTACGCCGAGAGCGAGCGCTTCAGCGTGGTCCGCGAGTACTGCGGCCACGGCATCGGCAAGGTCTACCACGACGAACCGCAGGTGCTGCACTACGGCCGGCCGGGCGACGGCCTGGTGCTGAAGCCGGGCATGACCTTCACCATCGAACCGATGATCAACGAGGGCACGCGCTACACCCGGGTCTTGCCGGACGGCTGGACCGTGGTGACCAAGGACCGCAAGCTCTCGGCGCAGTGGGAACACATGGTCGCCGTCACCGAGGATGGGGTGGAGGTGCTGACCCTGTCGCCGGGCGGCCTCGGCGAACCGTGAGCCTGCTGCCGGCCGGTGCTGATGCCGGCATGCCCGACGCCGGCGTCGACGACGCCGGCTGGGCCGCCGCGGTCCGGCAACTGCTGGCGCAGACCGATGCGCGGCTGAGCAAGCGCTTCGACCAGGGCGACGACATCGACCGCCTGCTGGCGCTGCGCGCGCGCGCTGGACCAGTTGATCCGCCACGCCTGGAGCCGCTGTGTGCCGCGCGAGGCCGGGCTGGCGCTGTTCGCGGTGGGCGGCTACGGCCGCGGCGAACTGTTCCCGCGCTCGGACATCGACCTGCTGGTGTTCGGCGAACTCGATCCCGCGTACGAGCCGACGCTGGCGCGGCTGTTCCCGTTGCTGTGGGATGCCGGGGTGCCGGTGAGCCACGCGGTGCGCTCGGCCGCGCAGTGCACCGCGGCCTGCGCCGACCAGACCGTGCTGACCGCGCTGATCGAGGCGCGCCCGCTGCAGGCCGACGCCGCCGCCAAGGCGGCGCTGGCGGCGGCCATCGCGCCGCAGCGGGTATGGCCGCCACGCGAATTCTTCATGGCCAAGCGCGAGGAACTGCAGGCGCGCCACCAGCGCTTCGGCGACACCGCCGACAACCTGGAGCCGGACATCAAGGACGGCCCCGGCGGCCTGCGCGACCTGCACACGCTGGGCTGGATGGCGCTGCGCGCGTTCGGTGTGCGCGACCTGGAGCCGTTGATCGGGCTGGGCCATGTCGGCGGCGACGAAGCCGCCGCGCTGCGCCGCGAGCGCCGCGAACTGGCGCGCCTGCGCTACGGGTTGCACCTGGTCGCCAACCGCCCGGAAGAGCGCTTGCGCTTCGATTACCAGAAGACCCTGGCGCAGCGCCTGGGGTTCTCCGACGACCCCGAGAGCCTGGGCGTGGAGAAGATGATGCAGCGCTTCTACCGCAGCGCGGCGATCGTGCGCCGGCTCAGCGACCGGCTGCTGCAGCGTTTCGAGGAACAGTTCGACGGCGAGGCGCAGCCGCAGCCGCTGGACGGCGGTTTCTCGCTGCGTCGCGGCTACCTGGCCGCCGACGACGAGCGCTGGCCGCAGACCGACCCGGTGCAGGTGTTCGCGCTGTTCGCCACCTGGGCCGCGCACGGCGAGATCCGCGGCCTGCATTCGCTGACCGCGCGCGCGCTGGCCGAGGCGCTGCCGCGTCTGCCGGCCTACGCCAGCGCCAGCCCGGTCGCACGCGAGCGCTTCCTGGCGCTGTTGCGCGGCCCGCGCGCGGTGCAGACGCTGACCCGGATGGCGCGGCTGGGCGTGCTCGGGCAGTGGATCCCGGCGTTCGCGCAGGTGTCCGGACGCATGCAGTTCGACCTGTTCCATGTGTACACGGTCGACCAGCACACGCTGATGGTGCTGAAGAACATGGCGGTGTTCGCCAGCGCGCGCGCCGACGACCGCTTCTCGATCGCGCATGAAGTCTGGCCGCGGCTGCGCAAGCCCGAACTGCTGCTGCTGGCCGGCCTGTTCCACGACATCGCCAAGGGCCGCGGCGGCGACCATTCGGAGCTGGGCGCGGTGGATGCGCGCGCGTTCTGCGCCGCGCACGCGCTCAGCGCGGCCGACACCGAGCTGGTCGCCTGGCTGGTCGAGCAGCACCTGCGCATGTCGGTGACCGCGCAGAAGCAGGACATCGCCGATCCGGAGGTGATCCACCGCTTCGCCAGCCTGGTCGGCGACCGCGAGCGGCTGGACCATCTGTATCTGCTGACCTGCGCCGACATCGCCGGCACCAGCCCCAAGCTGTGGAACGCCTGGAAGGACCGGCTGCTGGCCGATCTGTACTTCGCCGCGCGCCGCGCCCTGCGCGAGGGCCTGGAGCATCCGCTGCCGGTGGCCGAGCGCCTGCAGGAGGCGCGCGAGGCCACCCGCGCGCTGATGCACCTGCAGGGCCACGACGACGCCATCATCGATCGCCAGTTCGCCGGCATGCCGGACGAGAGCTTCCTGCGCTTCCGTCCCGAGCAACTGGCCTGGCAGGCGACCTCGCTGATGGAGGTGGAACTCGGCGACACCCTGGTCAAGGTGCGCCCGGTGACCCCCGACGACGCGGCGCTGGAAGTATTCGTGTACTCGCCGGCCCGCGACGGCCTGTTCGCCGCGATCGTGAGGACCCTGGACCGGCTCGGCTACGGCATCCATCGCGCGCGAGTGCTCGACGCGCCGCATGACGCGATCTTCGACACCTTCGAGGTGATGCCGGCCGACGCCTTCGCCAGTGGCGATCTGGCGCAACTGCAGGCAGGGCTGCGCGACGCGCTGGCCGGCGACCTGACGCGGCTGCGCCCGGCGCGGCGGGTGGTGCCGCGGCAACTGCGGCATTTCCGCTTCGCCCCGCGCATCGAATTCCGCGAGAGCGTGGACGGTCGCCGCACCCGCCTGAGCCTGGTCGCGCCGGACCGCCCCGGGCTGCTGTCGAACGTGGCCCAGGTGCTGCGCCGGCATCACCTGCGCGTGCACGACGCGCGCATCGCCACCTTCGGCGAGCGCGCCGAGGATCTGTTCCACATCACCGACGAGCACAACCTGCCGTTGCCCGACGCCGCCCGCCAGGCGCTGCAGGCCGCGCTGCAGGCCTGCCTGGACCCCGATACCCCGCCTGGAGACCCCCGCTGATGGCCACCAAGAAGCCTGCCGCCAAGACGCCCGCTGCCAAGAAGGCGGCCCCCAAGAAGGCAGCCCCGAAGAAGTCGGCCAAGCCGGCCGCCATGCAGCCCGCGGCGCCGACCGCGGCGGCCAAGCCCGCCAAGCCCGCGCCGAAGCCGCTGCGCGCCAGGCCGGCCGCCATGCCCAGTGCCGACGAACTGAAGTTCACCATCGACAGCGCCTTCGAGCGCCGCGCCACCCTGACCCTGGACGAGATCGAGGGATCGACCCGGCCGGTGGTCAACCGCGTCATCGACGGCCTGGAGCGCGGCGAATTCCGCGTCGCCGAGCCGGATGGGCACGGCGGCTGGAAGGTCAACGAGTGGCTGAAGAAGGCGGTGCTGCTGTACTTCCGGGTCAACGAGATGGCGGTGGTGGAAGCGCAGCCGGCACCGTTCTGGGACAAGGTGGAAGCACGCTTCGCCGGCTATCACGAGGCCGAGTTCCGCAAGGCCGGGGTGCGCGTGGTGCCGGGCGCGGTGGCGCGCCGCGGCAGCTACTTCGGCAAGGACGTGGTGCTGATGCCGAGCTTCACCAACATCGGCGCGCACGTCGGCGAGGGCACCATGGTCGACACCTGGGCCACGGTCGGCTCCTGCGCGCAGATCGGCAAGCACTGCCACCTGTCCGGCGGCGCCGGCATCGGCGGCGTGCTCGAACCGCTGCAGGCCAGCCCCACCATCATCGAGGACCACTGTTTCATCGGTGCGCGCTCGGAAGTGGTGGAGGGCGTGGTGGTCGGCCACCACAGCGTGATCGGCATGGGCGTGTTCCTGGGCCAGAGCACGCGCATCTACAACCGCGCCACCGGCGAGATCTCCTACGGCTACGTGCCGCCGTACAGCGTGGTGGTGTCCGGGCAACTGCCGTCCAAGGACGGGTCGCACTCGCTGTACTGCGCGGTGATCGTCAAGCAGGTCGACGCCAAGACCCGCAGCAAGACCAGCGTCAACGACCTGCTGCGCGGGCTGGCCGACTGAGCATGGTGGGACCGGGCCAAGCCCGGTCTCGCTGTGGTGTGCTGCTTCCTGTCGACTCCGTGGTCAGGCGTGGGCCTTTGTGCGTTGCGCGTTACTGTGCGTGTTGGCTTCTGGTGCGTAGGGCACCGCGGTACCGCATCGCGTTGACGTTGAAGCTGCCTTACGTGCCTTGAGCTTTAGGCAACAGCTAAAGGCTTTCGCCCTTTCGGGCGAGTTACTTTGATCAGCCTCCGGCTGCTGAGAAGCGCTTCTTTGCTCGCGCAAAGAAAAGGTAACCAAAAGAAGCGCTTCACCACAGCCGAAGGCTGGTCAAGCGCGCCCTGCCTTGCGCCCTCCGCGCTACGCGCTCCGGGTCCGCGGATGCACCGGGGATCCGCGGAAGGGGCTTGGCTGCGTCGCAGCCAAGTCCGGGGCGGTCGCCTCACGGCGCCAGCCCGCCCGCCGGGGCGAAGCAGTGCTTCGCCTTTTCCCGGCGAGCCCCGCCCCTGCCGCGGACGGCACACATCCCTGCGCGCCGCCCTTCGGGTTTTTCCCCGGTCCATCCGCCGCTGCGGAAGGGAACCCGGTAGATCAAAAGCAAACGCAACGGCGGTAAAGCACGCGGTGGCTTCCGTCGTCATCGGCATGCTGACATGCCGAACCTCCAGCGAATCCAACCTCAGTGCCCCATCTGCGGGTAGGCCGGGCGCATCATGTGGTTGTCGCACGGTGCGACGCGGTTGCCTCGCAGGGCCCGCGATCTCGCGGCCAGGGAAGGGCGCACACCCGATGTACATCGGCGCCTGGATATGCTGCCGCACGCAGGTCTGGGCGCTGTTGCGGCGGCGCGTATCGGACCCGATGTCCGGTGCAAACCGTCGCCGGGTGCTGCCACTGCCACGACAGGAGACACCGATGCGTACGATCATGTGGGCTTGCTGGATGACGGCAGCGTTCGCGCTGTCAGGGTGCGGCCGTGAGGGCGTGCCGGCACCCACGGCGCCAAAGGATGGCGACACGCCAGCGGCGGCGGCCGCTGCGCCAAATCCCGTTTCGTCCGCGACACCTGCGCCTGCGCAACCGCCTGCGCAACCGCCTGCGACGACGGCGCAGAGCGCCAGCGCCGCAGGCGAGCCGCTGTCCTGCGCCGCCGAGATCGGCGCGGACGCCGCGGCGGCGCGCGTGGCCACCTGCCGTTCGGTGTCGCCGGCCACGCATCCACCCTGCAATGCCGCCAACAGCTGCGCCATGATCGACGACGAGATCGCCCGCAGCTGCGCGCTGCTCGGCCGCGAGGGGCTGGCCACCGCCGGTTGCGGCGCGGCTGCCGACAGCCCGCAGGCAGCGGCCGACGTGGTGCGGCGCTATTACGCGGCGATCAATGCGCGCGACTACGCCACGGCCTGGCAGCAGTGGGGCGAGGACGGGCGTCCGGGACAGTCCTACGATGCGTTCAAGGCCGGCTTCGCCCAGACCCGTGCGGTGAAGGCGACGATCGGCACGCCGGGCGCCAGCGACGGCGCCGCCGGCTCGGTCTATCAGCCGGTGCCGGTCACCGTGGAGGCGACGCTGGCCGACGGTACCCGGCAACGCTTCCGCGGCGACTACGTCCTGCGCCGGGTCAACGGCGTGGACGGCGCCTCGGCGGCGCAGCTGCGCTGGCGGATCGACTCGGCCAAGCTCCGGGAAGTGCCGGCACCGTGAGGCGCGGTCCGGCCGATCGCGGTTTCCCGCTGTGCGGGGCAACCGACGGCGCGCGCGCCGGGTAAGATCACGCGCGCCACGCCACCACCCGGCGTGCCGACGCTCACCAACCCTCTCTCGCACGCGGACTGCCTGCGGTCGGCGGAGGAGAGGGGCTTCCTCGCTTGAAGGGATGTTTCGATGACGACGTTGTACGGATTGAAGAACTGCGACACCTGCAAGAAGGCGACAAAGTGGCTGGACCGCTTCGGCGTGGCCTACACCTTCGTCGATTACCGCGACCACAAGCCGACGCCGGACACCCTGCTCGAATGGGCCGGCCAGGCCGGTGGGTTCGATGCGCTGGTCAACAAGTCCTCCACCACCTGGCGGCAGTTGCCCGACAACAAGAAGGCGCCTGGTTCCGAGGCCGAGTGGAAGCTGCTGCTGCGCGAGTATCCGCAGCTGATCCGGCGGCCGGTGGTGGTGACCGACGATGGCCGGCTCAGCCAGGGCTTCTCCGACAACGGCTTCAAGCAGCGGTTCGGAGTGGCGTGACCGTCCGCCCGTACCGGGCCGACGACTGGGCGCGCCTGTGCGCCATCCACGATGCCGCGCGCCTGGAGGAACTGCAGGCGGCGGGGCTGGCCGATGCGTTCCTGCCGCTGCCGATCGCGGCCGAGCGCGAAGGACTGTTCGATTACCGCGTGCAGGTCGCCGAGCGCGAAGGGCAGGTGCTGGGGTTCGTCGCCGACGATGGCGAGGAGCTGGCCTGGCTGTACGTGGATCCGGCCGCGCGCCGGCGCGGCGTCGGCCAGGCGCTGGTGGTGGCGGTGCAGGACGCCAGCCCGGCTGGTCTGACGCTGGAATTGCTGGAAGGCAATGCCGCGGCGCTGGCGTTCTACCGTGCCTGCGGCTTCGTCGAAACCGGCATGCAGCGGGGGCGCATGCCCGGCAACGAGGCCTTCGCGGTGCGCGTGCAGTGCATGCGCTGGCCCGGCACCACGCCGTAGCCATGGCCGGGACCGCGGCCGCGCACCCGCCAGGCGACCCTGGCCGATGCTGCGCATCCGCCCGTCCCGCTCGTACACTGCAGCTCCTGCGCTGCCCGGACGCGACGGTGCCGCCGTCGATCAGCGCCGCGTCTCCCTCGTGTTTTCCAACGGTGTTCCTGCATGTCCGATGTCCTTGAACTCGCCTGCGACCTGATCGCCCGCCCCTCGGTCACCCCCGACGATGCCGGGTGCCAGGACCTGATCGCGCAGCGGTTGCAACGCGCCGGTTTTGCCATCGAACGCCTGCGCTGCGGCCAGGTCGACAACCTGTGGGCGACCCACCGTGGCGGCGATGGCGCGGTGCTGGCGCTGCTCGGCCATACCGACGTGGTGCCGCCGGGGCCGCGCGAGGCCTGGGCCAGCGACCCGTTCGTGCCGCAACTGCGCGACGGCGTGCTGTACGGGCGCGGCGCCGCCGACATGAAGGGCAGCGTGGCAGCCTTCGTGGTTGCCGCCGAGCAGTTCGTGGCCGCGCATCCGCAGCACCCGGGCACGCTGGCGGTGCTGCTGACCAGCGACGAGGAAGGCGATGCGATCAATGGCGTGCGCCATGTGGCGCGTCTGTTCGCCGCGCGCGGCGAACGCATCGACTGGTGCATCACCGGCGAACCCACGTCCACCGAACGGCTCGGCGACCTGCTGCGGGTCGGCCGCCGCGGCAGCCTGTCCGGCGCGCTGACCGTGCGCGGCGTGCAGGGCCACGTGGCCTATCCGCACAAGGCGCGCAACCCGATCCACCTGGCCGCACCGGCGCTGGCCGACCTGGTCGCGCGGCACTGGGACGACGGCTACGAAAGCTTCCCGCCGACCAGCCTGCAGATCTCCAACGTGCACGCCGGCACCGGCGCCAACAACGTGATTCCCGGCGAACTGCAGGTCGCCTTCAACCTGCGCTACACCCCGCACTGGGATGCGCCGCGGCTGGAAGCGGAGATCGCCGCGCTGTTCGATCGCCATGGCCTGGACTACGCGTTGCGCTGGCACCGCAGCGGCGAGCCGTTCTACACCCCGGAGGGCACGCTGCGCCGGGTGGCGCGCGAGGTACTGGGCGAGGTCGCCGGCGCGCCGCCGGAGGAAAGCACCGGCGGCGGCACTTCCGATGCGCGCTTCATCGCCCCGCTGGGCGCGCAGTGCATCGAGGTCGGCCCGGTCAACGCCAGCATCCACCAGGTGGACGAACATGTGCGCGTGGCCGACCTGGAGGCGCTGCCGGGGCTGTACCTGCGCCTGATCGAACGGTTGCTGCGGTAACAGTTGCGCCGGCCCGCGCGCCGGGTTACGGTCGCCGCATGACTTCGCTGTCCGCCCTCCGCCCGATCCACGCCAACGGCCGCAATCATGCGCTGGCGAATAATCGTGCGCGGCCGATGCGGGTCTGCGACTAGGCGCTACCAGAAACACCACGCCCAGCCACCAGAAAACCCGCATCGGCCGATGCGGGTTTTTTTGTGCCTGGAGTGTGCATCCCTCGCGACCACCACCCCACGATCAGGAGCTTTCCCATGTGTTCGATCTTCGGCATCTTCGGCCTGCAACCGGGCGACGACCTGCAGGCGTTGCGGCGGCAGGCGCTGGACTGCTCGCAGCGGCAGCGCCACCGCGGCCCGGACTGGAGCGGCGTGTATGTCGACGACGGCGCGATCCTGGTGCACGAGCGCCTGGCCATCGTCGACCCGGCCGGCGGCTCGCAGCCGCTGCTCTCCGACGACGGGCAGTTGGCGCTGGCGGTCAACGGCGAGATCTACAACCATCGCGAGCTGAAGAAAGAACTCGCCCAGCACTACGCCTTCCAGACCGGTTCGGACTGCGAGGTGATCAACGCGCTGTACCGCGAGACCACCCCGGCGGCGCTGCTCGACCGGCTCAACGGCATCTTCGCCTTCGCGCTGTGGGACAAGGCCGCCGGCCGCGTGCTGATCGCGCGCGATCCGATGGGCGTGTGCCCGCTGTACTGGGGCCACGACGCGCAGGGCCGGCTGCGGGTGGCCTCGGAGATGAAGTCGCTGGCCGACAGCTGCGCCGACGTCGCCCAGTTCCCGCCGGGCCACTACTACGACAGCGCCAGCGGCGAACTGGTGCAGTACTACCGCAAGCCATGGCGCGACTACGCCGCGGTGCAGGGCGTGGAGGTCAGCAAGCAGGCACTGCGCGAAGCCTTCGAACGTGCCGTGCACCGCCAGCTGATGACCGACGTGCCGTACGGCGTGCTGCTGTCCGGCGGCCTGGATTCGTCGCTGGTGGCGGCGGTGGCGGCGCGCTTCGCGCGCAAGCGCATCGAGGAGAACGACGAGGCCGAGGCCTGGTGGCCGCGCCTGCATTCGTTCGCGATCGGCCTGAAGGGCTCGCCGGACCTGGCCGCCGCCGCGATCGCGGCCGAGGCGCTGGGTACCGTGCACCACGGCTTCGAGTACACCTTCGAGGAAGGCCTGGACGCGTTGCCGGAAGTGATCCGGCACATCGAGACCTACGACGTCACCACCATCCGCGCGTCCACGCCGATGTTCCTGCTGGCGCGGCGGATCAGGCGATGGGCGTGAAGATGGTGCTGTCCGGCGAAGGCAGCGACGAGATCTTCGGCGGCTACCTGTACTTCCACAAGGCGCCGAACGCGCGCGAATTCCATGAAGAACTGATCCGCAAGCTCGACGCGCTGTACAACTACGATTGCCTGCGCGCCAACAAGTCGATGATGGCCTGGGGCGTGGAGCCGCGCGTGCCGTTCCTGGACGTGGAGTTCCTGGATGTGGCCATGCGCATGGACGCCCAGTACAAGATGGCCGGCACCCGCGCCGACGGCAGCAAGCGCATCGAGAAGGCGGTGCTGCGCGAAGCCTTCGAGGGCTACCTGCCCGAGTCGATCCTGTGGCGGCAGAAGGAGCAGTTCAGCGACGGCGTCGGTTATGGCTGGATCGACGGGCTGAAGGCGCATGCCGAGGCGCAGGTCAGCGACCGCGAACTGGCCGCGGCCGACAAGCGCTTCCCGGTGAACCCGCCGCAGACCAAGGAGGCCTATTACTACCGCAGCCTGTTCGAGCGCGTGTTCCCGACGCCGGCCGCCGCTGAGACGGTGCCCGGCGGCAAGTCGATCGCCTGTTCGTCGCCGGCGGCGATCGCCTGGGACGCCAGCTTCGCGACCATGGCCGATCCGTCCGGCCGCGCGGTGGCGGGGGTGCACGCGCAGGCGTTGGGATGACCGCTGCCAGCCTGCTGGCGATCGCGGGCATGCTGCTGGGTGCGATCAGCCCCGGCGCGAGCTTTTTGCGGGTGGCGTGGCTGGCGGCCGGACGTTCGCGCGTGGCCGGGTTCGCCACGGCACTGGGCATGTTCGGTGCGGTGCTGATGAGCGGATTGGGCCCGCGCCTGCCGTGGCGGGCGGGGGCGCGACGGCACGCCGGGTGCGAAGCAGGTGCGGTGCGCAGGGGCGGGTAAGCGCAGAGTCGCGCGATGGCCGCTGCAGCCGGAGCGAGCGGGACGCCTGCCGCGGGCAGCGGCGTCGGTCTGGGGAGTGTCGCGCGACGACCGACGTGCGCGCAGCAGGGGCGACGAAGTCGTCGCCCCCATGTCTGCCGGCGTTGCGTGCTACAGCGGCGTGGCCGCGGGCAGGCTGGGATCGTTCGCGAACGCTGCGGGCGTGTCGGCCGAGGCCGGCATGGCACCGTCCAGGCAAAGACTGCCCTTGCCTGCGTGGCGGGCAGCGGACAGCGCGCGGTCGGCGCGGGCGAGCAGGTCCGACACCTCGCCGCCGGCCGGCAGCGAGGCCAGCCCGACGCTGCAGGTGAACGCGGCCCCGTCCACGCGCAGGCCGCGGATCCGCTGCTGCAGGCGCTGCAGCCGTTCGCGCGCCTTGGCCTGCGATACGCCTTCGAACAGCAGGCCGAATTCCTCGCCGCCGAGGCGGCCAACGCGGCAGCGCGGGTCCAGCCGCACCAGTTCCGTCGCCAGCGCCTGCAGCACCGCATCGCCGACGTGGTGGCCGTGCTCGGCGCGGATCCGCTCGAAGTCGTCGATGTCCAGCATGGCCAGTTGCACGGTGTGCTGGGTGCCAACCGCCGCCTGCAGGTGGGCCATCAGTGCGCGCCGATTGGGTAGGCCGGTCAGCGCATCGGTCGCGGCCAGACGCCGATCGCTCTCCCGCTGCGCGTGATTGCTGCGCATGGCGGTGACGACGATGCGGTTCACGGCCAATCCGACGATCGTCACCGCCGCCACCAGGAGTTCGAGGAGTGGCGGGTCGGCCGCGGTCGGCACCAGGGTGTCGTGCCAGCCGAGCATGATCGCCCAGGTGCAGGCCAGGGCCAGCAGATAGTCGCGCGAGTGGCAGAACAGCACGCTGTAGCCCAGGCTCAGGGTCACCGCCACCGGCAGCATCCAGGCCAGGCTGGCGCCGCCCATGTGATGCAGTTGCAGCCGGAACGCGGCGTCGAACGCGATCACCGACAGGAAGGCGCCCAGCCGCCATTGCCAGGATTGCCTGGCCATGCGCATGACCACGCCGCTGCCGAGCATGGCAACGAACGCCAGCGCGTAGCGCGGGTCCAGCGGGTGGCTCAGGTAGGGATTGCACAGCAGCAGCGCCAGCCAGGCGCACAGGGTCAGGCCCTGGATCGCCAGGATCGGGGTGTCGAGCGTGCGGCGAACATGCAGGTGGTAGTTCATCTGCTCTCCCAGAGAGCGCCGCGGCACTCCAGCGTCTGCGCGGCACGGCCGGTCGGTGGTCCAGCGCGGTCCGTCGGTCGCTGGGGCGTCGTCACCGGTTAGCGGCCGCTGCAGGCGATGCTTTAGCGCCTTCGCGAATGCCCGTGCCGCCCGCATCGCGGCGGGCGGTCATGCAGTACCAGGGAGGGGCAGAGGCCTGCGCGCCACCGGATGCGTGCCGCGCGGCAGCGCCGCATCCGGCGGCCACCACCGCGCCACGCTGTCATGCCCGAGGGCGGCAGGACGGCGGCCCGGCGGTGCGACAGCCGCCTGCGCCTACTCGAAGCGCACGCAGTGCCCGTAGCGCTCGGGCTGGATGTCGATGCCCGAGGCGTCGGCCTGGTTGCTCTTGCGCCACAGGTTGGGGCGGAAGTCCGGGCCGGTGCAGTTGGCCGCGCTGTCCACGCCGATGGTGTAGGTGTAGGGGTTGCCGCGGAAGGTGTTGTTCTCGAAGGTGTTGTCCTGGCTCATGCTGTTGTCCCAGCACAGGATCTGCGGCGTGCGCTGGCGGATCGAGCAGGTCAGGTAGAGCCCGGCGCCCTTGTTGTCGATAAACTGGTTGCCCGCGAACAGGTTGCGCCGCGCGTCGGCCAGGTACACGCCCTGGCTGCCGTTGCGTTCCAGGCGGTTGTCGCGGATCTCGCTGTCTTCCAGGTGCTCGGTGGTGATGCCCGCGGCGACGTTGTCGTGGATCACGTTGTCGATCAGCTTGACCTTGGCGGTGCGGTTGAACGACACCCCGTCCCAGGTCGCGCCGGAGACGTCGTTGTGCGCGATCAGCAGGTCGCGGCTGTCGAATTCGCTGAGCAGGCAGGCGCTGCGGCACTTGCTCACCCGCAGATGGGTCAGCTGGATGTTCTGGCCGTTGCGTACCACCACCAGGCTGTTGCTCAGGTACGGGCGCTCGGGCATGAACTCCTTGTCGATGGTGCCGCCGACGATCTGCAACTGCTCCACGCGCACGTCGCGGATCGGACGGATCGGGCGCTCGTTCTGGTAGTCGCCGATCACGATGGTCGGTTGCTGCACGTGGTCGCGCATGCGCAGCACGGTGGCATCGCCCTGGCCGCGCAGGCGCAAGCCGTCGCGCTGGATCGAAAGCAGCTTGCCGACGTGGAATTCGCCGGCGCTCAGGCACACGGTGGCGGGTTTGCCGTCGTTGGGGACACGGTCGATCGCGGCCTGCAGATCGTCGCCGGGTTCGGCGCGCACGCTGCAATCGGTGGCGGCAGCGGATGAGTCGGCGGCCGGTGTGGCACAGGCGGACAACGGCAGGGCCGCGGCGAGCGGCAGCAACAGGGCGAGCAGGGGAGGGCGCTTCATCGGTAGGCAGACTCGGCAGTGGGGGGAGGGGGAGGCGTGCAGGCCGGCGCATGGGGACAGGCGCCGGCAGGCCGCCGATCGGTCATTGTGGTGCGGACGGGCTTAATGTCAGCGTGTGCAGGGTCGGGCCGGGCAGGAACTTTGTGGCGCGTCCCTGTACCCAGTCGGCGTGGCCGGCGCCCCAGAACGGCGACAGCGGATGGCCGCTCTGGCCGCCGGGCATGTGCACGATGCCGTCGGCCTCGTGACCTGGCGCCACCACCATGCGCTCGGAGGCGCCGAACGCCGGGCGCTGCACCCGCGGCATGTCGTCGTCGCCGGGCAGCGGCGTGGCCGGCATGCACAGCCAGCCGCGCAGGAACTCCGGCAGGCCCTGCGCCAGCGGATGGCAGATCGCCGCGCGGTTCTCCTGGCCCCAGCGGCGCGTGTCCAGCGGGCCATCGGCCTGTCGCGTCGTGCGCACCTCGGCGGCGGCATCCTCCAGCAGCGCCTGCCAGCTGCCGTAGCGGCGCGGCAACAGATGCAGCGGCTGTTGCTGCAGCAGCGGCCAGGCCACGCCTTCCAGCTGCGGCAGCGGCGGGGGCGCGGCGTCGGCCTCTGACCCGGTATGGGCCGGCGCGATCAGGCCGTCGCGGATCCGGGTCAGCACCGCCAGGCGCCACGCGCGCACCAGGGCATAGCTCACCGAGCCGGTGCTGGCGCGGCCTTCCCAATGTGCGGCGGCCTGCGACAGGGCGTGCAGCGCCGGCGTGGCCGTGCCGGCATCGCGTTGCCGCAGCAGCGCCCACCAGCGCTGCAGGAACAGCGCGCGGTCGTCGAGCTGGATCGCCAGCAATTGCTGCTCGTCGAGGCGCGGATGCAGGCGCAGATCGTCGCGGATCTGCCGCGCGCGCGCGCCCAGCGCATAACCGCCGTCGCCGAGCGGCGCCAGTTCGGCGCCGCCCACCACGCGGGCGTTGGCGGTCCACAGTTGCCCGTCGGCCGGATCGATGCGCTGCGGCGACTGGCGGGTGGACAGCGGCCACGGCGCGCAGCGTGCGTCCGCCGGCACCGTCGCGCGCACGTCGTGCATCACCGCATCGGCGGCGCAGTGCGGGCCGCGCAGCGGCAGCGGGCCGAGCACGCGCCAGCCGATGTGGCCGTCGCGGTCGGCCAGCACCAGGTTCTGCGCCGGCGTGGCGATGTCCTGCGCGCGGGCGAAGGCGCTGTCGAGCGTGTCGGTGCGGGCGAAGTCGGCCAGGCCCAGGTTCAGCGCGCCCGGCAACTGCGCGGCCCAGCGCAGCGCCAGCGCGCTGCCGTCGGGCGCGTGCCGCAGGATCGGGCCGTAGGCGGTGTCTTCCACCTGCAGCGTGGTGTCGGCGGCGCCCGAGACCCGGATCCGTTCGCGATGCACGGTCACCGGCGTGCAGCCGGGCTGTGGCGTCGCGGCGCAGGGGGTGAGCCGGTACCAGTCGGCGGTATCGGCATAGCTGTTGGTGAAGCCCCAGGCGATGTGGCCGTTGCTGCCGACGATCACCGCCGGCAGCCCTGGCAGCGAGAACCCCGACACGTCCACGCGGCCGCCCGGCGCCTGCGCATCGGCATAGCGCAGGCGTACCCGGAACCACAGGCTGGGCGCGCGCAGGGCCAGGTGCATGTCGTTGGCGACGATGGCGCGGCCGTCGGCGGTGCGGCTGCCGGCGATGGCCCAGTTGTTGCTGCCGGGCGCGGCGGCGGCCACCGCGCCGGCGTTGGCCTGCGCAGGGCCGGCCTGCAGCGTGCGCAGATCCACCTGGCTGGCGTCGGGCAGGATCGCGTCGCCGCTGGCGCTGTCATCCAGCGGCGCGTCCCAACTGCTGCCTTCATGGCGCAGCAGCGCATACAGCGGCGCCGGCAGGCGCTGTTGCAGGCGGTACAGGTCCAGCTTGCGCTCGAGTTGCTTGCCCTGCAGGTCGAAGTACATCGCCTGGCCGGCCAGCGCCGAATCCACCGGCTGCCAGTCGCGCGGGGCGGCGAACAGCACCAGGTACGGCCACGGCCGCACCCGCAGCGCGTGCAGGCCCTGGTTGACGCCGGCGCTGTAGGCCTGCAGCGCCGCCGCGTGCGCGCCGGCGAACGCGGCCAGTTGCGCGCCGCTGCGCGCGCGCAGGCGATGCGCGCGGCGCGCCTCGTCCACGCCCAGCGCGTGCGGACCGACCAGCTCGGACAGTTCGCCGGCGGCGGCGCGACGCAGCAGGTCCATTTCGAAGAAGCGCTCCTGCGCGTGCACGTAGCCGAGCGCGCGCATCGCATCGGCCTCGTCGGCGGCATCGATGGTGACCACGCCCAGCGCGTCGCGCTGGATGCGCGCCGGCGCCCGCAGGCCTTGCAGCGGAGCGCTGCCATCGAGCGTGGCCAGGCTGCCGCGCAGCAGCAGCCAGACGCCCAGCGCCATGGCCACCGCCAGCAGCAGCGTCCCCAGCAGCAGGCGTTTCCATCGACCGCGCATCGTCTCTCTCCGTTGGGCAGGTCTCCGATTCTAGACACGAGTGCGTGTCGTTCCCGCGTAGGCGCGGCGCGCTGTGCGCGGGGTCACGCATCGCGGATGTGCGACTCGGGATGTGAATGATTCCGATTGGAACGCGGCGCCGCGGCATCGGGCACTATGGCGCCCTCAGTCGACCCCACGGAGCCCGCCCCATGAAGGGACACCCCGACGTTGTGCAATGCCTCAAGGAGCTGCTGCGCGGCGAACTGGCCGCGCGCGACCAGTATTTCATCCACTCGCGCCGTTACGAGGACCAGGGCCTGCTGGCGCTGTACGAACGCATCAACCACGAGATGGAAGAGGAGACCGAGCATGCCGATGCGCTGCTGCGGCGCATCCTGTTCCTGGAGGGCGACCCGGACATGCGCCCGCATGCGTTCGAGCCCGGGCGCACGGTCGAGGAGATGCTGGAGAAGGATCTGAAGGTCGAGTACGAAGTGCGCGCCAATCTGGCCGCGGGCATGAAGCTGTGCGAGCAGCACGGCGACTACGTCAGCCGCGACGTGCTGCTGGCGCAGTTGCGCGACACCGAAGAAGACCATGCCTGGTGGCTGGAGCAGCAGCTCGGCCTGATCAAGCGCATCGGCATGGCGCTGTACCAGACCTCGAAGATCGACGGGCACGTCTCCGGCAAGGACGCCTGATCCGTCCGCGCGCCTCCCGCCTGCGGGAGGCGCCGATGCGTTGAGCGGGGCCATCCCCGCCACCGCGGCCGTGCCATCGCCGGCCGCTTGCGACCGGTCGATCGTGCCGGTCGCCGCCTCCCTCGCCGGTCCGCATCGGCACTGCCGTCACTCGCGGGCGGCGGTGCCGGTCATCGATGTCGTGGCGATTTTGGCTGCAGTCCGGCTGCGGCGAACGCCGACCAACCTCCGCTAGCCGTTTCGTGACGCTGCCGACCATGTTCGGCGGCGCGCGTGTGGCCGCGTCGTTGGAGTGCGCGCGACCGACGCATTCGTGCGGCCCGCGGCATGGGGGCATGGGTGCGAAGCGCGCCGATCCGCTGCGTCGGCCTCGCCGGCGGCTGTTGCGATGCCGCAAAAATCGGCCGCGCCGCGCATGGCGCTGCACGCGCAATCCGTTCAAATCCAGATATTTGCGTGCATCTTCGGGGGCGCGGCGAACGCCGTGCGCGCAGCGCTTGCAAAACGGTAGTTATCGCTATACGGTAGTTTTCACTACTTAATTGCGCGATGGCGAGGGGGCGTTCGATGCAGGCGAGTTCGGGAACGAAGCGGTACCGCGCGGTCGGTCTGGTCGTGGCGGGATGGTTGCTGGCGCCGGCCGTGGGCAGCGCCGCACCGGCCTCGGCGCAGGGGCTGTGGCTGACCGCGGCCAAGGACGCGGTGGTGGAGTTCGCGCCCTGCGCGGATGCGGCCACCGCCTTGTGCGGGCGCATCGTCTGGGACAAGGACGCCGGCACCGCCACCGATACCTGCGGTGTGCAGATCGCGCGCCTGGGCCGTGAGGACGGCGACACCTGGCGCGAGGGCTGGGCCTTCGATCCGCGCAGCGGCAAGCGCTACAAGGCCACGCTGCGCGCCAGCGGCAACGCGCTGGACCTGCGCGCCTTCGTCGGCGTGGAGGTGCTCGGCGAGACCGAGCGCTTCACCCGCGTGCAGGCGCTGCCCGGCACGCCGGTCTGCGCCAGGTAGTCACCCGCCGCGCGCGCAACGCGCCGGCGCCATCGACGTGCGGGGCCACCGACGGCCGCCACGCGTCCCACCTTCCTCCACGAACCAGGGGAGATTGAGATGACGGCAGTCCGCTTCATGGCGACCCTCGCGGGCGCACTGGCCCTGCACGGCGCGTGCTGCGCCCAGGCCCACGCCCAGCAGGCCGACACCGATGGCACGGTCGACGATGGCACGGTCAACTACGAGTTCCAGAACCAGATCAGGCTGATGAGCGAGCAGCGCACGCGCGGCGTGTCCGACTCGCTGATGCGCCCGTCGCTGAAGTGGACCACCCAGTTCGTGCACGCCAGCGGCTTCGTCGCGCTGCTGGAGGTGGCCAAGGTCAGCAAGAAGCAGTTCCTCGACGGCGACGGCCTGGGCATCACCGCGGCGGCCGGCTACCGCTTCGGCAATCCCGATGCCTGGCATGCCGGCGTCGGCCTGGCCACCGAGCGTTTCCCGGGGGCCAGCTTCCTGGCCCCGCACCGGATCGATCTGCAGACCGGCACGCCGGAGGACATCCGCCGCACCGACTACGACAGCGATTTCGGCGTGCTCGAGCTCGGCTACGGCGCGATCGAAGGCCGCGTGCTGTACGTGTTCTCCAAGACCTACCGCGGTGCCGATACCGGCGGGGTGTGTGCGCAGATCCTGCAGTTCGCCGCCGACCCGACGACGGCGCTGCGCTGCTTCGCCCGCGGCGAGCACGACTCGCGCGGCACCCTGCTGGGCGATCTCAACTACCAGACGCCGCTGCTGCCGTCGCTGTTGCCGTCGACCACGCTGCGCCTGCACGCCGGTTACCAGAAGCTGCGCAACTTCAGCGAGGGCAGCTTCGCCGACTACCAGATCGGCGTCACCCACAGGCGCTGGGGCCTGGACTGGAACCTGGACTGGGTCAGCACCCGGGTCAATGCGCACGAGCTGTACTGGGTGCAGGACGGTGCGCGCATCCGCAAGACCGACGGCGACACCCTGGTGGCCTCGATCGGCTACACGTTCTGACCCATGCGCAGCGAACTGCTCGATGCCGACCGTGGCGGCGACCAGCCGCTGGTGCTGGCGGTGGACCTGGGGACCTCCGGCTGCAAGTGCGCGCTGGTCACGCTGGACGGCCAGGTGATCGCCTGGGCGTTCGAACCGGTGCCGCTGCACGTGCACGGGGTGTGCGCCGAGCAGGATCCGCGCGACTGGTGGAACGCGTTGCTGGTCACCGCCGCGGCGGTGCTGCAAGGCGGCGAGGCGCTGCGCCGGCGGGTGACCGCGGTGTGCTGCTCGACCCAGGGCGAGTGCACCGTGTGCGTGGACCGCGACGGCCGCGCGCTGGGCAATGCCATGCTGTGGCTGGACATGCGCGGGCAGGCGGCGATCGCGCGGCGACTGCGCGGGCGCTGGCTCAACGTGCGCGGCTACGCGCCGCTGAAGCTGTTGCGCTGGCTGCGCCTGAGCGGCGGCGCGCCGGCCGGCAGCGGCAAGGACTGCGCCGGCCACATCGCCTACCTGCGCGACCACGCGCCGCAGCGCTACGAGCGCACGCACAAGTTCCTCAACGCGCTGGACTATCTCAACCTGCGCCTGACCGGGCGCTTCTGCGCCACCGCCGATTCGGTGCTCACCACCTGGGTCACCGACAACCGCGACCCGATGCGGATCCGCTACGACGACGGCCTGCTGCGGCTGCTCGGCATCGAGCGCGACAAGCTGCCGGACCTGGTGGCCTCCACCGAAGTGCTGGGGCCGCTGCTGCCGGGCGTGGCCGCGCAACTGGGGCTGTCGCCGCAGACCCGGGTGATCGCCGGCGCCATCGACAACTCGGCGGTGGCGGTGGCCGCGGCGGTCGAGGACTACGCCGCGCATCTGTACCTGGGTACCTCGTCGTGGCTGGGCGCGCACGTGCCGAAGATGAAGACGGACGTGTTCAGCAACATCGCCGCGGTGCCGTGTGCGGTGAGCGGGCGCTACCTGGCCACCGCGCTGCAGTCCACCGCCGGCGCCAACCTGTCGTTCCTGCGCGACCGCATCCTGTTCCATCCCGACGAACTGCTGCGCGACGAAGACCGCCCGGACGTGTACGAGGTGCTCAACGTCATCGCCGCGCGGGTACCGCCCGGGGCCAACGGCCTGGTGTACATGCCGTGGCTGTTCGGCGAGCGCACCCCGGTCGAGGACCACAGCCTGCGCGCCGGCTTGGTCAACCTGTCGCTGATGCACACCCGCGAGGACATCATCCGCGCCTTCATGGAAGGCGTGGCATTGAACACGCGCTGGATGCTGGAGCCGTTCGCGCGCCTGCTCGGCCGCGATCCCGGGGTGATCGCCGCGGTCGGCGGCGGCGCGCAGTCGGACCTGTGGTGCCAGATCATCGCCGACGTCAGCGGCCAGCCGATCCGGCAACTGCACAACCCGATCCAGGCCAATGCGATCGGCGCCACCTTCATCGCCGCGGTGGGCCTGGGCCGGCTGCGCTTCGCCGACCTGCCGGCGCTGCAACGCGCACGCCGGGTGTACGAACCATCTGTGGCCACGCGTGCGCTGTACGACGATCGCTATGCGACGTTCCTCGAACTGCAGCGCACCCTGGCGCCGATCTACCGGCGCATGAATCCCGCGCCCCCCAGCGTGCCGGAGGTTCCCCAGCATGGTTGACCATGAGCAACGCGCGCGCGTGGTCGCGCTGTGCGTGGAACTGTCGCAGCGCGGCTATCTGGCCGGCACCGGCGGCAACGTCGCGCTGCGCTTGGACGCCGAGCGCTTCGCGGTGACGCCTTCGGCCACCGATTACCTGGCGATGCGTGCCGAGGACATCTGCGTGGTGCGCCTGGCCGACCTGCGGCAACTGGACGGCGCCGCCGCGCCGTCGGTGGAGACCGGGCTGCATGCACAGGTGTTGCGCCGCCGCCCCGACGTGGCCTGCAGCATCCACACCCATCAGCCGGTGGCCAGCGCCTGCGCGCTGCTCGGTGCGGCGCTGCCGGTGGACGATCCGGCGTGGCGCGCGGCGATCGGCGCGCGCGTGCCGATGGTCGGCTATTTCCCGTCCGGCACCGGGCTGCTGGCCTGGCTGCTGGCGCGGCAACTGCGCCCCTCGCGCAATGCCTATCTGATGCGCAACCACGGCGTGCTGTGCTGCGGCCGCAGCCTGGAACAGGCGGTGGCGGCAGTCGATGCACTGGAGCAGGTGGCGCGCACTCACCTGGCACGCCGCATCGAACGCCGCGCGCTGCACGACGCCGGCCTGGCGGCGCCGTTGCGCGCCATCCTGTCCGCCCTGGAGTCCTGAGCGCATGCACGCCCTTTCCGTTCCCACCAGCCCGGCACCGACCATGAGCCAGACCCCCGCCATTTCGCAATGGCCCGATGTGGACCAGCTGTACGCGCGCTTCCATGCATTGGTCAACCAGCCGATGCGGCCAATCGGCGCCGCCGGCATGGCCAAGGTGATGCGTTACTTCGACGAGCGCTGCCAGGGCTCCAAGCGCCTGGGCGAGGCGGCCAAGCAGGTGATCCCCGGCGGCGTGCAGCACAACCTGGCGTTCAACCATCCGTTCCCGCTGGCGATGCACAGCGCCGAGGGCGCGTCCCTGACCGACGTCGACGGCAATCGCTACATCGACTTCCTGCAGGCCGGCGGCCCGACCCTGCTCGGTTCCAATCCGCCGGAGCTGCGCGAACACGTGCAGGCGGTGCTGGACCAGTGCGGCCCGGTGACCGGCCTGCTGCACGAGTACGAGGTCAAGCTGGCCGAACTGGTCTGCGCCAGCATGCCGGCGGTGGAGATGCTGCGCTTGCTCGGCTCCGGCACCGAGGCGGTGATGGGGGCGGTGCGCCTGGCCCGCACCCACACGCGCAAGCAATGGATCATCAAGATCGGCGGCGCCTACCACGGCTGGAGCGACCAGTTGGTGTACGGCATGCGCCTGCCGGGCACCGGACGCATGGAGGCGATCGGCATCCCGCGTGGCGCCACCGCCTACACCCAGGAATGCCATCCCAACGATCTGGAAGCATTGCGCCGCAGGCTGCAACTCAATCGCCTGCGCGGCGGCACCGCGGCGGTGCTGCTGGAACCGCTGGGGCCGGAGAGCGGCACGCGGCCGGTGCACCACGACTACAACCGGCAGGTGCGCACGCTCTGCGACGAGTTCGGCGCGCTGCTGATCTTCGACGAGGTGGTCACCGGCTTCCGGCTCGGTCCGGGCGGTGCCCAGGGCTATTTCGGGGTGATGCCGGACATCACCGTGCTCGGCAAGTGCCTGGCTGGCGGCTATCCGATGGCCGGCGCGATCGGCGGCCGCCGCGAGGTGATGATGAGCCTGGTCGGCGGGATCGGCACCACTGCGCGGCGCGCCTTCGTCGGCGGCACGCTGTCGGCCAATCCGCTGTCCTGCGTGGCCGGCTACCACGCCTTGCTGGAAGCGCAGCGCAGCGACGCCGCGGGCCAGGCCGGCCGCGCCGGCGATCGCCTGCGGCAGGGCCTGGAGGCGATCGTCCGCCGCCTCGGCCTGCCGTACGTGGTCTACAACATGGGCTCGATCGTGCACCTGCAGACCTCCGGCGTGCTGCTGCTGGATACCGGCAACCTGTACAAGCTGTGGCGCGTGCGCAACGAGGCCAAGCAGCGCAAGCACATGATGGAGGAGATGGGCGCGGCGTACTCCGCGCATGGTCTGATCACCCTGGCCGGCAGCCGCCTCTACACCAGCCGTGCCGATACCGATGCGGTGGTGGACGAGGCGCTGAACCGCTTCGACGACGTGTTCAAGCTGGTGTAGCGCATGCCTACCGTCTCGCATCTCGAAGCGCTCTGGCTGCAGACCCGCGAGCGGCTCCTGGCCAAGCGCCTGCTCGGCGAAGAGGCGGCGGCGCTGGCGCTGCGCTGTCCGGGCAGCACGGCGATGTGCTGCGGCGCGCTCGACTCGGAGCGGCCGCAGTGGCTGGACTGGCGCGACCCGGCGCTGCCGGCGGCGGCGCAGGTGCACGCGCAGGTCTACCTGCGGCGGCCGGATGTCGGCGCCAGCGCCTGGTCGGCCGGCCTGTTCGGTCTGCGCCTGGCGGACGTCGGCGGCGTGCTGCCGCAGGTCTTCGACGAGCAGGCCCGGCACATCGGGCCGATGCCGGCGCCTTTTTCTGCTGTTGAAGCGCTGGCGAATGCGCCGGCGGACGGCGGCAACGCGCTGCTGCTCGGCGGACGCCCGCTGTGTCTGGGCATCACCGCGCAGCGGCTGGCGTTGAACGTGGAATTGTTCGAGAAATGCGCCAAGGCCTACGTCCTGGCCGCCGCCACCGGTGGCCAGGTGCGGGCGTTGCCCTGGTGGGTCCGGCGCATCGCCAACGGGCGGCTGCGCAAGGACCAGATGCGTGCCGCCGCGGCCTTCGCCGCGGGCGAATTGCCGGCCGAAAGCAAAGGCTATTGAGGGTTCACTGCGATGACCGCCACGCCATCCCCGTCTTCCATCGCGGCAACCGCCGCGCAGGCGACGCGTCCGCTCGCCGCGGCGCTGTCGATCGGCGCGATCGCCCTGCTGATCCTCGGCGTGCAGCCGATCGTGCTCGGCGCGCTGGTCGAGCAGCGCCTGATCACGCTGCCCGGGGTGGGCGTGGTGGCGATGGGCGAGATCATCGCACTGGGCATCGGCGTGGCGCTGGGCGATGCGCTGCTGCCGGTGTCCTGGCAGCGCACCACCGCCGTCGTGGCGGCGCTGCTGGCCGCGCTGCTGAACCTGGCCACGGTGCAGGCGCAGGGCGATGCCGCCTTCGTCGCGCTGCGCACGGCCGCTGGCCTGGCCGAGGGCCTGCTGGTCTGGGTGGCCACCGTCAGCATCGTGCGTGCGGCCACGCCGGACCGGATCACCGCGGTGTTCATGGTGTTGCAGGCGCTGGCGCAGATCGCGCTGGCGGCGGCGCTGGCGCTGTGGGTGTTGCCGGCGGTCGGCTGGAAGGGCGGCTTCGTCGCCATGGCCGCGACCTGCCTGCTGGTGCTGCCGCTGGCCACGGCACTGCCGGCGCCAACCACGCTGGCCCCGGCGGCCAATGCCCAGTGCGCTGCGACCGCCACCGCCAGGCTGCGCTGGTCGCCGGCGACGCTGGCGCCGCTGCTGGTGGCGTTCCTGCAGATGTCGGCGATCGGCGCGCTGTGGGCGTACCTGGAGCCGCTGGCGCTGCGCGCCGGGCTGGACGCGCATGCGGCGCAATTGCAGACCTCGTGGGTGCTGGGCATGCAGATCGTCGGCGGGCTGGCGGCGATCTACTGGGTGCGCCGCTTGTCGGTGACGGCGACCCTGACCCTCGGCAGCGTGGCGCTGTGCCTGGTGGCCGCGGCGATGTACCGGCTTCCCGGCCATGCGGCGCTGGGCTTCGCGGCGGTGTGCGTGGCGTTCGGCTTCGCCTGGATGTTCCTGATGCCGTTCCATGTCGGCCTGGCGCTGCGCGCCGATGCGCAGGGGCGGGTGGCGGTGCTGGTGCCGGCCGCGCAGTTGATCGGATCGGCCTGCGGGCCGTTGCTGGCCTCGCTGCTGCTGCATGCCGACGATCCGGCGCCGGTGCCGCTGGTCGGCCTGGGGTTCGCGCTGGCCGCGGCGCTGCTGGCGTTGTGGATCGGTCGGCGACAACGCCGTCCGGCCGTCGTGCAGGCCGGCTCGCATGCGCGTTGAGGGCGGCCGCGCGCGTGCGCTGGTCGCCACGGTGATGCGTGTCCGGCGGCCGCAGTTGGCGCAGGGCAGGGCACTGCCCTGCGCAGTGCGGCCGCCGGCGTCCGGCCAACAGGCGCGCGGCGATGTCGCCTGAGCCCGTGCAGGACACCACGCCGGAGACGATCGCGGCGCTGTTCGCCGCGCAGCAGCCCACCGCGCTGGCCTGGCGCGGTTCCTCGGCGAACGCGCGGCGCGCACGGTTGCGTGCGCTGCGCGATGCGTTGCTGGCGCGGCGGCAGGCGCTGATCGCCGCCTTCGCCGCCGATTTCGCCAAGCCCGCACTGGAAGTGGAACTGACCGAGCTGCTGCCGGTGGTGGACGAGATCGCCACCGCCATCGCGCAGCTGCCGCGCTGGATGCGTCCGCGCACGGTCGCGCCGACCCTGCTGGCGCTGGGCACGCGCGCGCGCATCGCCTTCCAGCCCAAGGGCCGTTGCCTGATCGTCGGGCCCTGGAACTACCCGGTGGCCACCGTGCTGGGGCCGCTGGTGTCGGCGCTGGCCGCCGGCAACACGGCGCTGATCAAGCCCTCCGAATTCACCCCGCAGGTCAACGCGGTGCTGCAGGCGGTGCTGGAGGAGGCGTTCGCGCCGGAGGAGGTGGCCCTGGTACAGGGCGGCGCGGCGACCGCGCAGGCCTTGCTGGCGTGTCCGTTCGACCATGTGTTCTTCACCGGCTCGGCGTCGGTGGGCCGGCAGGTGATGGCCGCGGCGGCACGGCAGTTGAGCCCGGTGACGCTGGAGCTGGGCGGCAAGTCGCCGGTGATCGTCGACCGCAGTGCCGACCTGCGCCGCGCCGCCGAGGTGATCGTCTGGGCCAAGCTGGTCAACGCCGGGCAGACCTGTATCGCCCCGGATACCTTGTTCGTGCAGCGCGACGTGCGTGCGCGCCTGCTCGACCACTGCCGCGCACTGCTGGCGCAGCGCTACGGTGCCGACGCGCAGGCGGTCGCCGCCAGTCCGCATCTGGCGCGCATGATCCATCCGGCGCATGCCGCGCGCGTGGCCGCGCTGATCGACGAGGCGCGCGCCGGCGGCGCGCAGTTGCTGGCCGGCGGCGAGCACGACGCGGCGCGACGCTACGTGGCGCCGACCCTGCTGGCGCAGGTGCCGGCGCAGGCGCGGATCGCGCAGGAGGAGATCTTCGGCCCGGTGCTGCCGGTGGTCGAGTTCGACCACCTCGACGAGGTCCTCGATCGGCTCGACGCCGCGCCCAAGCCGCTGGCGCTGTACCTGTGGAGCCGCGACCGTGCCGGCATCGCGCGGGCGCTGGCGCGCACCAGCTCCGGCAGCGCAGTGGTCAACCACTGCCTGCAGCAGTTCGTGCACAGCGGTCTGCCGTTCGGCGGTGTCGGCGCCTCGGGGTTCGGCAGCGCGCACGGCGTGCACGGGTTCCGCACCTTCTCGCACGAACGCGCGCTGCTGCAGGGCGGACGGCTGCCGATCGTCAAGGCGTTCTTTCCTCCGTACACCAGGTTGCAGCAGCGATTGGCGGCCGGCCTCAGCGCGTTGCTGGCGCGGCGCTGAGGGGCGCAGCCGGTGTGCCAGATGCAGGCGCGGTAAGATGCGACGTCGGCGCGCGCAGCGACGTGCGGCGCAATCCGCGCCCCCCATTGCCGTGGCGATGCGTGCCGTGAGGCTGGCGCCGTGCCGCCATCGCGGCACCTGCCGCCTCACCACCCTCGAGATCCCATGCCCGCCGACACGCCGCGTCCCCCCGCACCGCACCGCCCGCGCCTGACCGGGAACAAGGTGCCGGCCCAGCATCGCGCCACCGAGACCTACGAACAGATCCTCTCGGTCACCGCGCAACTGCTCGGCGACGTCGGCGTAGAGCGGCTGTCCACCAACCTGGTGTGCGCGCGTGCCGGGCTGACGCCGCCGGCGCTGTACCGCTATTTCCCCAACAAGTACGCGCTGCTGTCGGAACTGGGCCGGCGGCTGATGGAGCGGCAGAACCAGCTCATCCCCAAGTGGATCACCCTGCCGGCGATGAGCGGCACGCGCGAGGACCTGCAGCGCGCGCTGGCCGGACTGGTGCTGGATACCTACCGGGTCACCAAGGCGACCGAGGGCGGGGTGTGGGTGCTGCGCGCGCTGCGCGCGGTGCCGGCGCTGCAGCAGGTGCGCCTGGATTCGCATGCGCAGGTCACCAAGGGCCAGGTGCGCTTCCTCAGCGAGGCCTTCCCCGACGCCGACCCGCGCCAGTTGCGGCTGGTCAGCCGCATCGTGGTCGACCTGATCTATGCGACCGTGGAGCTGTTGTTCGACACCCG
Organism: Xanthomonas sp.; assembly: GCA_040509765.1. Classification (GTDB taxonomy): domain Bacteria; phylum Pseudomonadota; class Gammaproteobacteria; order Xanthomonadales; family Xanthomonadaceae; genus Xanthomonas_A. The sequence continues at coordinate 29,440 of JBEVKG010000245.1, forward strand.
CCTGAGCGCCCGCGCGGTGGCCGACACGGTGGCGGCGATGATCGCCAGTCATATCGAGCAGTTGCGCGACAGGACGACGGCTGGCTAGGCGAGGCCTGGACGCGGCCAGGCGGACGGCAATGTTGTGGGAGGGGCTTCAGCCGCGACGCGCTGCAGGTCCTGCGCGTCGGGGCTGAAGCCCCTCCCACAAGACGCGTTGTGACCAGCGGTAAGGCCTCGCGGCTGAAGCCGCTCCTACGAAAAGCAGGATTCCGCGCCGCACACAGACATGGCGCCGGCGCGAAAATCCATCCCGAATCCCGAATCCCGCGCTTGGCGCCCCAGCGCCAAGCGCAAGCGCTTAATCCACCGCCAGATCGTCGACCGTCTGGCAGCCGCGCGGCAGCAGCCCCCCGCGGCTGGCGCGGGCGCCGCGGGAGGCGGCCAGATACG
>JBEVKG010000246.1:0-6256 GCA_040509765.1 Xanthomonas sp.
GGCCTGGGGGCCTGGGCCGCCCCCCGAAATTCCACCGGCGGGCCCGCGCCGGCTGGCCCACCCCCCCCCCCCCCGGGGTGGGGGTTTGGGGTGGGGCCAGGTCGCGCAGCAGCGGATCTACCGCCGCGCTACTCGTGCGCTCGCCCGCTCCGCGCAGCGTCGTGCATCCCCCGCAACCGCCGCCTCACCCCTCCCGTAGGACGTTCCGCCCACGGATCAGGTCGGCAGCGCGCTCGGCGATCATCATCGTCGGGCCGTTGGTGTTGCCGCTGACCAGGCGCGGCATCACCGAGGCATCGACCACGCGCAGGCCGTCGAGACCGCGCAGCCGCAACTGCGGGTCGACCACCGCCTGCGCGTCGCTGCCCATCCGGCAGGTGCCGATCGGGTGATAGATGGTTTCGGCCTTGGCGCGGATGAAGGCGATCAGCCCGGCCTCGTCCAGATCCTCACGCGCCGGCAGCAGCGGCGCGCCACGCCAGGCATCGAACGCCGGCTGCCGCAGGATGTGTCGCGCCAGGCGCGCGCACTCCACCAGCATGCGCAGGTCGAAGCCGTCCGGGTCGCTCAGGTAGTTGGCCTGGATCCGCGCCGGCGTGCGCGGGTCGGCGTCGTTGAGCGCGATGCGGCCGCGGCTGCGTGGTTGCAGATGGCAGGCGTGCAGGGTGAAGCCGTCGCCGGGCAGGCGGTTGCGGCCGTGGTCGTCGAGCATGGCCGGCACGAAGTGCAACTGGATGTCGGCGCGCGCGTCCGGCGCCAGCGGCGAGCGGAGGAAGCCGCCGGCCTCGGCGATGTTGCTGCTGCCGGCGCCGCGGTGCCCGCGCAGGAAATAGTCGAAGGCGATCTTGGCCTGGTTGCGGCGGTCGTAGCTGATGCCTGGGCGGGTGCGATACAGCGTGCACACGTCCAGGTGATCCTGCAGGTTGGCGCCGACCTGCGGCTGGTCCAGCTGCACGGCGATGCCGTGGCGGCGCAACGCGTCGGCCGGGCCGATCCCCGAGAGCATCAGCACCTGCGGCGAGTTCACCGCGCCGGCACTGAGCAGCACCTCGTGCGCGGCGTGCGCCTGCACCTCGCGGCCGTGCTGCGCATAGGCGACGCCGGCCACGCGCCCGCCCTCGATCAACAGGCGCAGCACCAGCGCGTCGGTGACCACCTGCAGGTTCTCCCGCGCGCGCGCCGGCGCCAGGTAGGCGACCGCGGCCGAGCAGCGTGCGCCCTCCTTCTGGGTGACCTGGTACAGGCCCACGCCCTGTTGCTGCGGACCGTTGAAATCCGGGTTGTGCGGAAAGCCTGCCTCCTGCGCAGCGGCCACGAACACGTCCGAGAGCGGGTTGTGGTAGCGCAGGTCGGAGACGTGCAGCGGGCCGTCGCCCCCATGCAGCGCATCGCCGCCGCGGCTGTTGCATTCGCTGCGGCGGAAGTACGGCAGCACGCCGCGCCAGTCCCAGCCATCGGCGCCATCGGCCGCCCAGTCGTCGTAGTCGGCGGGCACGCCGCGCACGTAGCACATCGCGTTGATCGAACTGGAGCCGCCCAGCACCTTGCCACGCGGCCACCACAGGCGGCGGTCGTTCAAGGCCGGCTCGGCTTCGGTCAGGTAGTTCCAGTTGATGCGGCGGTTGCCGACCAGGCGCGCCAGGCCGGCGGGCATGTGGATGAAGGGATTGCGGTCGCGCGGCCCGGCCTCGATCAGCAGCACCTTGCAGTCGCGGTCCTCGCTCAGGCGGTTGGCGAGCACGCAGCCGGCCGAGCCTGCGCCGATGATGATGTAGTCGTACACCCGCGGTGTCCCCTGAGTTCCTGGCGCCGACGCTAGTCGCCGAGGATAGAGCATATGCTCGGCGCGGCCCGCCGCCGGGCGCGGTGCGCGTGCGGCGCGGGGTGCGGATGGCCGACGCGCTGGCGGTGTTGCGGTGCATCAGCTACCGTGCGCGTTTTCCGCCCCCGAAAATCGCCGATGTCCCGTTCCTGCGCCAGGGTCCGCTGCCGATGAGCGCCGCCCCGCATGCCCCTGGCGCGCTGGCGCGGCTGCGCGGCGCCCTGCGCGATTCGCCGCCGCTGGCGTGGGCGTTCCTGTACTTCTTCTCGCTGCTCAGCGGCTACTACGTGCTGCGTCCGGTGCGCGAGGCGATGGGCGCCTCCGCCGACGTGGCCGCGGTATTCCCGCCGGCGATGATCGCGTTCTTCGCGGCGCATGGCATGCCGTTGAAGGAGTTCGCGCTGCAGGTGCTGTTCACCTGCACCTTCCTGATCATGCTGTTGCTGCAACCGGTCTACGGCGCGCTGGTCAGCCGCTATCCGCGACGGGTGTTCCTGCCGGTGGTGTACGGCTTCTTCATCGCCACGCTGCTGCTGTTCTATGTGCTGTTCGACAGCGGCGTGCCCGGGCGCGGCATGGCCTTCTTCCTGTGGATCTCGGTGTTCAACCTGTTCGCGGTGGCGGTGTTCTGGAGCTTCATGGCCGATGTCTTCAGCAATGCCGAAGCGCGCGCCTGCTACGGCTACATCGGCGCCGCCGGCACGCTCGGCGCGTTCCTGGGGCCGGTGATCGCCAGCAGCCTGGTCGAACGCATCGGCATCGCCAACCTGATGCTGGTGTCGGCCGGCTTCCTGGTGGTCAGCGTGGTGTGCCTGCTGCGCCTGCGGCTGTGGGCGGTCGCCCGCGAGCGCGAGCGTGGCGTGGTCGGCGGCGAGATGCCGATGGGCGGCGACGTGCTGGCCGGACTGAAGCTGATCGCGCGCGAACCGCTGCTGCGCTGGCTGGCGCTGATGTCGGTGTTCGGCGTGGGCGTGGGCACCCTGCTGTACAACGAACAGGCGGCGATCGTGCGCCGCCTGTATACCGATGCGGCGGCCAGCACCGCCTTCTACGCCGGCATCGACCTGGCGGTGAACGCGGTGACCCTGGTGCTGCAACTGCTGGTCACGCGCGCGCTGCTGTCGCGCTTCGGCATCGGGCCGGCGCTGCTGATTCCCGGTTGCGCGATCCTGCTCGGCTACTCGGTGCTGGCGGTGTCGCCGTTGCCGATGCTGGTGGCGGTGGTGCAGGTGGTGACGCGCGCCGGCGAGTTCTCCCTGGCCAAGCCGGCCCGCGAGACCCTGTACACCCGGGTCGGACGCGAATGGCGCTACAAGGCCGGCGCGGCGATCGATACCGTGATCTATCGCGGCAGCGACCTCAGCTTCGCGTGGCTGTACAAGCTGCTGTCGGGGTTCGGCTCGCAGATGGTGTTCGTCGCGGGATTGCTGGCCGCCTCCGGCATGACCCTGGGCGCGTGGCGGCTGCTGCGCGAGGCAGCCAAGCTGCCGCCGGAACGCGCGCCGCCGACGCAGTGAACCGGCGCAGCGCGGCGGGCACTGGCCGCGCATCGGCACGGTGGCTATGCTGGCGCTCTGTCTCCTGTGCCGGATAGCACGATGATCCTGTTGGCTTCGATCCTGGTGGGCGCGGTCGCGCTGCTGCACCTGTACATCCTGGTGCTGGAGATGGTCCTGTGGACGCGTCCGCTGGGCATGAAGGTGTTCCGCAACAGCCCGGAGAAGGCGCAGGCCACGCGCGTGCTGGCGGCCAACCAGGGGCTCTACAACGGCTTCCTCGCCGCCGGCCTGGCCTGGGGCCTGGTCGCGCAGCGGGTCGACGTGATGCTGTTCTTCCTCGGCTGCGTGGTCGTGGCCGGCCTGTACGGCGGCTGGAGCGTCAGCCGCCGCATCGTGTTCGTGCAGGCGCTGCCGGCGGCGCTGGCGATCGCGGCGGTGCTGCTGGCGTATTGAGCCGGCGGCGCGCCGGCATCGCGCTGCGGCGTCAGCCGTTCGCTACCTTCGCGCGCGGCGACACCCACATGGCGATGCTGGCGAAGAACACCACCTGTTCGCGCGCGTCGCGAATCTCCACGCTGACCGGTAGTTCGTAGCCGTTGTCGGCAGCCACGATCGCCACGTCCGGGGTGGCCACCGCGTGCATCGTGCCGCTGGCCTTGCTGCGGTATTCGACGCGCATGCCTTTCGGAATCCAGCGCATCGACGGCGGCAGACTGGCGTCGACCATGACCCCGCCGGCCAGTTCCGCCAGGTTGCACAGGGCGATCGCGTGCACCGTGCCGATGTGGTTGCTGACCCGCCGCCGGTGCGCGATGCGGGCCTCGCAACGGCCCGGCTGCAGGACGGTGATCCGCGGCGCGATGCTGGCGAAATAGGGCGCCTTGAAACACACCGCACGCGAGAACAGCCAGGAACCCGCAGGCCAGCGTTGCATGTGGCGGTAGAGCGAAAGCAGTCGGCTCATTGCAGTTCCCTTAAACGCACGACGGCGGACCGAAGTCCGCCGTCGTGGGTGTCGCATGACCAGGAGAATCAGGCCGCTTCGCGCGAATGCCCGCCGTCGGCCGCGGCACGCTGGTAGTAGCTCGCCGAGCGCAGTTCGTCGGTGTCGAAGTCGTCGACGCTGATCGTGTCCATGGTGATCTCGCGCAGTTCCTCCAGCTGACGGCGCTCGTCGGCCGAGAGCACGCCTTCGCGCACCGCCTCGTCCAGCTGCGAGGCGAAGTCCAGCGCCTCGATGCCCTTGCTCTTGAGCGCCTTCAGGAACTTGCGCTCCACCGGCTCGGCCAGCACCGCCTTGGTCAGGTAGCTGGCGATGCGGCCGCCGGGGTTGTTCTCGCACGGGGTCAGGAACACGCCCTGGCCCAGACGATCGCGGGCTTCGTTGGGGGTCATCAGCAGCGCCGCGACGCGGTGGCCCAGGCGGTCGCCCGGCGCCTCGGCACGGCGACCCCACGGGAAGATCAGCGCCCACATCAGCCAGCCGACCGGACGGATCGGGAAGTTGCGCAGCGCCGCCGACAGCGCCAGCTCGATCTTGTGCACGCTGTCGTGGAAGGCCCAGGCCAGCAGCGGCTGGTCGGTGGCCGGTGCGCCGTCGTCGTGGTAGCGCTTGAGCATGGCGCTGGTCATGTAGATGTGGCTCAGCACGTCGCCCAGGCGCCCGGACAGCGACTCCTTGAACTTGAGCTTGCCGCCCAGCATCAGCATCGACACGTCGGCCATCAGCGCCAGGTTCGCCGAGTAGCGGTCCAGCTTGCGGAAGTAGCGGCGGGTATAGGCGTCGCCCGGTGCGGCGCCGATGCGCGCGGCGGTCAGGCCGAACCACAGCGAACGCACCGCGTTGGAGATGGCGAAGCCGATGTGGCCGAACAGGTTGCGGTCGAACTCGTCGACACCGGCCTTGTGGTCCGGATTGCCGGCGGCCTTCATCTCCTTCATCACCCACGGATGGCACAGGATCGCGCCCTGGCCGAAGATCAGCAGGCTGCGGGTCATGATGTTGGCGCCTTCCACGGTGATCGCGATCGGCGCGGCCTGCCAGCTGCGGCCGGCGAAGTTGCGCGGGCCGAGGATGATGCCCTTGCCGCCGACCACGTCCATCACGTCGCTGATGACCTCGCGGCTCATCGTGGTGCAGTGGTACTTGGCGATCGCCGATGGCACCGACGGCACGTCGCCGCGGTCCACCGCCGCGGCGGTGGCCTGCGACAGCGCGCTGATCGCATAGGCCTTGCCGCCGATGCGCGCCAGCGCCTCTTCCACGCCTTCGAAGCGGCCGACCGACAGGCCGAACTGCTTGCGGATGCGCGCATACGCACCGGTGACGATCGCGCCGAACTTGGCGCCGCCGCTGGCGGTGGAGGGCAGGGTGATCGAGCGGCCCACGGCCAGACACTCGTTGAGCATGTTCCAGCCCTTGCCGACCATCTCCACGCCGCCGATCAGCTGGCTCAGCGGGATGAACACCTCGCGGCCATGGATCGGGCCGTTCTGGAACGGCGAGTTCAGCGGGAAGTGGCGGCGGCCGATCTCGACCCCGGGGGTCTCGCGCGGCAGCAGCGCCAGAGTGATGCCGATGTCCTTGGTATCGCCGATCAGGCCATCCGGGTCGTACATGCGGAAGGCCAGGCCGACCAGCGTCGCCACCGGCGCAAGGGTGATGTAGCGCTTGTCGAAGGTGAGCTTGACGCCCAGCACGTTGGCGCCGTTCCATTCGCCCTTGCACACGATGCCGTAGTCGGGAATCGAGGTCGCATCGGAGCCGGCGAACGGACCGGTCAGGCCGAAGCACGGCACTTCACGGCCGTCGGCCAGGCGCGGCAGGTATTGGTCCTTCTGTTCCTGGGTGCCGTAGTGCACCAGCAGTTCGCCCGGGCCCAGCGAGTTGGGCACACCGACGGTGGAGCTGGCCACCGAGGAGATGGAGGAGATC
>JBEVKG010000247.1:0-4114 GCA_040509765.1 Xanthomonas sp.
AGCATGGCGACGCCGAGCAGCGTCAGTTCCTGCGTGAGGCTCAGTTCGGTGTTGGTGGCCTGGGCGAGGAAGAGGGTCGCCAGGGTCATGTAGATGTTGGTGCCGTCCAGGTTGAACGAGTAGCCCGTGGGGACCACAAGGCCCACCACCGACTTGCTGCAGCCGGCGCGCTCCATCTTCTCCATCAGCGACGGCAGCGCCGATTCGGACGAGGACGTGCCCAGCACCAGCAGCAGTTCCGCCTTGAGGTAACGGATCAGCTTGAGGATGGAGAAGCCACACAGACGCGACACCGCGCCGAGGATCACCAGCACGAACAACAACGACGTCACGTAGAACGAACCCACCAGCCAGGCCAGGTTGACCAGCGACTCCACGCCGTACTTGCCGATGGTGAACGCGATGGCGCCGAACGCACCGATCGGCGCGGCCTTCATCAGGATGTGCACCAGCTTGAACACCGGCGCTACCAGCGCCTCCAGCAGGCTCAGCACCGGCTTGCCGCGCTCGCCGACCAGCGCCAGCGACACGCCGAACAGCACCGCCACGAACAGCACCTGCAGGATGTTGTCACCGACGAACGGGCTGAGCAGCGTCTTCGGGATGATGTCCATCAGGAAGCCGACCAGGGTCAGTTCGTGCGACTTCTCCACGTAGCTGTGCACCGCGCTCTGGTCCAGATCGGCAGCGTTGATGTTCATCCCGGCGCCGGGCTGCACCACGTGCGCGACGATCATGCCGACGATCAGCGCCAGGGTGGAGAAGAACAGGAAGTACACCATTGCCTTGCCGAACACCCGGCCCACCGTCTTCAGGTGGGTCATGCCAGCGATGCCGGTGACGATGGTCAGGAAGATCACCGGCGCGATGATCATCTTCACCAGCTTGATGAAAGCATCGCCCAGCGGCTTGAGCTTTTCGGCGAACGCCGGCTCGAAGTGGCCGAGCACGGCGCCGAGGATGATGGCGACGACCACCTGGAAGTACAGCTGCCGGTAGAACGGCAGATGCCGAGGCGCGTGGTCCGCCGGCGAGGTTGGGATATGCATGGCTTGCGCTCCGGGACGGTCCGCCCACCCGACGCGGGTCGCGGAATGCTGCCTTTGTACGCGTCGCCGGCGTCTAAGCAGATAACCTATTGGTACTAGGCCCGGCGCCGGCCCATGTCGACGCGGTTACAGTGTCGCGGTACGCTCACGGACGGGCTGTAACGCAACGCCGCACGCAGACGCCGCCCTCGCGGCCGGTGGCGGCGCCGTCGCCATCGCAGCGCGCGTCCTCAGGGGAGGCGGCGCCGCAGGAATTGCAACATCGCCGTAAAGAACGGCCGGGCGCGTCCGCTATTGCATGCAGGGGGATCACGTCCGGCACCGTGTCCGCATCGCAGCGGCCTAGCCGTTCGCGTGCGGCCCGCCGCCGCACCAGTCCGCGCCATCGCACCACCTGCCCGGCCGGGGACTGCCGCGCCTTCATTCATTACCGAGACGACTCCATCATGCGCCACACTCTGCTCTTCGCTGCGCTGGGCCTGACCGCCGCCGCTCCCGCCGTCGCCGCCAACGGTTTCGACGATTGGCCGACCAAGGTCGCCTTCAACGACGGCACCGAACTGGCGGTGACCGGCAACTACGCCTACGACTGGAACAACTTCTCCAACGACGACGGCCGCCTGGAGGACGACAACGCGTTCCGGCGCAAGGAGTTCGGCGCCACGCTGAAGAAGAAGGGCGTGTACGACGCCATGGTGTACTTCGACTTCGAGTCCAAGCTGTGGCTGGACGTGTTCTTCCGTTTCGAGACCAAGGCCCTGTTCGGCGCCGACTACGGCAAGGTGCGCCTGGGCTACATCAAGGTGCCGGTGGGCCTGGAGGGGGTGACCAGCTCGCGCGCGGACAGCTTCATGGAAGTGGCGCTGCCGGTGCAGGCGATCTACCAGGGCCGCCGTACCGGCGTGGAGTGGACCTTCGAGCGTCCGCAGTACCTGCTGCAGGCCGGCGCCTACGGCGGCAAGGACCTGCAGGGCGACAACCCCGGCACCACCCAGGCGGTGCGTGGCGTGTGGACCCCGTTCAAGGCCGACGGCGACGTGCTGCACCTGGGCCTGGCGTATTCGCAGGAGAATCCGCGCGGCTATCACAACGGCCTGGACGTGAGCTTCAGCCCGCGCGCCCGCTTCCGTGCGCGTCCGGAAGCCGGCCTGACCGACGTGCGCCTGATCGATTCGGGCACGCTGGTCGACGTCGACCAGGTGCGCCGCACCGGTCTGGAGGCGATCTGGATCAAGGGCCCGTTCTCGATGCAGGGCGAGGCGCTGCGCGCCGACGTGACCCGCGACAACGGCCGCCCCGACTACACCGCCGACGGCCAGTACGTGTTCGCCAGCTACGTGCTGACCGGCGAATCGCGGCCGTACAGCGCCGGCAACGTCGGCAACATCAAGCCGGCCAACGCCTACGGCGCGGTCGAACTGCTGGCGCGCTACAGCCGCCTGGACCTGGACGACGGCAGCGTGCTCGGCGGCCGCCAGCACGACTGGACCTTCGGCGCCAACTGGTACCTGACCAGCCACTTCAAGTTCCAGGTCAACTACGTGCGCGCCGATGCCGAACGCGCCGGCGTGCACCTCAAGCCCAACTCGCTGGACGTCCGCGCTCAGGTCCAGTTCTGAGCGCAGCGCCCTGCGGCCGATCCGAGGCGATCGGCCGCAGCGCGACCCGCGGCGCCGGCCGCAGGCGCTGTGCAGCGCAATCGCTGCCAGCGCTACCGGCGACGCCGTAAGCCAGTGCGCAACTTCACCTCGCCAGCCACGGCTCGCCCGCTGGGCATCCGTGCACGGTCACCAGCGATGCTCTCTCTCACCATCGCCGCCCAAACGCACGCCCGCCCGCTGCTGCCGTCTGCCGATCGGCGACACCGGCCATCGCCGCAACGCGCCGCAAACGGCATCGCACCCTCTAAGCTGATGCGGTCCCGGTCGCCGCGTTCTTCCGCATGCCCTCGCTCCTGCGCCATCGCCGCCTGATCCTGCTGCTGGTCGTCATCGGCGGCGGCATGGTGCTGGCGATGCTGTCGGCGCAACACGTCGCCGAACAGCGCGCGCTGCGTGCCGAGAGCGTGCAGTTGCGCCAGCAGCTGGAGCTGTATGCGCAGACCCTGCAGCAGCGCATCGACCGCTATCGCACCCTGCCGCAGGTGCTGGCGCTGGATCCGGAACTGCGCGACGCCCTGACCCGGCCGCTGGACCCGGCCACGCAGCAGCAGTTGAACCTGAAGCTGGAGCGCGCCAACGACGTCACCCGCTCCTCGACCCTGACCCTGATCGACGCCAACGGCGTGGCCCTGGCCGCCAGCAACTGGCGCCTGGCCAGCAGCAACGTCGGCGCCGACTACAGCTTCCGTCCGTACGTGAAGCAGGCCTTGGCGCAGGGCAAGGGCCGCTTCTACGGCATCGGCATGACCACCGGCGTGCCCGGCTACTTCCTCTCGCAGGCGATCCTCGATGCGCGCGGACGCGCGCTCGGGGTGATCGTGATCAAGATCGAGCTGGCTGCGTTGGAGCGCGAATGGCTGCGCGTGCCCGACGTGGTGCTGGTCAGCGACAGCCATGGCGTGGTGTTCCTGTCCAGCCGCGACGCCTGGCGCTACCGCCAGCTGCAGCCGCTCAGCGCGCACGAGCGCGACGAACTGCTGGCCACCCGCCAGTACGCGCAGCAGACGCTGCTGCCGGCGCGGCGGCGGGTGCTGGAGACGCTGGACGACGGCGGCCAGGTGATGCGCATCGACATGCCCGCGCAGCCGGCGCCGCTGCTGTGGCAAAGCATGGCGCTGCCGGAGAGCGGCTGGCGCCTGCACCTGCTGCACGACGTCGGCGGCAGCCGCGCGGCCGGCCGCGCCGCCGCGCTGGCCGCCGCCGGGATCTGGCTGGCGCTGTCGTTCCTGGGCCTGCTGTTCCAGCAGCGCCAGCGCCTGGCGCGGCTGCGCCAGCGCAGCCGGCGCGAACTGGAGTCGCTGCTGCAGCAACATGCGCAGGAGCTGCGCACCGCCCAGGACGGCATCGTGCAGGCCGCACAGCAGGCCGACACCGGGCTCAGCCGCAGCCTGGAGCACCTGCCGC
>JBEVKG010000248.1:0-8142 GCA_040509765.1 Xanthomonas sp.
GGTGCTGGCAAGTCCAGCCTGTTCGCGGCGGTGAAGGGCGAGCTGGAGGCGGACAAGGGCGACGTCGACCTGCCCGGCAAGGTGCGCATCGCCAGCGTCGCCCAGGAAACCCCGTCGCTGCCCGACCCGGCGCTGAGCTTCGTGCTGGGCGGCGATACCGCGGTGGCCGCGGTGCTGGCCGAAGAGGCCGAGGCGACTGCGCGCGAGGACTGGGAAGCCGTGGCCGAGGCGCATACGCGCATGGCCGAGCTGAACGCCTATGACGCCGAAGCGCGTGCCGGCAAGCTGCTGCACGGCCTGGGCTTCCCGGCCGAGACCCATCACCGCGCGGTGTCCTCCTTCTCCGGCGGCTGGCGTGTGCGCCTGAACCTGGCGCGCGCGCTGATGATGCCCAGCGACCTGCTGCTGCTCGACGAACCGACCAACCACCTCGACCTGGACGCGGTGTACTGGCTGGAGCAGTGGCTGCTGAAGTACCCGGGCACGCTGCTGCTGATCTCGCACGACCGCGAGTTCCTCGACAACGTCGCCACCCACACCCTGCATCTGCACAACGGCGGCGCCAAGCTGTACACCGGCGGCTACACCGATTTCGAGCGGCAGCGCGCCGAGCAGTTGCGCCAGCAGCAGATCGCCCACGACAAGGAACAGGCCGAGCGCGCCCACCTGCAGAGCTTCATCGACCGCTTCAAGGCCAAGGCCTCCAAGGCGGCGCAGGCGCAGAGCCGGATGAAGCGGCTGGAAAAGCTGGCCGGCACCGAGGCGGTGCGCGCCGAGCGCGAGTTCCGCATCGAACTGTCGCCGCCGGCCAAGCTGCCCTTCTCGCTGATCCGCCTCAACCACGCCGAGGCCGGTTACGGCGCCGATGCGGTGATTCTGCACAACGTCGGCTTCGGCCTGGAGGCGGGCCAGCGCATCGGCCTGCTCGGCCCCAACGGCGCCGGCAAGACCACCCTGGTCAAGACCCTGGTCGGCGAGCTGCCGCCGATCGCCGGCGAGCGCATGGCGCATCCGGACCTGCGCATCGGCTATTTCGCCCAGCACACGGTGGAGTCGCTGCACGAGGGTCAGTCGCCGATGGACCACATGCGCGAGATCGACAAGGACGCCAGCAACCAGGCGTTCCGCGATTTCCTCGGCAAGTGGAATTTCCCCGGCGATCGCGCGTTCGAGCCGGTCGACGGGTTCTCCGGCGGCGAGCGCGCGCGCCTGGCGCTGGCGCTGATCGCCTGGCAGCAGCCCAACGTGCTGCTGCTCGACGAACCGACCAACCACCTCGACCTGGAAATGCGCGAGGCGCTGGCCGAGGCGCTGAGCGATTTCGAGGGCGCGATCGTGATGGTCTCGCACGACCGCCACCTGATCGGCCTGGTCTGCGACACCTTCTGGCGCGTGGCCGACGGCGTGGTGGAGCCGTTCGACGGCGACCTCGACGCCTACGCCGCGTGGCTGCGCACCCGGCCGGCCGCGCAGGGCACCAAGCAGAAACTGGCCGAGGCCGCGCCGACCCCGCCGCCGCCGGTCAAGCCGCTGCCGGCGAAGAAACCGCCGAACCCGCACAAGCTGGCCGCCGCGGAGAAGCGCGTGGGCGAACTGGAAGCGACCCTGGCCGAACTCGACCGCCAGCTCGCCGAGCCCAAGCACTACGCCGATGCGGAGAAGATGGCGGTGCTGGGCCGTGAGCGCGAGGCCGCTGCGCGCGAGCTGGCCCAGGCCGAGCAGGCGTGGATGGAGTTGATCGACGGCTGAGGTGCGCCGTGGGCCTGCCTTGCTGGCAGGTGTGCCGACGCCGCGGTGCAAGCGGCGCAGCGCGCCTACCGGCGGCTTTGCGCCGGCCCTGCCGCGCGTGGCACGCTCCCGCTCTGGCCGGTGGAGGACAGCGGGAGGAGCAGCATGACGATCAGCGGCAACATCACGCTGGAGGACTACCTGATCGCCCAGCGCCTGCATCAACAGCGCGCGCTGCGGCGCGTGCTGCTGGTGATGACGGCGCTGCTGCTGGTCGGTCTGGGGTTGTTCGCCTTCGCCAGGCACGGCTCCGGCATGGCCATCATCGGCGTGATGCTGGCCGGCGCCGGTGGCGGTGGCTTGATCGGCCAGACCATCCAGTCGGCATGGGCGATGCCGCGCAAGGTCCGGCGCCTGTTTGAGCAACAGGCGGCGTTGCGGCATCGCCTTACCTATCACTGGGACGAAGTAGGCCTGGAGGTCACGTGGGTGGATGGCCACGTGCGTCGTTCCTGGCGCGATTACGTGCGCTGTCGCGAGAATCCGCAAGTGCTGATGCTGTACCAGAACGACATCCTGTTCGATCTGGTGCCGACGTCCTGGTTCACCGATGCCGCGCAGCGCGATGCGTTTCGGCAACTGGTGGCGGCGCAGGTGGGCACCGACGCCGGCAAGCGCGCCGTGTAGCAGGCGCCGCCGGCAGGGCGGGCGCTGGAGAGACGGGAGATGTGGATGTTCGGGCCGGGTCTGTTCGCGCGGATGCAGCTCGGCGATGGTTTCGCCGCCAAGGCACGGATGATTCCCGTCGAGCGAGCGGTTCCTTCTCCCGGCGGGAGAAGGTGCCCCGAAGGGGCGGATGAGGGTGCGGGTGCCTTGGTAGTCGGAGCAGCCGGCCGTGCGTGCCGGCGTACCCTCACCCCAACCCCTCTCCCGGTGGGAGAGGGGCTTCAATGGCTTCTTGACGCCGCTCCAGGCGAGGCCGGAGCACGAGCCGGCACACCCGGTGTGGGAGGGGCTTCAGCCCCGACGCCGCATCGCCTCAGCCAACGGCAATTCCCGCCTGCATTGCATGCGCCAGCGCCCCAAGGCTGAGAGCGCGCCTGACTCACCAGGACGCTGCTTGCGGCATTGGTACGCCGCGTCCGGCGCAATCGCTCGCGCCGGACGTGCCGTGCAGGATGAAGACGATCGCAGCGGCCGACGCGCGTGGCGCCGGCCCGTGACGCTCAGGCCGCAGCGCTGGCCACGACCAGCAGGCCGCCGGCGATCGCTGCCCAGTCCAGCGGCGTGCGCGAGCGCAGGCTCTGCAGCGAGGGGCGGGCGGTCGGCGTCGGCCGCAGGCCGGCCTTGAGCGCCATCAGCGCCAGGCCGGCGGCGCTGAGCGCCCAATGCCATTCGCTGGCGCCACTGCGCAGGAAATAGGCCAGATGCAGCACACACAGACAGGCCAGTGCGGCGGCCAGTACGACGTCACGCGAGACCAGGCCCGGACGGGCGGTCAGGACACCACGGTTCATCAGCATGTTTCCCCCGAAACGGTGAGCGCCATCCCCGGCGCACAGTGCGACTGCGACCAGGATCATAGTTCGGCCCCGACACCGCCGCCAAGCGGCAGTGCACAAATTCTTCACATCGGTGTCAGACCGTGCTGGTAGGCGTAGCAAGGTGCATGCCGGGCGCTGCATGCGGCGGCAGCGGGGCGGCTCAGTCGGCCTGCGCCGCCTGCTCGGCCAGCAACCACGTGCGCAGGCGCCGGCCGGCGTCGCTTTCCGCGCGCGAGCGCAACCGGGTCAGCCAATAGCGGCCCAGGTCGATGCGGGTCGGGAACGGGCACACCAGGCGTCCGGCATCCAGGTCCTGGTCGAACAGCCGCAGCGGCAGCAGGGCCACGCCGAGGCCGGTCGCGGCGATGCTGGCCAGGGTCAGCGAGGCATCGCAGATCGGGCCGCTGGCCTGTACCTCGGGAGCGCCGGCGGCCTGCAGCCAGCGCGGCCATTCGTCCAGCCGGTAGGAGCGCAGCAGGGTGGTCCTGGCCAGGTCTGCGGGCGTGCGCAGCCACGGCGCCAGCGCCGGCGCGCACACCGGCGCGAACGGCGCATCCAGGATCGGAGTGGCGCACTGGCCCTGCCAGTCACCGTCGCCGAAGCGGATCGCCATGTCCAGGCCTTCGCCGGCCAGGTCGACCCGGTTGTTGTGGGTGTACACGCGCAGTTCGATATCCGGGTGCGCGGCATGGAAGGCGTCCAGCCGCGGCAGCAGCCAGCCCACCGCGAAAGTGCCGACCACGCCCACGCTCAGCGTCTCGCGGTAGCGGCCGCCGGCGAAGCGCTGCAGGGTGGAGGCGATGCGGTCGAAGGCCTCGGTCAGCACCGGATGCAGGCGCAGGCCCTCGTCGGTCAGGGCCACGCCGCGCGGCAGCCGCTGGAACAGGACCACGCCCAGGCGCGCCTCCAGTTGCTTGATCTGGTGGCTCAGCGCGGCCTGGGTCACGCACAGTTCGGCGGCGGCGCGGGTCAGGTTCTGGTGCCGTGCCGCGGCCTCGAAGGCGCGCAGGGCGTTCAGCGGCAGGTGCGGACGGATCATCGCCAGGTATCAATTCGGCTCATGGGTGCGATTGAATAACCTCGCTGGTGGGGGCGGGTCAATGCGGCCATCATCCTGGCTCCCGACGGAGGTGGACGATGCTGACGAGACGACGGTTCCTGCAGGGCGTGGGCACGGGCGCGAGCCTGCTGGCGGTGGCGGCATTACAGGCGAAAACGCCACACAATCCGACGCCGACGCTGCAGCAGCGCCTGGCCGGAATCGAGCGCCGCAGCGGCGGCCGGCTCGGCGTGAGCCTGCTCGACGGCAGCGGCGCGACGCTGGGCGGGCAGCGCCAGGAGGAACGCTTCCCGCTGTGCAGTACCTTCAAATTTCTATTGGCGGGGGCGGTGCTGCAGCGGGTGGACCGCGGCGAGCTCGCCCTGGAGCGGCGCCTGCCGGTGCGCAAGGCGGATCTGCTGGGGAATGCGCCGGTGTCCGAGCGCCATGTCGGCGGCACGCTCAGCGTGGCCGAGCTGTGCCGCGCGGCGATGATCTACAGCGACAACACCGCCGCCAACCTGCTGCTGCCGCTGGTCGGCGACCCGCCCGGCGTGACCCGCTTTCTGCGTGCACTGGGCGATACGCAGACCCAACTGGACCGCAACGAGCCGGGCATGAACGAGTTTGTCGCCGGCGATCCGCGCGACACCACCACGCCGGCGGCGATGGCGGCGACGATGCGTGCCTTGTTGCTCGGCGACGTACTGCAGCCGGTGTCGCGGCAGCGCCTGATCGACTGGATGCGCGACAACCGCACTGGCAACGATTGCCTGCGTGCCGGCCTGCCGACGGGCTGGCGGATCGGCGACAAGACCGGCAGCAACGGCACCGATACCCGCAACGACATCGCCATCGTGTGGGCGCCCGGACGGCCCACGCCGCTGCTGCTGACCGCCTACCTCAACGGCGCGACCGTCGACAGCGCCGGTCGCGACGCCGCGCTGAAAGCCGTGGCGCAGGCGGTGGCGGCATCGCTGCCGGCGCAGGCGCTGCGCGCCGGCTAGGCGCCGTGTCGTCGCTGCATCGCCTGCTGCGCTGCACTCGCGCCGGATGCAGGTGGGCCCTGTAGGAGCGGCTTCAGCCGCGACGGGCTTTACCTGGAAGGCCCGTTAGAGGCTGATCCCACGAAAGGGGGCAGGAGCCGCTCCTGCAGCACGCCTCTGGCGATCACTGGAGGCGCCAGTGTGCCGATGCCGCGCGCGAATGCCTCACGCGACATCTAAATGGCCGCACGGCAGCCGGGGCCACGCCCTGGCCGGCGCGTCGCCCTGCGGTCCCTTCCATTCCCCTTCCTGTTCGGAGCGTCCCATGCGTCGATTCGTAGGCTGTTCGTTGGCCATCGCCCTCGGTCTGTTGTCCCACGCTGCGCAGGCGCGGGTCTGGGAACCCACGCCCGGCCACGTGCAGGTGCCGATCTGGCCCGGCGCGGTGCCGAATGCAGTGCCGCACCCGAAGCCGGAATCGGCCGGCCCCGGCCCGGGCAAGCCGTGGTGGCCGGCCATCCACGACGTCAGCCGGCCGACCATGACCGTGTACCCGGCGCAGGGCCACAACACCGGCGCCGCGGTGGTGGTGTTTCCAGGCGGCGGCTACCAGATGCTGGCGATGGACCTGGAGGGCACGGAGATCTGCGACTGGCTGGTCTCGCGCGGCATCACCTGCGTGCTGCTGAAGTACCGCGTGCCGAACTCCGGGCCGACCTGGGTCAACGACCGTCGCTACTACCCCAAGGTGCAGACCGCGCTGCAGGACGCACAGCGCACGCTGGGCCTGGTGCGTCAGCAGGCCGCCACCTGGGGCGTGGATCCGCACAAGATCGGGGTGATGGGCTTTTCCGCCGGCGGCCACCTGGTCGCCGCGACCAGTACGCATTTCGCCCAGCGCACCTATCCGCTGGTGGATGCCGCCGACCGCGTGAGCTGCCGCCCGGACTTCGCCATCGCCGTGTATCCGGGCCATCTGTGGGTGCACGAGGACGAGGACGACGACACCCGCGATTTCACCGATCTGGCGTTGCGCCCGGACATCCGCGTCGCCGCCGACACCCCGCCGACCTTCCTGCTGCAGGCGCAGGACGACCACGTGGACGGCGTCTCGCAGGTGCTGGCGTACTACGTCGCGCTCAACCACGCCGACGTGCCGACGGAAATGCATATCTACGCCCAGGGCGGCCATGCCTTCGGCCTGCGCGCCAAGAATCTGCCGATCGCACAGTGGCCGCAGCTGGTGGAGACCTGGCTGCGGACGATAGGGGTGCTTGAGAGCCGGGATTAGGGATTCGTAACAGCCGGGATTGGGGATTCGGGATTGGCAAAAGCGTGGCGGCGCGCGGATTGCGCTTTCACGAATCCCCAATCCCGACTCCCCAATCCCGCCCGCCTCAGACGGATCCGGGGCCTTGATAGTTGGGCGGGCTCTCCTGATACAGCCGCGCCGGTCCGCCCATCGCCGGGTCGCTGATGCCGGGCTTGCCGGTTTCCACGCGGCCGGCCAGGCGCTGGCGGGCATTGTCCTGCACCACCCACAGGTCGTACCAGTCGCCGCTCGGCTTGGCATTCCAGCGAATGCGCTGCTCGGCGCCGGGCGCCAGCGTCACCCGCTGGCGTGGTTGCGCCTGGGCGTAGGCGGCCGGTTCCACGGACACGCCGAGTGGGGCGGTCCCCGGATTGCGCAGGACTAGGCACAGCGCCTGCGCGTCGGTCGGGTCCTGGGCGATGTCGGCCTGCAGCAGTGGGACGCTGAGGTCGCCGCGGTAGTGGCGGTGGAAGCCGTTGGGGCCGAGCAGCCACAGGTCGTAGCTGCCGTCGTAGGTGGTCCAGGTGCCGTCCAGGGTCGCGCCGGCGCCGACCGTGTAGCGGCGCGGGAGTGCGGCCAGGTCGTAGCGGTCGTAGACGTGCAGCACCGCCGCCGCGCCGGTGTTGGCCATGCGCAGTTGCACCTCGCCGCGCTCGAGCGCGTACTGCAACTGCACCGTCGGCCGATACGGCAGGGCGCGCGACCGGCGCACGCCGAAGGCCTGTCGCGGCGCCTGCAGCTCCGCCGGAAGTGGCGGCAATGCGTGCTCGCGCAACGCCGCGGCCCGCGCCGCCGCGGCGCGCACGTCGGGCAGGTCGGCGACGAACGGGCGCGTGTCGGCCTGGCGGAAATCGAAGGCGTCGAGCAGATCGCCGCAGACCGCGCGGCGCCAGGCGGTCAGGCCGCTGGCGGCGACACCGAAGCGGCGCTCCAGCAGGCGCAGCACCGAGGTGTGGTCGTAGACCTGCGAATCCACCCAGCCGCCGCGGCTCCACGGCGAGATCACGTACAGCGGTACGCGCGGGCCGAGTCCGTAGGGACGCCCGCGCAGTTCCGGCGGGTCGGCCTTGGCGTCGCCCGGCGCCGGGTGCAGGTGGTACTCGCCGTCGGTGGCGACGCTGGACGCGCCGGCCCAGCCGCCGGCCGCGGACGGGTCGGGCGAGGGCGGCGCCGGCGGCGGCACGTGGTCGAAGAAGCCGTCGTTCTCGTCGAACATCAGCAGCAGCGCGGTGCGCGCCCACACCTTCGGATCGGCGGTCAGCGCGTCGAGCACACGCGCCGTATAGGCCGCGCCCTGCGCCGGGCTGGACGGATCCGGAGGTTCGCTGCCGGCGGCGTCGGCGATGATGAAGCTCACCGACGGCAGCCGCGCGGCCAGCACGTCCTCGCGCAACTGGGCCAGGCTGCGGCTGGAGACGCCGCGTGCGCGCAACTGCGGATCGTGCCCGGGCGCACCGCGCCAGGCCGCGCGGAACGGCGCGAAGCCGGCCAGCGGGTTGTCGGTGAAGTTGTCGGCCATGTCCTGGTAGATCT
>JBEVKG010000249.1:0-13332 GCA_040509765.1 Xanthomonas sp.
CCGACCTGGTCGGCAAGGTCGAGGCCGGCATCCCCGAGGACGACCCGCGCAACCCGGCGGTGATCGCCGACAACGTCGGCGACAACGTCGGCGACTGCGCCGGCATGGCCGCCGACCTGTTCGAGACCTACGCGGTCACGGTGATCGCGACGATGCTGCTGGGCGGGCTGATGGCCGCCGAGGCGGGGCGCAACGCGGTGCTGTATCCATTGGTGCTGGGCGGAGTGTCGATCGTCGCCTCGATCGTCGGCACCTTCTTCGTGCGCGTGCGTCCGGGCGGCTCGATCATGGGCGCGCTGTACAAGGGCGTGGTGGTCTCGGCGGTGCTGGCGGCGCTGGCGTTCTGGCCGGTGACCCAGCAACTGATGGGCGACACCGCCGCCGGCGCCGGCAAGCTCTACGGCTGCGCGCTGATCGGCCTGGTGCTGACCGGGCTGATCGTGTGGATCACCGAGTACTACACCGGCACCCAGTACAAACCGGTGCAGCATGTGGCCGCGGCCAGCACCACCGGCCATGGCACCAACATCATCGCCGGCCTGGGCATCTCGATGAAGTCCACCGCACTGCCGGTGATCGCGGTGTGCGCGGCGATCTGGGGCGCATTCGCCCTGTCCGGCCTGTACGGCATCGCCATCGCCGCGACCGCGATGCTGTCGATGGCCGGCATGATCGTGGCGCTGGATGCGTACGGCCCGATCACCGACAACGCCGGCGGCATCGCCGAAATGGCGGAACTGCCGCCGGAGGTGCGCGCAGTCACCGACCCGCTGGATGCGGTCGGCAACACCACCAAGGCGGTGACCAAGGGCTATGCGATCGGCTCGGCGGCGCTGGCGGCGCTGGTGCTGTTCGCCGACTACACCCACAACCTGCGCGCCGCGCATCCCACCGAGACCTTCGCCTTCGACCTGTCCGACCACACGGTGATCATCGGCCTGCTGCTCGGCGGCCTGATCCCCTACCTGTTCGGCGCGATGGCGATGGAAGCGGTGGGCCGCGCCGCCGGCGCGGTGGTGGAGGAAGTCCGACGGCAGTTCCGCGAGATCCCCGGGATCATGCAGGGCACAGGCAAGCCGCAGTACGACCGCGCGGTCGACATGCTGACCCGCTCGGCGATCCGCGAAATGATCGTCCCGTCGCTGCTGCCGGTGGCGGTGCCGGTTGTGGTCGGCCTGTTGCTGGGCCCACGCGCGCTCGGCGGCCTGCTGATCGGCACCATCGTCACCGGCCTGTTCGTGGCCATCTCCATGACCACCGGCGGCGGCGCCTGGGACAACGCCAAGAAGTACATCGAGGACGGCCACTTCGGCGGCAAGGGCAGCGAGGCGCACAAGGCCGCGGTGACCGGCGACACCGTCGGCGACCCGTACAAGGACACCGCCGGGCCGGCGATCAACCCGCTGATCAAGATCATCAACATCGTCGCACTGCTGCTGGTGCCGCTGCTGTAGGCGCAGAGCGCAGCGGGTGCCGGCAAGATGCCGGCGCCCACTGCGCATCCTCCGCCGCTACAGGCAGTCGATCAGCCCATCGTTGATGCTGCGCGCGCTGTGCGGCAGCGGCGCGAACAGCGGACGCTCGCCCGACAGCGCCGCGTACAGCGCGTGCAGTCGGGTCTGCGGCTGCAACGGCGTACGGCAGTGCCACAGCCGCGCATCGACCACGACCCGACCGGTGTCCGGGTCGACGCTGGCCTCGCTGGCGCCGAAGCTCCAGATGCATTCCCCGATCACCCCGTCGCGCTGCCGCACCGAGCAGCGATAGCGCAGCGGCCGGTAGTCGCTGTAATCGCCTTCGCAGAAGGTGTCGCCGCAGAGTTGGTCGAAGTCGTGCGCCAGCCGCCGCTCCAGGTCGGCGAACGCCTCCCAGCCCTCGCCGGGCGCCGGGTAGTCCATCGCGTCCACATAGCTCGGCGCTGGCTGCTCGGCGTGCGCGCCGGCGCAGGCCAGGACCAGCACCGCCAGCAACGGCAACATCGATCGCCGGATTCCGTTCATGGTCTTGCTCCTTGGTGGGACAGTGGCCACAGGATCGCCGCCGCCCGGTGCCGGCACCATCGGACTGCGCCCCATGCGGGCCGGTATGGAGTCCGAAACCGCTGTAGGGATCCTCCGAATCGCCGTGCGCTGCATTGCAACAGCCAACCGACTAGAATGCCTGCCTCTTTAGAAGCCACTCCACTGGAGCTAGCGCATGGGTCTGGAACTGGTCACCTCCGGCAAGAACCTGCCGGAAGAAATCAACGTCGTCATCGAAATCCCCAAGGATTCGGAGCCGGTCAAGTACGAAGTGGACAAGGCCAGCGGCGCCATCTTCGTCGACCGCATCCTCTCCACCCCGATGCGCTATCCCTGCAACTACGGCTACGTGCCCAACACCCTGTGCGGCGACGGCGACCCGGCCGACGTGCTGGTGGTGCTGCCGCTGCCGCTGGTGCCCGGCTGCGTGGTGCGCTGCCGCCCGGTCGGCGTGCTGAAGATGAGCGACGAGGCCGGCAGCGACGAGAAGATCCTGGCGGTGCCGGTGGCCAAGGTGTTCGAGGGCTACGCCCACATCGAGGACATCGCCCAGGTCTCGGGCCACTGGATGGAGCGCATCGGCCACTTCTTCGAGCACTACAAGGACCTGGAGAAGGGCAAGTGGGTCAAGCTCGACGGCTGGGGCAACGCCGAGGAAGCCAAGCGCATCCTGCGCGAGTCCGTGGCCCGTTACGACGCCGGCGCCTGAGCCGCGCAGCCCTGGCGGGGCGCTGCCCCGCCGCGGCTGATCCGTTTCACGTTTTGCCGTTGCCGGGGCGCCGCGCTTCGGGGTTTGCGGTACATTGCGTCATGGCATCACCGAGCCCGGTCCGTCCGCGACCCGGCTCTTCTTGGGGGACAGTCTCTTGCGCATCCTGTTCGTCGGCGACGAAGCCAGCCTTCCGTCCGAAGTCACTGAATACATTCGCGATCTTGGCGAGGACTGGCAGGTCCAGAGCGTCGCCGACGGCAATGCCGCCATCGCCGCGGCGGCGACGGTGCGCCTGGATGCGGTGATCGCCGCGCCGACGCTGCCGGACCTGACCACGGCCACCCTGCTCGGCCAGATCCGCACGCTGAGCCCCGAGACCATCCGCATCGCGCTGATCGAGGCCGAACAGAGCAACCGCGCGCCGCCGGCGCGGATCATCGGCGTGGCGCATCGGTTCCTGCCGCTGCCGCTGTCGCCGGAGATGCTGCTGGAAGCGGTCACCAGCCTGGAGGAACTGCAGGAACTGCTGGGTAACCCGCGCCTGCGCTCCAGCATCGGCCGCATCGAGAAGCTACCCTCGCCGCCGCATCTGTACCTGAGCCTGATGCACGCGCTGGAGCAGGACGAAGGCAGCAACGCCGCCGACCTGGCCAAGCTGGTCTCGGCCGACCCGGCGATCGCGGCCAAGGTGCTGCAGCTGTGCAATTCGGCGTTCTTCTCCAACGGCCGCACCATTTCCGACCTGCGCACCGCCGTGACCCGCCTGGGCACCGCTACCCTGCGCGACCTGGTCCTGGCCAGCGAAGTGTTCTCGGTGCAGGCGCTGTCCAACGCCGAGCGCAACGCGCTGCAGCAGCGCTCGCTGCTGGCGTCCAAGCTGGCCGCGAAGATGCTGCCGGCCTCCAGCGTCGAGCTGGGGTCGACCGCGGCGCTGCTGGCCGACATCGGCCTGCTGCTGCCGGGCGTGCGCGACGAGCGCGAGCCGCCCACCGATGCCGACGACACCCGGCCGGGCCACGCCGAAGCCGGTGCCTACCTGCTCGGCCTGTGGGGCCTGCCGATGCCGATCATCGAGGCGGTGGCCTTCCATCGCCAGCCGCAGCGCTCCAGCACCCGCAGTTTCTGGGTCACTGGCGCGGTGCACGTGGCGATGGCGCTGGCCAGCGGCTCGGAGGTCGACGAGGAGTACCTGGCCAAGACCGGCATGCTCAACAAGCTGCCGACCTGGCGCGAGCACGCGGAAAACCTGATGGGGCTGACGTCGGCGTAAGACCGACCTTGGCGTGCGCGGGCCGCCTGCTCGCGAGCGCACGCTCCAGGAAGTCGGCGAAGTTGGCGCCCTCGCGCACCGCATGCTGCACCAGAGCCGGCCAGTCGCTGCCCAGCCTGGTGAGCTTGAGCTGCTCGTACACCTCGGCGATGCGCTCGTGCTGCAGGCCCATCTCGCCATGTCCGGCAAGGCCTCGTACACCGGGAGTGGATGCTGCAGGCGTTGCAGCGGCAGCACGACACGCTGGTGCACTCGCGCCAACACGTGTCCGCGGCCTGCCCGGTGGTGGCATGCCCCGCCAATCGCATAGGTGCGGGCAGCTACAAGTGCAGTTGCCTGATGATTCATTCAAGCCGAGCTTGTCCGCTGGCGCGGCCAAGTTGACCTAGTTCAAGCCTTAGGCAAGGCTTCGGTTTGTCGAGGTTGATGTCCGAAAATGGCAAGACACTTAGCGCGGCCGATGCCACATTTCGGCCACTCGCCCGCCTAAGGCAACACGTCATGAGCGCACCCGCTTTTTTCAGGTTTTTAGACCTTCATCGCACCAACACCCCCCTGTTAATCGCCAACGCTTGGGATGCCGTCAGCGCAGCGCTCTGGCAACGGGCAGGCGCTCCAGCTATCGGTACCAGCAGTGCGGCTCTGGCCTGGGCTTGCGGCTATGCCGATGGCGGTGCACTGCCGCTCGATGCACTATTGCATCAGGTAAGCGCCATTGCCCGTGTCTCGTCAGTTCCGGTCAGTATCGATCTGGAGGACGGTTATAGCGACGACCCGCACGCCGTGGCGGAGCTGGCGAAGGAAATCGCGGCCATCGGTGCGGTTGGGATCAATCTGGAAGATGGTGCAGGTACGCCCGAGCTGTTGATGGAGAAGATCCGCATGGCCCGTCAGGCTCTCGGCGACACACCGTTGTTCATCAACGCACGTACCGACGTTTACTTGCGCGGCCTCGCTTCCGGGCGTGATGCGGTGGACATGGCGATCCATCGCTTGTCTTGCTACCGGGGCGCAGGTGCAGACGGCGGCTTCGTGCCAGGCATCACCAATATCAAGGAAATTGCCGAGATCGCGGCAAAGGTCGCGATGCCGCTCAACGTAATGACGGTTCCCGGGCTACCGTCGCTGCTGGCATTGCGCGAGGCCGGTGTGCGTCGGATCAGCGCCGGCCCGGCGCTGTTCCAGCACGCGTTCGGTGCCGGCGTGAACAGTGTCGAAGACTTCCTGACCGGCAACTTTTCCAGCGTGCCCCGCGCTGGCATCGAGTACGCCAGCCTCAACCGATTGCTTTGGTAGAACGGTAGCCGCCATGGGCACGGCGACACATTGCCCAGGCGGGCCGCCGCGCTCATACCAGGAATCAAAGATGCCCCCCCATCACCGGGCAAGACGGCGCGGATCTTGAGGAAAACGTAGGCGCCGTCGCGGCAGTCTCGACAACCCCAACCTTATCGGGTCGGCCGTGTGCTTGTCTCCCCTCAGTTGGGTGAACAAAAAAAGACGGGCCTTGCGGCCCGTCTTCGTGTCACGCAGACAGCTCGATCAGAAGCGCTGGGTGTACTTCATGTACACGTAGCGGCCGATGTCGAAGCCGCCGTAGTAGGCGAAGCCGCTGCTCGGGGCCGAGTACATCAGCGGGCCGCGGTGGTCGAACACGTTGTTCGCACCGATGGCGATCGTCGCATCCCACGGCGCCTTCCAGTTGACCTGCAGGTCGTGGAAGGTGTTGGCGCCGGTGTGACGCAGCGGATCGGATTCGCCGTTGGCGAAGTGGTCCGGCGCATCGCAGTAGTCCGTGGCCAGCGAGATGCAGCTTTCCTTCATGCCGGAGTAGTAGCGCAGGGTGTAGTTCACACCGAAGTCGCCCATCGTCCAGTTCACGCCCAGGTTGGAACGCACGCGGAAGATGCCCGGCTCGCCGACGCGACCGATCGTGATGTTGTCGCCCGCAGCGTTCTGGCCGGCTTCGTCGTACTTGCTGACGTAGCTGGTCTGCCAGTCGATCAGGATCTTGCCGAACGCCATTTCCGGCAGACGGTAGCGGATGCCCAGATCGTAGCCTTCGGTTTCCATCTGGCCGAGGTTGGCCACGCCGTAGGTCATCGCCGAGATGTGGCCATCGGCGGCGCGGGTCACGCCGGCGCAGCGCTCGGCATTACCCAGCACGTAGCAGTCGCGCAGGATGCGGTCCACGCTATCGGCGATGATCATGTCCTTGATCTCGTAGCGGTACCAATCCAGCGAGATGTCCAGGCCCTGCACCCAGCGCGGGCTCCACACCAGACCGGCGGTCTTGCTGGTGGAGGTTTCCGGACGCAGGTTCGGGTTGGAACCGCTGATGAACTCGTCCGGGGTCTGGCACGGGTAGGTGGTGCACGGCACGTAGCCCTGGCCCAGCTGGGTGTAGCCGACCGGCACGCCGGCCGCGTTGCACGCCGCATTGCCGTTGACGCTGTTCGGCGCGCCCACGCCGCACGGATCGACGTACGACTCGAAGCTGCTGCTCAGGCCGCCGTACAGATCGTTGATGGTCGGCGCGCGGAAGCCCTCGGCGTAGGTGCCGCGGACCAGCAGTTCGTCGATCGGCTTCCAGGTGAAGCCGAACTTGGAGTTCACCGTGTCGCCGAAATTGCTGTAGTCCGAGTAGCGGCTGGCCAGGTTCAGGGTCAGCTGCTTGGCGAACGCCATGTCGGCCAGGATCGGCACGTTCAACTCGAGGTAGAACTCGTCCAGCTCGTAGTTGCCGGCGGTGGTCTTGGCGCCCAGGCCGGTGCTCTCACCCGACTGCGCGAAGGCGTCCGGCGAGAAGCGGCCTTCTTCCTTGCGGTGCTCGTAGCCGACCGCGATGCCGAGGTCGCCCGCCGGCAGCATCGCCAGCGTGCCGCTCAGGTTGGCGGTGTAGCTGGTGGTCTTGGTCAGGCCGGTATCGGTGAAGTACGGGAACAGGAAGGCCTGGGTCTCCGCATCGGCCAGCGAGCCCGGGCCGGCCACGCCGTACGGCAGCAGCGGGTTCCACGGACGGCAGGCGCTCAGCGACACCGGCGCGGCGGCGGTGCCGCACTGGGCGACGCCATTGGCGTTGATGAAGGACGAACCCAGCGCCTGGCGCGCCGCGATGAGGCTCATGTCGCCGTGACCGGTCTTGGTGCTCTCGTTGCGGTTCCACAGCGCACCGACGTCCCAATCCCAGGTACGGTCGGCGAACTCGAAGGAGCCGCTGATGGTCGGCGCGAAGCGCGTGGTCTTCAGCTTGCTCTCGGTGGTGCGCGGCACTTCCCACAGGCGGCGGCGGAAGTCGATGTCCTGGCCGATCGGGTTGAACGCGCTGTCGCCGGCCAGCGGGGTGCCGAATGCGGCGGACTGGTACGGATAGCCGGCGATCTGCTGATCGGTGGTGCGCTCGTTGTAGAGCACGTCGGCGTTGAACACGATCGCGTCGGTCAGGTCGTAGTTCGCGTTGGCGAACACCGACTTACGCTCGATGCCGGTCTGCACCATCATCTGCTGGTTGGCATTGGCGCGCTCGGCCGCCGTCAGCGGATGGTAGTCGGCCGGATTGTTCGGGTTACCGCCCTGGTTCAGGGTCTGCCACACCGCGACGTCCGGGTCCGAGCAGTCGACGGTCAGCGGGTTGCACCAGCTGCCATTCTGGCTGATCGGGCTCCAGCTGCCCGGCGTGGAGTTCGGGCCACGGCTGCCGTCGCGGCTGAACCAACGGTTCTTGGCGAACACCGGATCCTGCTTGGAGTACTCGGCAGTCAGCGCCACGCCACCGCGCTCGCCCTGCGTGCCGATGGTGAAGGAGTACTGCGAGGTCTTGCCGTCGCCTTCGCCGAACTGGCCGAACTCGGCCGAGACTTCGGCGCCGTCGAAGCGCTTGCGGGTGATGATGTTGACCACGCCGGCGATGGCATCGGAGCCGTAGATCGACGAGGCGCCGTCCTTCAGCACTTCGATGCGCTCGATCGCCGCCATCGGCACCTGGCTCAGGTCCTGCAGGCCCGAGGTGGTCGCGCCCAGGCGCTTGCCGTTCAGCAGCACCAGGGTGCGCTGGGCACCGAGGTTGCGCAGGTCGACGTAGTAGCCGCCGACGTTCTCGCCGGAGGCCAGCGCGTCGGCGCGCGAGATCGCCGGAGTACCGGCCGAGGTCAGGTTCTGCAGCACGTCGGCGACCGAGGTGTAGCCCTGGCGCTCCAGCGCCTGGCGGTCCAGGGTCAGGATCGGCTGCTGGGTTTCGACGTCGGCGCTGCGGATGCGCGAACCGGTGATTTCGATCCGGTCCAGCGTGGTGGTGGACGAGGCGGCGGCTTCTTGCGCGCCGGCAATCGCCGGCGTCAACGCGATCGCGATGCTGGCGGGCAGCAAGCCCAGCCGCACTGCGGAAGTGCGAAGGTTCATCAATCTCTCCAGGGTAACGTTAGGGGCGTGTTAAGACGCCCTGGGCACGTTACGTTCCGGTGAGCGCGGCTGCTTTGCCGCTGCCGCCCGCAGACTTTGCCGATTCTGGCGGCACGGGACTGCCATGCCGATATTGCGAGGCGGAGACACCGAAGCGCGCACGGAACGCCCGCGCGAAGCTGCAGCAATTGTCGAATCCGCTGGCGGCGGCCACCTCGCCGATCATCATCGTGGTGTCGCGCAGCAGGTCCGCCGCGCGCTCCAGGCGCAACCGCGCCGACAGCGCCTGCGGGCTTTCCTCGTACAGGCTCTGGAACGTCTTGGACAGGTACCAACTGGAGAAGTTGGTCAGTTCGGCCAGTTCGCTGATCCGCACCACGCGGTCGCGATGGCCGTCCAGATAGAGCCGCGCCCGCTGCATGCGCCCGAACACCTGGCGTTTGCGCACCCGCGAGCGTCCCGGACAGCGCTGCACGCGGCGCGACAACTCACCCTGCATGGAGGCCAGATGCAGCAGGACGGGCCGCATCGCCAACGCATCCCCGGGCCGCGCCGCCGCCTGCCGCCACAAGCGCAAGGCGGTCCGCGTCTCGCGCAGCGACAGTTCGCCGCGCCCCGCATACAAGGTCTCGTCGGCCATCCGTCCCAAGGCCTTCAGCGCCTCGCCGTCCAGGCTCAGGCCGATGCACAGGCCGTCGCGGTCGGTCTGCAACAGCGGCCGCGAATCGCGTTCGAACGCCAGCCACTGGCCGCGGCGCAGGGCGAAACGCCCTTCCTTGGCCTCGATCCAGGCGCTGCCGCGCAGTTGCAGCCAGACCGTGAAGGCGTTGGACGACGCCTGCACGCTGGCCAGGCGCGCCGCGCCCAGACACGCCGGACCCGACAGCGCCTCGTCCGCATCCAGCACCAGTTGTTGTCCATGATCGACCAGGAACGCTTGCCGCATCCGAGCACCCGCTTGAGGTAAACCGGCATGCAGTCTTTGCCGAATCTGGCGGCGGGTCAGGAAGGCCCGGCGATATTTGTCCGAAATCGCCACGATGCCCTTAC
This sequence comes from Xanthomonas sp., assembly GCA_040509765.1. Lineage (GTDB taxonomy): Bacteria > Pseudomonadota > Gammaproteobacteria > Xanthomonadales > Xanthomonadaceae > Xanthomonas_A. The sequence goes on from JBEVKG010000249.1 coordinate 9,452, forward strand.
GAATAACTTGCGAAGCCTAGTTTTCTTTTCCGATCAACCAGTTGTGCGAGATCGTCGAGAACCACTGCGGCTCCTCGCCGATGCGGATGAAGCCGATTTCGCTGCCATCCTCGACCGCCAGTGCCACATAGGCGTCGCCACTGCGCGGATCGATGCTGAAACCGTTGATCGCGCTAAAGTGATCGCGGTCCAGGCACACGCTGTCGCCCAGGCCACCGTCGATGCGCGCCATCCGGCTGGCGCATTCGCCGGTCTGGAACAGGTAATGCACTGCGCCATCGCGGCCAAGCGCCCAGCTGCGGTAGCGCCACAACGACGGCAGGTTGTCGTCCACCGTATGCACACTTGCGAGGTCCAGGCTGGCATCGGCGCGCCACAGGCCGCTGCGCGCGAGCCGGGTGAACAGAATCCGTCCGTTGCCCTGGTCGGTGCGGACCTGCGAGACATCCGGCACGGTCGCCAGCAACCGCCAGGGCACCGTGCGCCGGTCGTACAGTTGCAGGCGGGTGTGTCCGCTCTCGCCAAGCAAGACCAGCAGATGCCCAGGATCCTCGGTGTACAGCGCCTGCAGCGGCTCGCCGGCCGGCACCGGCAAGGCCGTCACGCTGCCGGACTGCGGCCGCACTTCGTAGATCGCCGAACGCCCCTGCGCGTCGCGACCGCTGACCAGCAAGGCCTGGCTGTCGGCCGACCACGACAGCGGCTGCCGGGTCTCCGGCCGCACGCCGTCGATCAGCCGCAACGAGCTCGGCTGGGTCACGTCGCCCCACCACAGCGCATAGCTGCCGTCGCGATCGGAGGTGAAGGCGAGCTGGCGCCCGTCCGGCGCGATGCTCGGCTGCCCGTCGCGGCCGGTGGACGCGAACAGCCGCTGGCGCTCGCGGGGCACGTCCGCCGCGCCAGCCGGGATGCGGTACACGGCGAACTGCGGGCGCCGGTGCACGAACGCCAGGCTGCCGCCGTCGCGGGCCAGGCGCGGCGCCTGCGCGTCGCTCAGGCCGAGATCGCGCAGGCGTCGGGTCTGGGTGTCCAGCCGGTACAGCCGGGTCTCGCCATCGACGCGGCGCCCGAACACGATGCCGCGCCCGTCGCGGGCCCAGTCCCAGCCGCGGATCTCGGCGAATTCATGGGTCAGCGGCTCGGCCCTGCCGCCTGCGGCCGGCATCCGCCACAGCCCGCCCATCTGCGGATTGCGCACGAAGGCGATCCATTTGCCGTCCGGCGAGTAGCGCGGCGCGTAATCGAAATCGCCGGCGGCGACCGGATAGTCCAACGCCGTCCAGCGCCCGCTGCCCAGCTCCAGCACGCGGATGCCGCGTGCCGGCTGGCGTCCGCTCATGCTGCCGAAGACCAGGCCGCGGCCATCCGGCGTCCAGTCGAAACTGAGCAATTCGCTGTCGTCGCAGCGCGCGACCTCGCGCGCGGGCGCGCGCCCGTCGGCCTGTACCAGCATGACCCGGCACTGCCGGTCCGCGCCGAGCCGGGCGAAGGCGATGTGCGCACCGTCGGGCGACCAGGCAGGCAGGCGGTCGGACTCGCCGTGGGCCGGCACACCCAGCGAACGCGGGGCGGTACTGCCGGCGGCGCCGCTGGTCGGCTGCACAAGCAACTGCGTGCCGTCGCTGCCGGTGGTCCGTGCGGCATAGGCCACCTGCGCACCGTCCGGAGACAGCGCCGGCTCCAGCTTGAACCCGGACAGCGCGGTGATCAGCCGATAGGGGCGTTTCGGGCTGCCCAGCACGCGCTCCTGTTCGGCGCTGTCGGCGGGCGCCGCCGAATCGCGCGCGAACCACCACCAGCAGGCCAGCGCCAGGACCAGCATCGCCGCCGCACCGGCCGCGGCCGCGAGCCACGACGGCGGGCGCCGCCGCGCTGCGGGGGCGACGGCCGGAGCAACGGTGACGGCCGTCGCCGCTGCGGCGTCGGTCTCTACCGATGCGGCCGATGTCGCGCCCAGCTCGGCCTCGACATCGGGCAAGGCCTGCACCGGCGCCACCAGGCGGTAGCCGGTCTTGGCCAGGGTCTCGATGTACACCGGCGCCTCGCCGCGCACCCCGGCCGCAAAGGCCTTGCGCAACTGGGTGATGGCCTGGGTCACCACATCGTTGGTCGGCTGCGTGTCCGGCCACACCTGCGCCAGCAACGCTTCGCGCTCCACCACCTGGCCCGGTTGCGCGAGCAATACCCGCAGCACGCCCATCGCCTTGGGCGTGAGCCGTTGCGGCCGGCGCGCGCGCGGCGCATGCACTTCCCGCAAGGACAGCAGCACCAGGCAATCGCCGACCTGCATCCGCTGCGGAAGCGTCGGTGTGGCGGACGATGGAAGAGACATCTTGGACAACGAAGAAAACGCCGTGACGGAAGTGCCGCAGATGCGGCGGCGACGCGGCCACGCGTGGCCCCGCAGCGGGAGCCAACGAGCAAACTCGGCAAAACGAGGCAGCGGATGTCGCCAAGCGCGACATGTCACCGGATTCTACTCTAGTCGTCGCCGTCGCCAACCGCGACGACGCATTCAGGCCCTCTCTCCGCCGACGAACTCACATAATTGTTCCATGACTGCGCGCCCCTGGGCGCGCTTTTTTTATGCCACGCTCACACTTTCATGTGCCGTGTGACGCTGAGCCCGATCAGCCGCGACACCACCAGGGCGATGTACATCACCCCGGCGAACTGCTCGATCATGACCAGCGCGCGCGCGAACGGCAGCACGGGTACCACGTCGCTCAGGCCCACGCCGGAGAGCACACTGAAGCTCAGATACAGCAATTCCATCCAGGTCCGCGGCGAGGAGGCATCGACGGCCGCGGTGAAGCTGCCCGGCAGCCATTGCTGGCACACCGCGAAGACGAATGCGAAGGCCCACGCCAGCAGCGTGAAGGTGGCACCAGCGGCATAGAGTTCGTCGCGGGTGACCACGTGGTCCTGCAACATGTAGGCGATCAGACTGCCGGCGGTATAGAAGTACAGCAGACTTTCCAGCAGTTGCGCCCAGGCGGTCATCGCCGGATTGCCGAGCAGCGCCGCGGCGATCGACAGCGCCACCGACGGCAGCGCCAGGCAACAGGCGATCCAGAGCGCCGAGGGTCCCCGGTCGACCACCCACAGGGCCAGCGCCAGCACCACGATGCCGAACGCACCGAACAGCGCGCGGCCGGCGGCGGTGTCCTCCATCCAGGGATACAGCAGCACGCCCAGCAACTGCACGCCGAGCAGCAGCGCGGACGGATGGCGACGCAGCGCGGACGCATAGCGCAGCATGAGACATTCCCTGTGGCGACCAGCGCGCATCATAGACGCGCGTGCGGCCTGCGTCGTGGTGAACTCGGACGCAGGCCGCACCTGCCGCGCGTCCGTCTGCCAGGCAGGTGCGGCCTCGCACAAGCGCGCGCGACCAGGTCCACGCGGGCAGTGGCAGCGGCGCCGTGCGGCGCCGACCGCCGCGCGCTCACTCGGCGCGGTACACCTGCGCCCCGGACGCCAGGAACTGCGCCGACTTCTCCGCCATGCCGGCCTGCAGGGCCGCATCCGCGTCGACCCCGTGCGCGGCGGCGTAGTCGCGCACATCCTGAGTGATCTTCATCGAACAGAAATGCGGTCCGCACATGGAACAGAAGTGCGCCAGCTTGTGCGCCTCCTTGGGCAGGGTCTCGTCGTGGAACTCGCGCGCCTTCTCCGGGTCCAGGCCGAGGTGGAACTGGTCGTCCCAGCGGAACTCGAAGCGCGCCTTGGACAAGGCGTTGTCGCGCACCTGCGCGCCGGGATGGCCCTTGGCCAGGTCGGCGGCGTGCGCGGCGATCTTGTAGGCCATGATGCCGTCGCGCACATCGGCGCGGTTGGGCAGGCCCAGATGCTCCTTCGGCGTGACGTAGCACAGCATC
>JBEVKG010000250.1:0-7940 GCA_040509765.1 Xanthomonas sp.
GCACAACCCGCGCGTTTTTCGTAGGAGCTGCTTCAGCCGCGACGGGCGTGACCGGTGCATCCGGTCGCGGCTGAAGCCGCTCCTACACGCTGCTCTTGCAGGCAGACGGCCACGCATGTGCGTGCCTGCGCTAACCGCAGCCAGCGGCGGGATTCGACACCAGGGCGTCGCACGCCGGTCGCGATCGAGCTGCCTCTGACTGCCGGTCGCGGCTGAAGCCGCTGCTACGCCATGCGCTCAGTCGGCTTCCGCAGGCGCTTCCGGTTCCTGGCTGCCGCCGACGAACGCGACGAAGCTGAGGCCGTCCTGCGCCCACTCGCGGGCGACGTCGTCGAGGATCTCCAGCAGCACGTCGAATGCCGGCTGCGCCACTGCCTGCAACTGTCCGGCATCCTCCAGCAGCAACGCGTAGCCGCGCGGCGAGGGCAGCCAGGACAGGTCGCGCAGGCCGTCGGTCAGCGCATCCCAGTTGCGGCCGAAGCCGGGCGGAAAATCCAGCTGCGCGGCCAGCCGCATCAGCAACATGGCCTTGCCGGTGCAGCCGTGCAGGTCGATCCGGCACAGCCGCAGGCCGGCGTCGCGGGCCAGGGCGGCGACGCTGTCCAGGTCGCGGTTGGCGACGCGGTAGACGCCGGAGGCGGCCGGCTCGGCCAGATTCAGTGCGAACGGAAAGCCGCTCATGGCGTCGGCCTCGCGCTGTCGACCTGGAAGCTGCGGAAGCTGGCGTAGTGGTCGTCGCTGTAGTACCAGACCTGCGGCGGGGTGCCGCCGGTGACGATGCGGCGCGTGCCGCGATGCGACAGGCCCGGGGTGTCGACGGTGTATTCGCGGTAGTAGCCGCGTGGCTGCGCCGGCAACCGGTTCTCGCGGTTGCCGAACACGCTGCCGTCCTGGCGGTGCGGGAACGGACCGCCACGCAGGATCAGAGCGACCGTGGCGCGGGCTTCGGGCGGCAGGAACGCCGGCACGTCCGGTGCTGCCGCATCGGCAGCGGGCGCGGCGCTGCCGGGTGCGGTGTACGGCGTCTGTGCCGCGGCATCGAGCGAGGGGGCGAACTGCGGGTGCGGCGCATGCTGCAGCCCGCGAATCCCCCACAGCCCGCCCACCAGCAACACGATGGCGGCGATCAACAGCACGGGCTTGCGCATGGACTCTCCTGCAGGAACGGCGGCGGCGCGCGGCATGGCACCATCGGCACAGTATGGGCCTGCCTGCCTGTTCCCGCTCTAAACGCCGCCGGTCACGGTGGTGACGCGTGCGATTCACATCCGACTAACCGGGGCGTGGGGCATGGTAGGCGCCGATTCGCTAGGCCGGCCGGCATCACCGCCGCGGGATGGGACGATGTTTCCCCAGCCGCGCCCTTGGTAAGGTCGCCGACCGTCCCTACCATTGCTCACGCAACGCTCGTCCTTTCGACGGCGAAAGTCCAGGAGAACCGCATGGCCTACACCCTCCCCAAGTTGCCCTACGCCTACGACGCGCTGGAACCGCACATCGATGCGCAGACGATGGAGATCCATCACACCAAGCATCACCAGACCTACATCAACAACGTCAACGCCGCGCTGGAAGGCACCGAGTACGCCGATCTGCCGATCGAGGCGCTGGTGTCCAAGCTGAAGTCGCTGCCGGAGAACCTGCAGGGTCCGGTGCGCAACAACGGCGGCGGCCATGCCAACCACTCGCTGTTCTGGACGGTGATGGCGCCCAATGCCGGCGGCACCCCCGGCGGCGACGTCGGCAAGGCGATCGACAGCGAACTGGGCGGCTTCGACAAGTTCAAGGAAGCCTTCACCAAGGCTGCGTTGACCCGCTTCGGCAGCGGCTGGGCCTGGCTGAGCGTCACCCCCGACAAGAAGCTGGTGGTCGAGAGCACCGCCAACCAGGATAGCCCGCTGTTCGAGGGCAACACCCCGATCCTGGGCCTGGACGTGTGGGAACACGCCTACTACCTGAAGTACCAGAACCGCCGTCCGGACTACATCGGCGCGTTCTTCAACGTGGTCGACTGGAAGGAAGTGGAGCGCCGCTACCACGCCGCGATCGGCTGATCGCGCGCGCGCCAGCGCTGCCACAGCAAAAGGCCGGGTTCGCCCGGCCTTTTTTGTGCGCGTGCCGTACCGAAGCGCTGGAGGTGCAGGCGCGGCGTGGCTGCGAGGTGAGGCGAGGAGGGAAAGGCGGCACGTTGCGATCGCGCGTGCGCAACTTGCCTGGCGGCGATGGCGGTCTGCGCCCGGTGGGGCGCCGCTTGCGCCGCTGCGTCGCCAGGGCACCTCATGACCTGGGGCTGCCACGCGCAAGAGCGGCTGCAGCCGCGACCAGGCGTTCCGTGGAAGGCCGTCGCGGCCGAAACCACTCCTGCAGAGGACGTGGTGCGCGACGAGCGCAGGGGACTGGAGCTGGCCGATAGTTCCGGGCCGCTAGCATACCGATGCCGATGCGATCCCCCTGCGCTGCATCGCACGGCAGCGATCGCATCGCGCGCAAATGCGCCGAGCTTGCGGTCCGCTACGGCACCGGTGGCAGCGATGTCGGCAGCGGGTCGAGCGGCTGCAGTGCCATCAGCAGGCCGCGCGTGCCGGCCGCCGGCCGGTCCGGTGCCGGCGCGAACAGGCGTGCGCCGCGCAGCGGGCGGAAGTGGCCGCGTTCGAAGAACACGTGGTCGGCGGCCGCCGCAGTGCTGGGTGCACGCACGTCGATGCGGTTGCGCGCCGCTTCGCTGCGCACGCTGCCGTCCTCGAAGCGGACCGCCAGCGGCGCCAGCTCGGGTGCGCGCGCCGCGGCGAAGAAGCCCCCTGCCAGCAGCGACGGCACGCCCTCGGCGGTGGCATCGATCCATGCCATCAGATCCTCGGCCTGTTCGCGGCGGCTGGCGGCGCCATCGCGCGCGGCGTGCAGGCGGGTGAAGTACAGGTTCACCGGCTGCCCGTGCAGGTCCACCCGCACCAGGCCGGCCACGCTGTAGTCCTCCAGCGGATGCAGCAAGGTCTCGGCCTCCTCCAGCACCGGCAGGCGGGTCAGCAGCGCATTGCCGCGGCGTTGCGGGCGGCTCGGCGGATCGGGGCTGATGAAATGGCAGTGGTAGCCCAGGCGCGCGGCCAGCCAGTGCGCCTGGTTCGGCATCTCCGGCGTCTGCAGCACTTCCTGCAGGGCGATGGCGTCGGGGTGCAGGCGCTGCAGGGCCGCGGCGATGCGCTCGCGGCGCGCGATCCAGTCGTCGCCGTCCTGCGCTGTGCGCCCATCGCTGGCGAGCGTGAGGGTGACCACGGTGAGCGCGCCGTCCTGCGCTGCCGCGATCGTCGGCACCGCGTCCGTGATCGCCTGCGCCTGCGCCAATGCCGCCACGGCCAGCAACAGCCAGCCGCTGCGATGCCATCGGAAGACGCGGGGGTTCATGCGGGCGATGCTACGGCGCAGGGCCTCAGGAGGGCGTATACAGCCGGTGGCACTGCGGCAGCCGCCACACAATCGCTGGCGCGCCGGTGGCAGTTGCGAACATCGCCCCGCCTCCGGCAGGCGCGGAGGCGGGGCGGGGCCGCGGCGCGGTCGCCGCAGCGCTTGCTCAGTGCTGCAGCACGCCGTCCTGCAGGTGCAGCGGCGCGCGCGCCTCCACCTGCGTCGCCGAACGGCCCAGCAGCAGTTCGTAGTCGCCGGCGGCGATGTGCCAGTGGCGCTTCTTCGGATCGTAGTCGGCCAGGGTCTTGGGTTCGGCGACGATGCTGACGTGGCGGCTCTCGCCCGGCTTGAGCATCACCTTGCCCCAGCCGACCAGGCGGATCGGCGTGTGGTGGCCCTGCGGCAGGCGCAGGTACAGCTGCGGCACGTCGGCGCCTTCGCGGTCGCCAGTGTTGCGCACGTCGAAGCTGGCGACGACGCGGCTGCCGTCGGCCTGCACCTTGAAGTTGGCGTAGGCGAAGGTGGTGTAGGACAGGCCATGGCCGAACGGATACACCGGCTCCAGGCCGCGTGCGGCGAACCAGCGGTAGCCGACGTTGGCGCCTTCGATGGTGTAGTCGACGTTGCTGCCGGCCGGTTGCGCCGGCTTGAAGCCTAGGCCGGGAATCGACGGCCGCGGCAGTTGCGACACGTCGCGCAGCCAGGTCACCGGCAGGCGGCCGGACGGATTGACCTCGCCCAGCAGCAGCCGCGCCAGGCCTTCGCCGCCGCGGATGCCCGGGTACCAGGCCTCCAGCACCGCCGGCACCTGCTGCAGCCACGGCATGGCGACCGGGCCGTTGGTCTCCAGCACCACCGCCGTCTTTGGGTTGGCCTTGGCCACCGCCGCGATCAGCGCATCCTGCTTGTCGGGCAGGCCGATGTCCGGCAGGTCCACCGACTCGGCCGACCATTGCGTGGCGAACACGATCGCCACCTCGGCCTGGTGCGCGAGCTTGGCCGCCGCGGCCGGGTCGTCGCCGCTGGCGTAGTCGATCTGCGCGTCCGGCAGGGCCTTGCGCAGCGCCTGCAGCGGCGAGGACGGATGGAACATCACCGGGCCGGGCCAGGTGGTCGGGGCGATCCCCGGCACCGCGTTGCCGCCGTTGACGGTGATGCCGACCATCGAGGAACCGCCGCCGCCGATCACGCCCTTGTCGGCATGCCCGCCGATCACCGCGATGCGGCGCACCGTGCGCGACAGCGGCAGCAGCTTGCCCTCGTTGCGCAACAGCACCGTGCCTTCCTCGACCACGCGCTGCGCGGCCAGGCCGCCGGCGGCATCGTCGATCGGCTGGTGCTGCGGCGGATTGTCGAAGCTGCCGGTGGCGATGAAGGCGCGCAGGATGCGCTTGACCATGTCGTCCAGGCGCGCCTGCGGCACGGTGCCGGCCGCCACCGCCATGCGCAGCGGCTGGTCGAAATACACCGCCTTGTCGAACACTTCGCCGGCCGACTGCTGGTCCAGCCCGGCCAGCGCCGCCTTGGAGCCGCTGTGCACGCCGCCCCAGTCGGACATCACGTAGCCGGGGAACTTCCACTCCTGCTTCAGCACCTTGTTGAGCAGGTAGTCGTGCTCGCAGCCGTACACGCCGTTGATGCGGTTGTAGGAACACATCACCGAGCCGGGCTGGCCGATCTTCAGCGCCAGCTCGAAGGCCAGCAGGTCCGACTCGTGCATGGCCTGTTCGCCGATGTCGGCGCTGTGGGTGTTGCGGCCGGTTTCCAGGTCGTTCATCGCGAAGTGCTTCATGGTCGAGACCACGTGCTGGCTCTGCACGCCGCGGATCGATTCGCCGACCATCACCCCGGCCAGCAGCGGATCTTCGCCGGCGTACTCGAAGTTGCGGCCGTTGCGCGGGTCGCGCTGCAGGTTGACGCTGCCGGCCAGCAGCACGTTGAAGCCCTGTTGCCAGGCCTCGCGGCCCATGGTCGCGCCGCCGGCGAAGGCCAGTTCGCGATTCCAGGTGGCGGCGGTGGCGGGGCCGGACGGCATCGCGGTGGCGTGGTCGCCGGGGCGGATGTTGCCGGGATTGGTCACGCCGAGGCCGGCATCGGCCAGTTGCTGCGACGGGATGCCCAGGCGCGCGATCGCCGGCACGTAGCCGGCCGAGCCGAGCGCGCCGGCCGGACGCGGGCCGCCATCCTTGCCCAGCCCGAAGTAGCTGTGCAGCATCTGGAACTTCTCGTCGGGGGTCATCGCCTGCACCAGCAGCGCGGCGCGCCGGTCCGGCGACAGGGTGCGGTCGGCCCACGGGCGCTGCGCGGCGGCGGCGTTCGGCGTGGACGCGGCGCTCGCGGCCTTGGCCGGCGGCGCGGCGGTGGCGGGCGAGGCCAGCGCGAGGGTCAGGCAAAGGGATCCTGTAAACGTTTTCATATCGGGGCGAACAGCCTCACTGGCAGATGAAGGGACGGCGCATCGGGGGGAGTCGGGGGGGAGGGCGGAACCGCGCGTCAGGACGGTGCTTCGTCGCTGCGCATGACCGGGTACAGGCGGTAGCGCTCGTCCCAGGAACTGTGGCGGCGGTAGAAGAACTCCAGCCGTGCCTGCGGATCCTTGGCGAAGGCCGCGTCGTGTTCGAGCTTGTCCTCGAACTCGGCCTTGAGCGCCGGGTCGCTGGCCAGCATCTGCTGCGCCACGTCCTCGGCGACGTAGTCCTCCATGTATTCGGCGCGCTCGAACGCGCTGTTGAACTCGCCCCATTGCAGCAGCGAGTCCGGCGCCTGCGGTTCCAGCAGCGCCATCAGCAGCCGCGCCTTGGGCTGGGCGATCGGCACGAACAGCGCGCCGGCGCCGATGGCGCGGGTCTCCGCCTTCCAGGCGCCGGCGACGCTGAGCCGCTGGTGGCCTTCGGAGGAGCGTGCGGCGAAGCTGGCGGTGTCGGCGCGGAAGGTCTGCACCGGCAGGGTGGCGGCGTGGTCCAGGGTGCGGAAGGCGATGCCGTGCTGGCGCAGCTTGGCGCCGACCAGGGCGGCCTGCGCGGCCGGCACCAGGTAGCCGGCGCGGGGCGCGGCGACCTCCACGCTGGGCACGACCTGGTCGCGCAGCGGCACCCGCCAGCGTTGCGGGGTGCGTTCGTCGTAGCGGGTCATCAGCGCGCCGGAGACCGGCGAGGGCGTGCGCGTGTAGGCGTAGCCGCGGAAGTCCACCAAGTGCGAGGCGTCGGTGGTGCGGTAATCCAGCGCCACGGTCTGCCCGCCGAGGGCTTGCGCGCGCGCGTCGGCGGCCAGCGCGTCGGTGCGCCACTGCGCACCGTGCCGCGCCACCTGCTGCAACACCGAGACGATGGTGTTGCGGGTGATGCGCACGCGCTCGGGGTAGCGCTTCCACGAATGCGTCTCCACCAGCATGCCGAAGCGGTTGCGCAATTGGAAATAGCCGTGGGAGAAGCGCGGCGTCGGCACGCCGTCCTCGAAGCCGGAGGCCGGGTCGTCGTTGACCACGAACGAGGGGTAGTAGGGCAGCGGCAGCGAGCCCTGCCGCTTGAGGTCGGCCAGCACGCCGTCGCGCAGGCGCAGGCCGTCGCCGCGCAGCGCGGCGTCGCCGGCACGCAGCGGTTCCACCTGGATCGACACGTCGTGCTCGAACTGCGCGCCGTCGGTGACGTGCAGGTCCACGTACAGCAGCGGATCCCACTGCGCGACCAGGCGCAGCATCGCCTGCATCTCCGGCGCATCGGCCTTGACGTAGTCGCGGTTGAGGTTGAGGTTCTGCGCGGTGGTGCGCCAGCCCATCTGCTCCGGGCCGCGCTGGTTGGGCCGGTTCCAGGCGCCGAAGCGCTCGTGCCCGTCGACGTTGAACACCGGCACGAACAGCCACACCTGCCTGTCCAGCGCGCCGCGTGCGGCCTGGCCATCCATGATCTGGCGCAGCGCCAGGAAGCCCGCGTCCTTGCCGTCGATCTCGCCGGCGTGGATGCCGCCCTGGATCAGCACCACCGGTAGCTTGCGCGCCTGTGCGGCGGCGGCATCCAGCGCGCCGGAGGTGGACACCGCCAGCGCCTTCATCGGCCGGCCTTCCGGCGTGGTGCCGAAGTCGAAGCAGCGCACCGCTTGCGGATAGCGCTGCGCGAACGCATCGCACAGGGCGATGGTTTCGGCGTAGCGGCCGGTGCGCGCGAATCCGCTGCGCTCGGCCTCGGTCGACAGGCCCACTTCGCTGGCCAGCGATGGCATGCTGCACAGCAGCATCGGCAACAGCAGGGTGGCCAGCCAGGCTCGGATCATCTCGGCACCGTCTCGGGACAGACCCCCATGATGCGGGCAGCGCGCCGATTGCGAAAGCACCCTAGGGCGTGTCGCCCATTCCCGAGCATGCCGCGCCGCGATTGCGCGCGCCCGTGGCCGCGTCATCGCTCGGGCGTGGACGCACGTCCACGTCCTCGCTCTTCCTTGCCACAGGCACGCGCAACCGCGGCCCTTCGGGTTGGGCCGGGCAGGCGCGCTGCCGGCGCCGCGCGGCTTGACCTGACGGCCAGTCAGGCGCTGCGCCACGCAACGCC
>JBEVKG010000251.1:0-3398 GCA_040509765.1 Xanthomonas sp.
CGCCGAGAAGCGCGTGTACCCGGCCATCGACATCAACCGCTCCGGCACCCGCCGCGAGGACCTGCTGATCGAGCCGGAACTGCTGCAGAAGATCTGGATCCTGCGCAAGCTGCTGCATCCGATGGACGAGATCGCGGCGATGGAGTTCCTGCTGGACAAGATGAAGAACACCAAGTCCAACGACGAGTTCTTCGGTTCGATGAAGCGCTGAGTCCAGCGCCGGGTCGACCGCAACGCCCCGCTTCGGCGGGGCGTTCGCGTTTGTGGCGACCACACTTTTTAACGAGGCAACGGCGCAGGGTCCGACGGTCTTTCGACGTGGGCGCGGATGAGATGGGCGGCACTCGCCCCGCCGCCTGCGCCGCCATGCCCGCCACCGCCACTCCCGCCGTCAGCAAGGTCGCCCCGGTCACCCTCGGCTTCTGGGTGATGAAGATCTGCGCCACCACCCTGGGCGAGACCGGCGGCGATCTGCTGTCGATGACCCTGGACATCGGCTATGCGCTGAGCAGTGTGCTGCTGCTGGCGGTGTTCCTGCTCTCGCTGTGGGCGCAGCTGCGCGCACGGCAGTTCCAGCCGTGGCGGTACTGGTGGGTGATCCTGACCACCAGCACCGCCGGCACCACGCTGTCGGACTACATGGACCGCAGCCTCGGCCTGGGCTACGCGCAGGGCGCGCTGCTGCTGGTCAGCCTGCTGGCTGCGGTATTGGCGACCTGGTGGCTGTGCGAGCGCAGCCTGTCGGTCGCGCGGATCGGCAGCGGCCGCGCCGAGGTCTTCTACTGGCTGGCGATCCTGGTCTCCAACACGCTGGGCACCGCGCTGGGCGACTACCTGGCCGACAGCTCGGGGCTGGGCTTCGCCGGCGGTGCGCTGCTGATCGCGGCGCTGCTGGCGGCGATCGCCCTGGCCTACGCGTTCACCGGCGTCTCGCGGACAGCGCTGTTCTGGGCGGCGTTCGTGCTGACGCGTCCGTTCGGCGCCACCCTGGGCGACCTGCTGAGCAAGCCGGCCGGCAAGGGCGGGCTGGACCTGGGCACGGTCGGCGCGTCGCTGCTGCTGGCCGGGCTATTGCTGGCGGTGCTGGTCGTCTCGACCCGCCGCCGCGACGGCGCGCGCCGCGCCGCGCGTTAGCGTCGACCGTCGCCGTCGCCGGTGGCCTGGCCATCTCTGCGGCCAGGCGGCACGTGGTCGCGCTCAGCCGCCCTGCAGCGGCGTCAGCAGGCGCGGGCCGTCGCCGTCGGCCATGTACACGCCACCGGCCGGGAGCAGGTCCGGCGAGAAACCGGTCGCATCCTGGCTGGTGATCCACGGCGCGCGCTGGCGCGGGCCGGGCACGTAGCTGGTCCAGCGTCCGTAGGACGACGGCGCGCCTTGGGGAATATCGTCGCGCAGTGCGTAGTCGACCGGCACGCGCACGGTCCAGTAGGGCGCATCCACGTCCTTGCCTTCGCTCGGCGCGCGGAACGTCCACTTGCGGGCCGCGCCCAGCGCGCTCTTGCCCAGCACGTCGCGCAGTTGCTGCATCTGCCGCTCGGACGCCACCACGCGCAGGTTGACCTGCTCCACCGCGGCATCGGCGACGCGGCCGTCGCGGCCCACCTTGAGCACCAGGTACGCCGAACCCGCAGCACCGACGCTGTAGGCCGCTTGCGGATAGGCGGGCGGCTTCATCTGAATCGCGGTCACCACGCTGCGGTCGTTGGGATCGTAGTGGCTGAAATCGGCGCCGCGGATCTCGACCTGGTAGTCGTCGCCCTGCAGGCGCTTGGCGATCACGCGCAGGGTCATCGGCGCGCGCGCCGGGACCGGCTTGCCATCGCGCATGCCCGGCTCGAACTTCCACTGCATCACGGTGCTGCGGACGAAGTCGACCACGCCCTTGGGCAGGCGCTCCTGCCGATCCAGCGCCAGCGCCGATACCGTACCGCTGGGCTCGATGTCGATCGTGCCGCTCACCAGCATGCTGCTTTCGATCTGCTTGCGCACCGCGCCGGGCCCGACCCCGTCGGCGGCCACGGCGGCGAACGCCAGCAGCAGCGAGACCATGGCGCTCCAGCGCCACCACGAACGGAGAGGTCGACGGTGCATCGCGCATTCCTTTGCCTGAGATGAGGCGCCGATTACAGCGCACTGGCGGCCGGCCGGCAACTCAGGCCAGGCGCAGCGCGTCCGGATAGGGCGGCGCGTCCGGGTAGTCGTCCTCGCGCAGCCGCGTCTGCAGGTCGCGCCACCACTGCGGGTCGAACAGCTCGCCGTGCGCATGCCGCACCGCTTCCAGCGAGGCGGCGGGCAGGCCCATGAACATCGCGAAGCGCTCCGGGAACACGTCGCGCGGGGCGACGTGGAACCAGGGTTCGGCGGCCATCGCCTCTTCCTCGTTGCGCGGCTGCGGCCAGTCGCGGAAGTTGCAGTCGGTGACCAGACACAGTTCGTCGTAGTCGTAGAACACCGCCCTGCCCTGCCGCGAGACGCCGAAGTTCTTCAGCAGCATGTCGCCGGGGAAGATGTTGTTGCGGGCCATGTCCTTGATCGCCTGCGCGTAGTCCAGCGCGGCCTCGCGCGCGGCCTCGGCGCCCTGCTCGCGCAGGTACAGGTTCAGCGGGCGCAGGCGCCGCTGCACGTAGCACAGTTCGACGATCAGGTCGTCGCCGTCCTCGCGCAGGCTGCGCGCGCAGCCCTCCATCAATTCCTGCAGCAGCGCCGGCGCGAAGCGCGCGCGCGGGAAGCGCAGCGAGCGGTACGGCTGCGCGTCGAGCAGGCGGCCGACGCGATCCAGGTTGAACACCAGCGCGTACTTCTCTTCGACCTCTTCGCGGCTCATCGTCTTCGGATAGGCGAAGCGGTCGCGGATCAGCTTGAACACCAGCGGGTAGCTGGGCAGGGTAAACACCGCCATGACCATGCCCGGCGTGCCCTCGGCATGCACCAGTTGTTCGTTGGGATGGGCCTGGAAGTGCCGGAAGAAGGTGCGGAAGCGCTCGGTCTTGCCCTGCTTGGCGCGGCCGAGCATGGTGTACAGCTCGTCGATCGGCTTGTGCGGCAGCAGGCTGCGCAGGAACACCACCGCGTCGCCGACGGTGGCCAGGTCGGCCTGGAAATAGCTGCGCGAGATGCCGAACAGTTGCGCCACGTCGTTGCGCTTGGTCAGCACCGCTTCGGCGCGCAGGCCCTGCGCGTCGTTGACCAGGGCGATCACGCACGGCGAGAAGCGCGATTCGCCCAGCACGCGGCCGACCAGGTAGGCACGTCGCTCGCGATAGAAGACCGTGTCCAGCAACTCGATCGCCCGCACCGGATCCTGGCCCCACGGCGCCAGATCGTCCTGCAGCCGCACCGCCACCGCCGCCGCGCAGCGCGTGCGATGCGCGTAGGGCACGTCGAAGGCGTAATCGCCC
>JBEVKG010000252.1:0-5985 GCA_040509765.1 Xanthomonas sp.
CCAGCCTGTTCATGGACAGCGACGGCCGTTATCGCGGGCCCGACAACGCCGTGCACCAGGCCAAGGGCTGGACGAACTACTCCACGTTCTCGCTGTGGGACACCTATCGCGCGCTGCATCCGCTGCTGACCATCGTGCAGCCGCCGCAACGCACCAACGACATCGTCAACTCGCTGCTCGCGCACCAGCGCGAAAGCCCCTACGGCGTGCTGCCGGTGTGGGCGTTCCACGGCCTGGAGACCTGGTGCATGATCGGTTACCACGCGGTGCCGGTGATCGCCGACGCGTACATGAAGGGCATCCGCGGCTACGACACCGACGCCGCGCTCAAGGCGATGGTGGCCAGCGCCAACTACGGCCCCTACGACGGCATCGCCCAGTACCGCGCGCTCGGCTACGTGCCGATCGACGAGGAGGGCGAGGCCGCCTCCAAGACGCTGGAATACGCCTTCGACGACTGGACCATCGCGCGCATGGCGCAGGACATGGGCCGCACTGAGGTCGCCGCCACCTTCGCCAAGCGCGCCGGCAACTGGCGCAATGCCTTCGATCCGGACACCGGCTTCATGCGCGCGCGCAAGCGCGACGGCAGCTTCCGCACCCCGTTCGATCCGGACGCCAGCGGCTACGGCACCGACTACACCGAAGGCAACGCCTGGCAGTACTCCTGGTACGTGCCGCAGGACGTGGCCGGGCTGGCCCGTGCGCATGGCGGCGACGACGCATTGCTGGCGCGGCTGGACCAGGTGTTCGACGCCAAGGTCGATCCCAAGGTGTTCGCGCACATGGAGGACATCACCGGGTTGATCGGCTGGTACGCGCACGGCAACGAACCCAGCCACCACGTCGCCTATCTGTATGCCTATGCCGGGCAGCCGTGGCGCACCCAGGCGCGCCTGCAGCAGATCATGCGCAGCCAGTACGCGGCGCGCCCGGACGGCCTGGCCGGCAACGACGACATGGGGCAGATGTCGGCGTGGTACGTGTTCACCGCGCTGGGCTTCTACCCGGTGGCGCCGGGCAGCAACCAGTACATCCTCGGCCGCCCGTTCCTGCCGCGCGCCACCCTGGCCCTGCCCAACGGCAAGCGCTTCACGGTGATCGCCGACGGCCTGGACGAGGCGCATCCCTATGTCGGCGGCGTCACCCTCAACGGACGTCCATTGAATCGCGCGTTCCTGCGCCACGAGGAACTGATGGCCGGCGGCGAACTGCGCTTCACCCTGCAGGCCACGCCCAACACCGCCTGGGCGGCGGCCGGCGCCGAGCGCGCCTATTCGATGAGCGAATGAAAGGCATCCAGTCCTCGGCGACGTCTCCCGTAGGAGCGGCTTCAGCCGCGATGAGGCGTTCCCGGTAAAGCCTGTCGCGGCTGAAGCCGCTCCCACGGGGGCGAGCGGCACCCGGCGTGCATGTGGTGGGATCGGGTCCACGAAGGCTTTGAAGCCGCATCGGTGCGTATTTCCGCCGGGCGAGGGCCGGGTTATCTGCGCTGCTCGCTTCAGACACGATGCGTGCACACATTCGCGAGTGTCAGCAGCGCGTGAATGGTTGCGGCGCCCAGCGTGACGCGTGGCGCCGTGCAGCGTGCGCCGCCACACCCTGGCACAGCGTGTCGCGTCACATGCACGCGCATTTAATGTCATCCACACATTCCATTTGCGGCGTTCGTGGTCTTGTGGCGCGGCTGCATCGCATCGCGCGGAACCGGGTGCGCCGGCGCCGTCGCGAGTTCCCAAGCGCGACAGCGTGCAGGCCCATCCCGTTCCGATGCCGTTGCCATGCGACGGCGCGATCCGCGCTGCCGGCAACGGCGCGCAGAGGCGACGTGTCCTTCTCATTCGTCGAACGGGATCTTCCGAATGCATGTCTGCCTGCTGTCCACCTTTTCTCCTCACGATGCGGCCGCGCTGGACGCGGCCATGGCGGCGGCGCAGGCGCAGGGCTGCGATCACATCGTCTTGCCCAGTCCGTTCGCGCAGGACCCGCAGGGCCGTCTGCACGACCCCGCCGCCGACGATGCGGCCGGCCAGGCGCAGCTACGGCACTGGTTGCAGCGCGCCGAGCAGCATGGGCTGCGCGTGCTGCTGGATCTGCGCATCGACGAGATCGGCGGCGGCAGCCGCCTGCTGCAGGAACATCCGCACTGGTTCCGCGCGCGCAGTTCGGCGCTGCCGGACCCGCGCGCCGACCGTGCGGCGCCGGACATCGCCCAGGGCCGCTTCGCCTCCGCCGAGGAGGGCGCGGGGCTGGCGCAGTGGTGGAGCGCGCGCCTGCTCGACTGGCTGCACGGCGGCGTGGCCGGCTTCCGCGTGCTGCAGCCACAGCGCGTGCCGGCATCGCTGTGGCGCACGCTGATCGATGAGGTCCACGCACAGGCGCCGCACGCGCGGCTGCTGGCGTGGACGCCCGGGCTGGGCCTGGACGCCTTGCGCGGACTGGCCGGCGCCGGCTTCGATGCCGCCTTCTCCTCGCTGGCCTGGTGGGACGGCCGCGGCGACTGGTTCTTCGACGAGGACAGCGCCCTGCGCGCGCTGGCGCGCCGCGTGGTCGCCACCGTCGATGCCGATGCGCCCGACGCTTCCGCATTGCCCTTGCCGCGCGCGCAGCGGCAGCGCCTGGCCGCCGCGTTCGGCGGCGCCTGGGCGATCGCCGCACAGGATGCGCCGGCGGAACCCGGGCAGCCCGAACACCTGCCGCACGCAACCCTGGAGAGCGACGCGTCCACGGCGGCCGCGTCGCTGCCCGATGCCACCGCGGCGCTGCGCCTGCGCCCGCTGCTGCGCGATGGCGCGCTCACCGCCGTGGCGGTGGAGCCGCTGGACGCCGCGCCGTGGCTGGTGCTGCTCAACAGCGACCGCGACCACCTGCTGCCGGTGCCGGGTCCTGCGCTGCTGCGCCTGCTCGGCGACAGCGAGGGCCTGCTCAGCGACCACGGCGAGCCGATCCAGGGCGAGCAGGGTGGGACGCTGGAAGCGGGCGAAGTCCGCATCTACCGCAGCCTGCCGGCGCGTCCGGTGCTGACCGCGGCGCGCGCACGCACGCCGGCCGAGGTTGCTGCGGGCGAGGCGCGGGTGTGCATCGAGGCGGTGACGCCGTCGGTGGACGACGGCCGCTTTCCGGTCAAGCGCACGGTCGGCGACCGCGTCTGCGTCGAAGCCGATGCGTTCTGCGACGGCCACGATCGCATCGCCGTGGCCCTGCTGTGGCGCGCCGCCGATGCGCGCACCTGGTCGAGCGCGCCGATGCGCGCGCTCGGCAACGACCGCTGGCGCGGCGAGTTCCCGCTGCAGCGCCTGGGCCGCTACGAGTTCCGCATCGAGGCCTGGCGCGACGTCTACGCCACCACCCATGCCGACCTGGAAAAGAAGCGTGCGGCCGGCACGCTGCTGCCGGTGGACGTGCAGGAGGCGCTGGCCCAGGTCGAGGCCGCGCGCGGGCGCAGCCGCGGGGCGCTGGGCACGCGGCTCAAGGCCATCGCCACCCGCATCGCCCGCACCGACGACCTGGCCGAGAAGGCGCAGCTGCTGCTCGAGCCGGACACCGCCGAGGCGATGGCGCGCGCCGACGCCAAGCCGTTCCGCACCGAATACCCGATGACCTTCCGGGTCGAGGCCGAGCGCCGCGCCGCGCACTTCGCCAGTTGGTACGAACTGTTCCCGCGCTCGCAGAGCGGCGATCCGCAGCGCCACGGCACCTTCGACGACGTGATCGCGCGGCTGCCGCACATCCAGGCGATGGGCTTCGACGTGCTGTACATGCCGCCGATCCATCCGATCGGCGAAAAGAACCGCAAGGGCCGCAACAACGCGGTCACCGCCGAGCCGGGCGAACCGGGCAGCCCGTACGCGATCGGCTCGGCCGAGGGCGGGCACACCGAGGTGCATCCGCAGTTGGGCGGGCTGGAGGGCTTTCGCCGCCTGCGTGCGGCCGCGGCCGAGCACGGCCTGGAACTGGCGCTGGACTTCGCCATCCAGTGCGCGCCGGACCATCCCTGGCTGCGCGATCACCCGGACTGGTTCACCTGGCGCGCCGACGGGTCTATCCCGTATGCGGAGAATCCGCCGAAGAAGTACCAGGACATTGTCAACGTCGATTTCTACGCCAGCGGCGCCGTGCCGGCGCTGTGGAACGCGCTGCGCGATGCGGTGCTGTTCTGGGTCAACGAAGGCGTCACCCTGTTCCGCGTCGACAATCCGCACACCAAGCCGTTCCCGTTCTGGGAATGGCTGATCGCCGAGGTGCGCGGGCGCCATCCGCAGGTGGTGTTCCTGTCGGAAGCCTTCACTCGGCCCAAGCCGATGTACCGGCTGGCCAAGGTCGGTTTCTCGCAGTCCTACACCTACTTCACCTGGCGCCAGCACAAGGCCGAGTTGCAGGCCTATCTCGAGGAACTCAACAGCGGCGTGCCCAGCGAATGCTTCCGCCCGCATTTCTTCGTCAACACCCCGGACATCAATCCGCTGTTCCTGCAGCACAGCGGGCGCAGCGGGCACCTGATCCGCGCCGCGTTGGCGACCACGCTGTCCGGACTGTGGGGCATGTACCAGGGCTTCGAGCTGTGCGAGGCCACGCCGCTGCCGGGCAAGGAGGAATACCTCGACTCGGAGAAATACCAGTTGCGCGTGTGGCCGGAACGCGCGCCGGGCGACATCGTCGAGGAAATCACCCGCCTCAACCTGCTGCGCCGCCAGCATCCGGAACTGCAGTCGCACCTGGGCACGCGCTTCTACGTGGCCCAAAACGACCAGGTGCTGTACTTCGGCAAGTTCCTCGACGCCGCGCACCTGGCGCGCAGCCGCAGCCTGGTGCTGGTGGCGGTGAGCCTGGACCCGCATGCGGCGCAGAACGCGCAGATCGAAGTGCCGCTGTGGGAACTGGGCCTGCCCGACCACGCCAGCGTCGCCGTGCGCGACCTGTGGGACGGCCACGACTTCGCCTGGCACGGCAAGACCCAACACATCCGCCTCGATCCGTCGCGGCCGTTCTCCCTGTGGCGCATCCGCGCCGGAGCTCCTGCATGAATGTCGCCCTGCCGTCGTCCCCGCCACTCGAGCCGCGCGCACCGGCCGGCGATGCGCGCTGGTACAAGGACGCGATCATCTACCAGGTGCACGTCAAGTCGTTCTTCGACTCCAACGACGACGGCATCGGCGATTTCCCCGGCCTGATCTCCAAGCTCGACTACATCGCCGACCTGGGCGTGGACACGATCTGGCTGCTGCCGTTCTACCCCAGCCCGCGCCGCGACGACGGCTACGACATCGCCGAGTACATGGCGGTGCATCCGGACTACGGCAGCATCGCCGACTTCCAGCGCTTCGTGGAACAGGCGCATGCGCGCGGCATCCGCATCGTCACCGAACTGGTGATCAACCACACCTCCGACCAGCATCCGTGGTTCCAGCGTGCGCGCATGGCCCCGGCCGGCTCGCCGGAGCGCGCGTTCTACGTGTGGTCCGACAGCGACCAGGACTACGCCGGCACCCGCATCATCTTCTGCGACACCGAGAAGTCCAACTGGACCTGGGATCCGGAGGCCGGCCAATACTTCTGGCACCGCTTCTATTCGCACCAGCCGGACCTGAACTTCGACAACCCGGCGGTGCTGGAGGCGGTGCTGGAGGTGATGCGCTTCTGGCTGGACCTGGGCGTGGACGGACTGCGCCTGGACGCGGTGCCGTACCTGATCGAGCGCGACGGCACCTCCAACGAGAACCTGCCCGAGACCCACGCCATCCTGCGCCGCATCCGCGCCACGCTCGATGCCGAATACCCCGACCGCATGCTGCTGGCCGAAGCCAACATGTGGCCCGAAGACACCCAGCAGTACTTCGGCGAGAACGCCGACGAATGCCACATGGCGTTCCACTTCCCGCTGATGCCGCGCATGTACATGGCGATCGCGCGCGAAGACCGCTTCCCGATCACCGACATCATGCGCCAGACCCCGGAGATCCCGGAGAGCTGCCAGTGGGCGATCTT
>JBEVKG010000253.1:0-3583 GCA_040509765.1 Xanthomonas sp.
GCAGTCCTCGCGCCCATCGCCACAACGTTGGCGTCCAGGGCAGGGTGCCTACCACGAGCGTCGGCAGATAGATTTCGATCCAGCCGTACCACTCGGCGTGGCGGCCGAACTCGCCGGTGGTCATGCGATTCACCATCTCGTCGCCGACGAAGTAGTGGAACAGCCCCGGGTTGCCATGGAACACCGCCAGGTACCACGGCAAGGCGAGCACCGCGAACAGCACGATGCCCGACCATTGCAAAACCCGGTGCCGGCCCGGCATCAGGTAATCGAACAACAGCACGACGGGCAACAGCACCAGCCCGGCCGGTCCCTTGGTGATGAAGGCCAGCGCGAAGCCGGCCCACATCAGTGCGATCCAGCGGCGCGGATGCGACGACTCGCCTTCAGCCGTGCCGGTGAAGCGCGCCTCGACGAAGGCCCACATCGCCAGCGTCTCGCACGCCGTCAGGACGTAATCGGTGGTGATCAGCTGCGACGCGCCGACGGTGAACCACATGCTGGCGTAGCCGAGCGCCGCGGCGTTTTCGCTGCCGGGCGACAACCTGCGCGCGATGCGCCAGGTCAACCAGACGCAGAGCAGGTACGACAGCGCCGCCGGCAGCCGCGCGGCCCAGGTGTTGGCACCGAACACCGCGATGCTGGAGGCGATGGTCCAGTAGGTCAGCGGCGGCTTGGTCCAGTGCCCGACCTCGTGGTTGCGATGCGGATTGAGCCAGTCACCGCTGTCGAGCATGATCAGCGCGACATTCGTGTAGCGGCCCTCATCCGGATCCCACATCCCGCGCGTACCCAGGAAGCACAGCGCCAGCACCGTCGCCATCACGGCGATCCAGAGCGACGGTGAACGCAGGACGCGGGGCATGCGGACTCGCTGGCTCGTGCGGGTGGCCCGACTCTACGGCGTCAAACGTAAGGGGCCTGTCGGAATGCAGCCGTCCTGCGGCTGCTGTCCTGGTGAAGACGCTTCAGCCGCCGACCTGGGCGATCCAGTCTTCGAGGTTGTAGTAATTGCTCACGCGCTGGATGCGTCCGTCGTTGACCTCGAAGAACGCGCCGCCGGGCAACACGTACTTCTGCCCGCGCGCTTCTGGCAGGCCGGTGTCGCTGACCACGTACTCGCCATGGACGATGTACTCGGCCGCGGCACGCGCTCCATCGGGGGACACCATCACCACGATGTCGTGCAACTGCTCGCGATAGCTGCGGGCCATGCGCTGCAGGAACGCGGCGAAGGCCTCGTGGCCGATCTCGCGCGGACCCTGGTTGAGGTCGTGGATGATGCCCTCGCCAAGCAGGGCCAGCATCGCGTCCCAATCGCCACGGTTGAACGCCGCGTAGTACGCCAGGATCAGCTCCGTGGCGCGGTCGTGACTGCGGGTTCCGTCGATCTTCATCATCGCGTGTCCTTGCGGCGGGGGTGGCCGGCATGGCGACGCCGGCGAAGGGCCGGCATGGAGATAATAGCGGCGCAGCGGGTGGTCGCGAACGTGACCGGTGCCGCCAACCCTTACGGCGGCCGACGTTAGCGTTAACGCTATTCCGACATCGGCGCCGTCAGCCGCGTGCGAACAGCTCCGGCAGTGCGTCCGGATCGACGTTGCCGCCCGACAGCACGATGCCGACGCGCTGGCCGGCAAACAGGTCCTTGCGTGTCAGCACCGCCGCCAGCGCAACGGCCGAGGAGGGCTCGACGATCTGCTTGGTGCGCTGCCACAGCAGGCGCATCGCCGTGACCGTGTCGCGGTCGTCGACCTTAAGGACCTCGGCGCGGTGCTGGTGGAGCATGACGAAGTTGGGGTCGCCCAGGGTGCCGCGCAGGCCGTCGCAGACGGTATCGGGGGTGAATTCGGTGACGCGCTCGCCGCGCTGCATCGATGCCCAGGTCTCGGCCGCGCCGCTGGGCTCGGCCAGGAACAACTTCGTCCGCGGCGACAACGCGGCCACGCTCAGCGCCGTGCCTGCGGCCAGGCCGCCACCGCCGACCGGCACGATCAGCGCGTCGAATGCGGTGTCGTTGGCCAGCAGCTCCATCGCCGCGGTGCCCTGGCCGGCAATCACGCGGAAATCGGTATACGGGTGCACCAGCTCGGCGCCGGTGTCGGCCTGGACCTGGGCGCACTTGGCTTCGCGCGCGGCAATCGTGGCCGCGCAGCGGTGCAGCACCGCGCCGTAGGCCTCGATGGCTGCGACCTTGGCGGCGACGGCGCCTTCGGGAACCACCACATGGCAGGCCACGCCCCGCGTGCGCGCAGCCAGGGCGAGGGCGGCGCCGTGATTGCCCGAGGAATGCGTGACCACGCCACGTGCGGCTTCGTCCGGCGTCAGCGACCAGATCGCATTGCACGCACCGCGGAACTTGAAGGCACCGGCGCGTTGCAGGTGCTCGGCCTTGAAGTGCAGCTCGCAACCGGCCAGAGCATCCAGGCTGTGCGCGCGCAGTACCGGGGTGACGTGGGCATGGGGCGCGATGCGCGCCGCGGCGGCCAGGACCGCGTCGAAGTCAGGCAGGGTGTCGGCGCGGGTGGCGGGCTGGGCAGGAGCGGCGTTTGTCATGCGCCGATGCTAGCGCGCCGCAGGCCGGTTGAGCAGGCTCACCGCCGCCGAGCCGGCCACCACCAACGCCGCGCCGATCCAGCCCAGCGTGGTGATCCGTTCCGGTGCCAGCCATTGTGGCCACAGCGCATGCACCGCCGTCGCCGCGGCGATGCACAGCAGCGGGGTGGTGGCGAGGATGGCCGACACGCGTGATGCCTCCCAGTGCGCCAGTGCCTCGGCGAACGCGCCATACGCGCCGATGGTGTTGAACGCGCAGTACAGCAGCATCGCCCAGTGCACCGCGTCCAGTTGCAGCAGCGCCGCCGGATGCGCGAACGGCAGCAGCGCAACGCTGGCGAAGGCGTAGATGAAAAGCAGCACCTGCATCGAACCCAGGCGCAGCAGCAGCTGCTTCTGCAGCAGCGCGTACACCGCCCAGACGATCGCGCCGACGATGACCAGCGCCGATCCGAGCACGTAACCCGGCGCCCGTGCGCTGGCCGCCAGCTGGTCGGCGAAGAACAGCACCATGCCGGTCACCAGCAGGGCCAGGCCCAGCCACTGCGCGGCGCGGAACTGCTCGCCGAACACCCACACGCCGCCCAGTGTCATCAGCAGCGGTGCCAGCTGGATCAGCAACTGGGCGTTCGCTGGCGTGGTGTGCTGCACGCCGAGCAGATAGAAGACGTAGTTGCCGACCAGCATCAGCGCCGCCAGCGCCAGCATCGCGCTGCCGCGGCGACCCAGCTGGGCGTAACCGCCGAGCTTGCCGCGCGCGCCGAGCCAGGCGCCGGTCACGACCGCAGCGACCAGGAAGCGGAACCAGGTCAGGGTGATCGGGTCGAGGACCTCCAGGACCAGCTTCAGCGCGACCGGCAGCGTCGCCCAGCACAGCGCGGTGACCAGGGTGAGGATCAGCCCCAGCCGCCATTGGCCGGACGCACGGTGCAGGGTCATTGACGCTCTCGGGGGGGTGGAAGCAAAGCGTGGCATGCTGGCACCGGTGCCCGGATAGGGCAATGCGGGGTCTTCCAGCAGCTCCGTT
>JBEVKG010000254.1:0-34093 GCA_040509765.1 Xanthomonas sp.
CGCCGACGCCCTTCCCACCGGCTTTGCCGCCGGCGTGGTGCTGACCAAGCCCTACCTGTCCGAGCAGCTGATCAAGGCGTTGCAGGACGCTCACGCCAAGATGACCGCACGCCCCTGAGAATCCGGACCGTAAGCCCGCCGCCTGGCGGGGACGATCCGAGGGACTCAGCCATCAACGTCAAGGACTGTTCGCCGCCTCCTGTCCGGTTTCCCGCCGGCAGCGCCACGGGCGCCTTGCTGCGCGCCATCGATTGGCATGCGCACGAACTGGGCCCGATGGAGCACTGGCCGCGGAGCCTGCTCACGGCGCTGTCGATCTGCCTCAACTCCCGGTTCCCGATGGCGGTGCGCTGGGGCGAGCGCATGTTCAACCTCTACAACGATGCCTACGTGCCGATCCTCGGGCTGCGGCATCCGCAGGGTTTCGCGCGGCCGATGGAAGAAGTGTGGCCGGACGTCTGGCCCGAAGTCCGGGCGCAGGCCGACCAGGTCATGGCCAGCGGCGAATCGACCTGGAACGAACATATTCCGTTGACGATGCTGCGCAACGGCTATAGCGAGCAGGTGTACTTCACCTTCTCCTACAGCCCGCTGTTCGACGACGAGGGCCGCATCGCCGGCGTGCTATGCGTGTGCACCGAGGACACCGCGCGGATCACCCTGGCGCGCGAGCGCGACGCGCTGCTGAAGGCACTGGATGCGCAACGCGCGCAGATGGCCGACGCCTTCGAGCAGTCGCCGGCGGCGCTGGCGATCCTGCGCGGCCCAGACTACGTGATCGAGACCGTCAACCGGCGCTACCAGCAGTTGATCGGGCCGCGCGAAGTGGTCGGCCGGGCGCTGACCGACGCCATTCCCGAAATCCGGCAGCAAGGCGTCATCGGCCTGCTCGACAACGTCCGCAGCAGCGGCCAGGCGTTCATCGACGAGTCGATGACCTTCCAGCTGTGTCGCAGCCCGCACGAAACGACCTCGGAAACCACGCTGGAATGCGTGTACCAGCCGATGCACGACGCCGAGGGCAAGGTCAGCGGAATCCTGGTGCACGGCATCGACCGCACCGAGCAGGCACGCGCGCAGGCGCACGACAGCTTCCTGCTGATGCTCGAGGACACCCTGCAGAACCTGCACAGCCCCGAAGCCATCTGCGAGACAGGCGCGGCCCTGCTCGGCCAGCAC
Organism: Xanthomonas sp.; assembly: GCA_040509765.1. Classification (GTDB taxonomy): domain Bacteria; phylum Pseudomonadota; class Gammaproteobacteria; order Xanthomonadales; family Xanthomonadaceae; genus Xanthomonas_A. The sequence goes on from JBEVKG010000254.1 coordinate 1,180, forward strand.
CTGGGCGCCAGCCGCTGCGCCTACGCGATCGTCGAGGCCGACGAGGATGCTTTCGACGTGCGCGCCGATTACGTCGATGGCGCGCCGCACCTGACCGGGCGCTCGCGTTTCAGCGACTTCGGCAGCGACCTGCTGGACTGCATGCGCGAAAACCGGCCGTGGGTGGTGCAGGACACCGAGACCCAACTGCCGCCGATGCGGATGGACGATGCCAACTACCGGCGCCTGGGCATGCGCGCCGTGCTCACCGCGCCGCTGCACAAGGGCGGCCGGCTGGTCGCGGCGATCGGCGTGCACCAGGCCCAGCCGCGGGTGTGGACCTCGGCCGAGATCGAGCTGGTGCGACTGGTGGCGGCACGCTGCTGGGAATCGATGGAACGCGCGGGCGCGCAGGGCGAACTGGCCAGCAGTGCCGCGCGCCTGCGCGAGCTGGCCGATGCGATGCCGCAGATCGTGTTCACCGCCACGCAGGACGGCCACGTCGACTACTTCAACCGCCGTTGGTACGAGTACACCGGGCTGCCGATCGGCGAGGCCGGCTACGACAGCTGGCGCCATGTGCATACCGAGGAAGGCCTGGCACGGGTGATGGAGGTGTGGCCGGAGGCGCTGCGCAGCGGCAAGCCCTACGAGATCGAGTATCCGCTGCGTCGTCACGACGGCGAGTACCGCTGGCACCTCGGCCGCGCCCTGCCGATCCGCGACGACAGCGGCCGCATCGTGCGCTGGATCGGCACCAACACCGACATCCACGACCGCCGCCTGGTCGAGCAGCGCCTGCAGGAAAGCGAACTGCGCTTCCGCCAGCTGTGCGACAACGCGCCAGTGATGATCTGGATGTCCAATGCCGACGGCGACTGCGAATACGTCAGCCGCCAGTGGTATCTGTTCACCGGGCAGAGCGAGCAGGAAGCGCTGGGCAGCGGCTGGCAGGAAAAGATCCATGCCGACGATCTCGCCGCGATCGGCCGCACCCTGGCGCGCGCCTGCGCCGACCGCCGCGCCTACACCGTGGAGTACCGCCTGCGCCGCCACGACGGCGAGTATCGCTGGTGCGTGGACACCGCCACGCCGCGCTTCAGCTCGTCGGGCCAGTTCCTCGGCTTCATCGGCTCGTTGCTGGACATCGCCGAGCGCAAGCGCATCGAGAACGCCACCGCCGCCGAGCGCGCCGCGCTTGAGATGATCACCACCGGCAAGCCGCTGAACGCGGTGCTGGAAGCGATCGCGCGCGGCATCGAGTCGCAGAGCGATGTCGGCCTGCGCTGCACCATCATGCTGGTCGACGAGCACCGCCAGTGCCTGCTGGAAGGGGCGGCACCGAGCATGCCGCAGGGTTTCCGCAAGGCCGTGCAACGCCTGCCGATCGGCCCCAACACCGGGTGCTGCGGACGCGCCGCCTATCTGCGCCGGCAGGTGCTGTGCAGCGACGTGCGCGTGAATCCGCATTGGCAGGACTATCTGGCCACGGCGCTGGAGGCGGACATCGTTGCCTGCTGCTCGACGCCGATCCTGGCCAGCGACGGCGAGGTGCTGGGCGTGGTCGCGCTGTACTACCCGTTCGTGCACTACCCCAACCCGCACGAACAGGATCTGGCGCGCTCGGCCTCGCACCTGGCCGGCATCATCATCGAGCGCCGCGGCACCGACCTGCGCCTGCAGCAGTTGCTCGCCGCCGAGCAGAGCGCGCGCAGCGAGGCCGAACGCGCCAGCCGCATGAAGGACGAATTCCTGGCCACGCTCAGCCATGAACTGCGCACGCCGCTCAACGCGATCCTGGGCTGGTCGCGGCTGATGCAGGACGATGCGGTCCGCGAGAAGGACCTGGCCAAGGGCCTGGAGGTGATCGAGCGCAGCGCCCACTCGCAGGCGCAGATCATCGACGACCTGCTGGACATGAGCGCCATCCTGTCCGGCAAGGTGCACCTGGAGCCGGACGACCTGGACCTGCGTGCGCTGCTCGGCGAGACCATCGACGCGGCCCGCCCCGGCGCGCAGAACAAGGGCGTCGATATCGCGCTGGTCGCGGACGAGGCCACTCCCCTGCCCTACTTGGGCGATCCGGTGCGGCTGCAGCAGGTGCTGACCAATCTGATCGGCAATGCGATCAAGTTCACCCCCAGCGCCGGCACGGTCACGGTGACCCTGGACAGCACCAACACCCACGTGCGCATCGCCGTCAGCGATACCGGCATCGGCATCGACCCGGTGTTCCTGCCGCACGTGTTCGACCGCTTCCGCCAGGCCGATGCGAGCAGCACGCGCAGCGCCGGCGGCCTCGGCCTGGGCCTGGCGATCGCCAAGCAACTGGCCGAACTGCACCAAGGGCAGTTGTCGGTCAGCAGCGAAGGCGTCGGCCTCGGCGCGACCTTCACCCTGCTGCTGCCGCGCAACGATCTGCAGAGCCTGGACCCGATCCGCCGCGGCGACGACGCGGCGCTGTCCGGCGGCGTGCTGCGGCGTGGCGGCATTCGCCTGGACGGCGTGCGCGTGCTGGTGGTCGACGACGACATGGATTCGCGCGGCGTCACCCAGCGCTTCCTGCAGGAAGCCGGTGCCGTGGTCGAGACCGCGGTCTGCGCCGACGATGCCGAAGCGCTGCTGCGCGAACGGCCGTATGCGCTGCTGGTCAGCGACGTCGGCATGCCGCGCCGCGACGGCCACAGCCTGATCCGCAGCGTCCGCAGCCGTGGCGCCGGTGCGGCCAGTCGCATCCCCGCCATTGCTCTCACCGCCTACGTGCGTGGCGAGGATCGTGCCCTGGCCCTGGAGGCCGGCTTCGATGCGCACCTGGGCAAGCCGGTGGATCCGGTCAAGCTGCTCGGACTCGCCGCGTCGCTGGTGGCGCCAGCCGCGGCCACGCTCGCCACCGACCAGCGTCCGCGCGCCGAATCGGCCTGATCCGGCGCGCGCGGCGCGGGCGCAGCTTGCGCTCGTTACCGGAGCGACCGGCGCAGGCGCACCGGTCTTCCTCCCGCAACCTCAGCCGCGCTTGGCGCGGGCAAATGCATCGGCCAGCGCGCTGTTGACCGGCGCAGCCGCGGCGGCCGGACGCGGCTTGGCGTTGCCGCCGCCCGGATTGCCGCGCCCGTCGCGCTCGCGCCGTGGCGGGCCGCCGGCACCCCGCGCGGCACCGCTGTCGCGGTCGGCCGGACGCACCGGCGCCGGCGTATCGTCCAGGCGCCGGGTCAGCGCGATGCGCTTGCGCGCCACGTCGACCTCCAGCACCTTGACCTTGACGATGTCGCCGGCCTTGACCACATCGCGCGGATCCTTGACGTAGCTGTCCGAGAGCGCAGAGATGTGCACCAGGCCGTCCTGATGCACGCCGATGTCGACGAACGCGCCGAAGGCGGCGACGTTGCTGACCACGCCCTCCAGCACCATGCCCGGCTTGAGGTCCTTGATGTCCTCCACGCCGTCGGCGAAACGCGCCGCCTTGAATTCCGGGCGCGGATCGCGGCCCGGCTTTTCCAGTTCCTTGAGGATGTCGCGCACGGTCGGCACGCCGAACTTCTCGTCGGTGAACTGGTCCGGCTTGAGGCCGCGCAGAAAGCCGCCGTCGCCGATCAGCGCCTTGATCGGCTTGCCGGTCGCGCCGACGATGCGCTCCACCACCGGATAGGCTTCCGGATGCACGGCCGAAGCGTCCAGCGGCTCCTCGCCATCGGCGATGCGCAGGAAGCCGGCGCACTGCTCGAAGGTCTTGTCGCCCAGCCGCGGCACCTTGAGCAGATCCTTGCGACGCTTGAACGGGCCGTTGTCGTCGCGGTGGCGCACGATGTTCTCGGCCACGCTCGACGACAGCCCGGACACGCGCGACAGCAGCGCCGCCGACGCGGTATTGACGTACACGCCGACTGCGTTCACGCAGTCCTCCACGCGCGCGTCCAGCGCCCGCGCCAGGCGGTACTGGTCGACGTCGTGCTGATACTGGCCCACGCCGATCGCCTTGGGTTCGATCTTGACCAGTTCCGCCAGCGGATCCTGCAGGCGCCGCGCGATCGACACCGCGCCGCGCAGCGACACGTCCAGCTGCGGGAACTCCTTGGCGGCGAACTCGGAGGCCGAATACACCGAGGCGCCGGCCTCGCTGACCACGATCTTTTCCAGCTTCAACTGCGGGTTCTGCTTGATCAGGTCCGCGGCCAGCTTGTCGGTCTCGCGGCTGGCGGTACCGTTGCCGATCGCGATCAGCTCCACGCCATGCTGCGTGCACAGCTGCCGCAGCGTGTGCAGCGACTGGTCCCACTGCCGGCGCGGCTCGTGCGGGTAGATGGTGTCGGTGGCCAGCAGCTTGCCGGTGGCGTCGACCACCGCGATCTTGCAACCGGTGCGGATGCCGGGGTCCAGGCCCAGGGTCACGCGCGGTCCGGCCGGCGCCGCCAGCATCAGGTCCTGCAGGTTGTCGCCGAACACCGCAATCGCCTCGGCTTTGGCCTTTTCGCGCGCCTGGTTGAACAGGTCCAGCAGCAGGTGCATGTGCAGCTTGGCGCGCCAGGTCAGCCGGCACGCATCCAGCAGCCAGCGGTCGCCGGGGCGTCCCTGGTTGGCGATGCCGGCGCGCAGCGCGACGCGGCCCTCGGCGTACTGGTGGCCCGCCTCGGCCTCGCTGCCCGGATCCAGTTCCAGGTACACGATCTCCTCGCGGCGGGCGCGGAACAGCGCCAGCAGGCGGTGCGAGGGAATCTTGGCCAGCGCTTCGGCGTGGTCGAAGTAGTCGCGATACTTCGCGCCCTCCTGCTCCTTGCCCTCGGCCACACGGGCCCGGATCACCCCGACCTCGCCCAGCCAGCTGCGCAGTTCGCCGACCAGCGCAGCGTCCTCGCCCCAGCGCTCCATCAGGATCGCGCGCGCGCCTTCCAGCGCGGCCTTGACGTCGGCGACGCCCTTGTCGGCATCGACGAACGCGGCGGCGAAGGTCTCCGGCACCAGCGCCGGATCGGCCAGCAGGCCATCGGCCAGCGGTTCCAGCCCGGCCTCGCGGGCGATCTGCGCGCGCGTGCGGCGCTTGGGCTTGTACGGCAGGTACAGGTCTTCCAGCCGCGACTTGGTGTCGGCGGCGCCGATCTCCGCGCGCAGTTCGTCGCTGAGCTTGCCCTGCTCGGCGATACTGGCCAGCACCGCGGCGCGGCGCTCTTCCAGTTCGCGCAGATAGGTCAGGCGCACTTCCAGGTTGCGCAATTGGGTGTCGTCGAGCCCGCCGGTGACTTCCTTTCGGTAGCGTGCGATGAACGGGACGCTGGCGCCCTCGTCGAGCAGGGCGATGGCGGCGCGCGCCTGGGCCGGCTGCGCGCCGATCTCGGCGGCGATGGTGTTGGCGATCTGCTGGGCGAGCTGAGTGTCGTGCATTGCGTCCGGCCGAAGCCGCCTTGCGGAAAACCCGCATTTTCGCAGTGCGCGCGCCGCCGGGGAACCCGTTGACAGGCGCGCCCCGACCTGTCGCGTCAACTCACCCCGTTGGGACCGTCCAGCACCATGCGCACCTTGCGGGTCAGCTCCTGGCGGTTGTAGGGCTTGGCCAGCACCTCGAACTCGTTGCCGCCGGCGTCGGTACGCTCGATCGAGGATTCGGCGTAGCCGGTGGTCAGCAGCACCTTGATCTTGGGCCGGCGCCGCCGCGCCTCGCGCGCCAGCATCACGCCATTGAGGCCGCCCGGCATGATCAGGTCCGAATACAGCAGGTCCACGTGCACGCCGGTATCGAGCAGCTCCAGCGCCTCGCGGGCGTTGTAGACCACATGCGTGGCATAGCCCTGGTCCTCCAGGAACAACCGGGCCAGCTCGGCGATGTCCGGCCGGTCCTCGACGATCAGGATGGTCTCGTCGCCCTGCCGGTCGAACGGACGGCGCGTGCGCGAATCGCGCGGCGCCATGTTCTCGACGTTGTCGTCGATCGGGAAGTACAGGCGCACGGTGGTGCCGTGGCCTTCCTCCGAATACAGGCGCACCGCGCCGCCGGACTGCTTGGCGAAGCCGTACACCATCGACAGGCCCAGGCCAGTGCCCTTGCCCTCTTCCTTGGTGGTGAAGAACGGATCCAGCACCCGCGCCAGCACCTCCGGCGGCATGCCGCTGCCGTTGTCGGTGATCGACACGCACACGTAGTGGCCGGGCAACAGGTTGTCGTAGGTGGTGGGCTCGTCGGCGCGTACCGAGACGTTGCGGGTCTGGATCACCAGGCGCGGCACCGCCTGTTCGGCCATGGCGTCGCGGGCGTTGATCAGGATGTTCAGCAGCGCCACTTCGGCCTGGGTCGGGTCGATCCGGCAGTTGCGCAGGTCCGGCGCCAGTTCCAGCGAGAACGCGATGCTGTCGCCCAGCGTGCGCTCGGCCACGTCGCTCATCCCCGCCACCAGGGCATTGAGGTTGAGCACGCGCCCTTCCAGCTTCTGCTTGCGCGCGAACGCCAGCAACTGCTGGGTCAGCCGCGCGGCCTGGCCGGCGGCGTCGCGCGCGCGGTCCACGCTCTTGCGCAGCAGCGCCGGGTTCAGCGGATCGCTCTCGACCGCGTGCTCGATCAGTTCCAGGTACCCGGACATGACCTGCAGCAGGTTGTTGAAGTCGTGCGCGATACCGCCGGTGAGCTGGCCCAGCGCTTCCATCTTCTGCGCCTGACGCAGCGCGTCCTCGGCGTCGCGGCGACGGCTCACGTCCAGCTGCGAGCCGAAGAAGTACACCAGTTCGCCGCGGTCATCGTAGACCGGGGAGATGTACAGCGCGTTCCAGAAGCTGGAACCGTCCTTGCGGTAGTTGAGGATCTCCACCGCCACTTCGTCGTGCGACTTGATCGCATCGCGGACGTTGCGCACCGTCTCGCGATCGGTGTCCGGGCCCTGCAGGAAACGGCAGTTGTTGCCGACCAATTCATCGCGGCCGTAGCCGGTCATCTCCAGGAACGCGCGATTGACGAAGATGATCGGGTTGTCCGGCTGCCGCGGATCGGTGACGATCATCGGCATGCGCGTGGTCTGCACCGCAGCGAAGAAAATATCGCTGCGCTGATTGGACATGTCGGTGGGAGCGTTGGGGTCGACGGTCGCCGGTGGCGACGAAGTGTTGCTGGTATCTGGTGCTGGCATGGTCGATGGCAGGTCGATGCGAACCGTCGCTGGCCCGCCTAGGCGGGCGGCCACACCGGGGTTCGCACGCCGGCGTCAACGCGAATAATACCTGTGCAGACGTTCCACCACGATATCGTCCTGCAGTGACTCCAGGGCCATGATCCGCACCTGCCGGTCGCTCAACGCCAGCACGCGCTCGACATAGATCTCCGGGCCTGCCTCGGTTTCCTTCATGGACTTGCGGAAGCCGTAGGGCATCACGCCCTTCTCTCCGTCCTTGCTGCCACCGATGTACAGAACGACCGACATGACGCTTCCTCTACAGGGAATTCGCGGAACTGGCGCGCACGATACACAGCGCCATGTGAGGAACTTCTGCACCGAGGTTAATCGCGGCTGTTTGCCCGAACATGACGTCCGCTGCGCCTCACGCGGGCTTAACCGGGGCTGCGCCTAAGTCGCTCATCCCTTCTGCGCCAGGGCGTCATGGATCTCAAGAGCGGTTACCCCTTCTGGTCGGTCCGCAACGGGCTCATGCAAAGTTTTCCGCAGCTGCGCGACGACGTGCGCTGCGATGTCGCCGTCGTCGGCGGCGGGATCACCGGTGCGCTGATCGCCGAGGAACTGAGCGCGCACGGGCACGCCGTGACGGTCCTGGAGCAGCGCGACATCGGCTGGGGCAGCACCGCCGCGAGCACGGCTTTGCTGCAGTACGAGATCGACACCCATCTGATCGACCTGGCCAAGCGCCATGGCGAACCCGCCGCCGCCCTCGCCTATGGCGCCTGCGCGCAAGCGCTGGAGCAGTTGCGCGACCTGGTGCGGCCGCTGCGCTACGTCGACTTCGGCTGGAACGACAGCCTGTACTACGCCAGCAGACGCCGCCACGTACGGGTGCTGCAGGAAGAACTGGAGGCGCGTGCGCGGCACGGCCTGGACGTGGAATGGCTGGATGCGCAGGCGCTGGACGCGGACTACGGGATCCAGGCGCACGGTGCGATCCTCAGCCACCAGGCGGCGCGGGTGGATCCGTACCGGCTCACCTACCGCCTGCTCGGTCGCGCCTTCCGGCGCGGCGTCGGCGTCTACGACCGCACGCGCATCGCGCGGATCGTGGTCAATGGCCGCGGCGTGACCCTGCATACCGACCAGGGCGCGCAGGTGCGCGCCGGCCACGTGGTGATGGCCGCCGGCTACGCCAACCAGCACTGGCTGGACCAGCGCGTGGCGCGCAACCGCAGCAGCTACGCCTTCGTCAGCGACCCGCTGGAACCGTCCGTGCTCGGCCCGCTGCGCGACACCATGGTCTGGGAAAGCGCGCGGCCGTATCTGTACCTGCGCAGCACCGGCAACGGCCGGATCGTCGCCGGCGGCGAGGACGACAGCGTGGATCTGCCGGCGCGCCGCGACGCGCGCGTCGACAGCAAGGCGCGCACGCTCTCGCGCAAGATCGCCAAAGTGATGCCCGGGCTGGAGCTGCAACCGACTTTCGCCTGGGCCGGCACCTTCGCCGAGACCGAGGACGGCCTGCCGTTCTTCGGTCCGCACCCGCAGCACGGCCCGCGCGTGCAGTTCGCCATGGCCTACGGCGGCAACGGCATCACCTACAGCATGATCGGCGCCGGCCTGCTGCGCGCACAGATCGAGCGCCACGCGCATCCGCTCAAGCGCCTGTTCGGCTTTTCGCGGCTCGACTGAACTCAGCGACGGCCCGGCCACCATCCGCGGCCATGCAGCGCGTAATGGTCGGCGGCGCGCTCAAACGGATTGCGCACACTGACCCCGCCGCAGGCCAGGTACACCGGCAGGAACAGCGGCCCCAGCAGCATGTACTGCAGCACGTGCGCACGTTCGTGGTCGCCGAGCCGCACCGCCGGATGCCGGCAGCGACCGGCGGCGTGCTCGTAGGTGGTGCAGGCCACGTCCAGATCGTCGGCGCTGAGCAGGATCACGTTGCCCAGCGTCATCGCCCCGCGCGGCCGCAACGGCACGCGTTCGAACACCAGCGCCAGCTCGCGGCGGCTGAAGCGCGGGCGCGCTCCGAAGGCCAGCGCGATGGCGCCGGCGAGTACCCCCAGCGCGGTGTTGGGCGAGGTCCACAGGACGCCGACGGCGATGCCGGCACGGCGAAAGGCCAGCGGCAACGGCCGCGTCAATCGGCTTCGTTGGGAATCAGCAGCCACAGGATCAGGTAGACCAAAATGCCGGGGAAGGCGGCCGAGACGATCGACCCGACCACGTACAGCACCCGCAGCAGGGTCGCGTTCCAGCCGAAGCGGTGGGCGATGCCCCCCATCACGCCCGCGATCATGCGGTCGTTCAACGAGCGCGACAGCGAACGAGGTTGCGACATGGCGGCGGCTCCAGCGACGGCGGCGATTCGGCGCCGACCCACTCTACGCGCGCCAGCGCGGATGTGGCGTGACGGTACGCTGCGCTCAGCGCTCAGTGCCCGCCATCGCGCTCGGCCAGCCACTGGTGCAGCGCCGCCGGCACTTCGCGCTGGGCGCGGCCGGAGACATAGATGCCGATGTGGCCCCCGCGGAAACTCAGTTCGGCGTAGTCACGGCTGCCGACCACGCCGCGCAGCGCCCGCGAGGCGTCCGGCGGCACCAGGTGATCCTGCTCGGCATAGACGTTGAGCACCGGCATGGTGACCCGGCCCAGGTCCACGGTGTGGGCACCGATGCGCGCACGGCCATGCATCAGCGCGTTGTCCTGGTAGAACTGCTTGACGAACTCGCGGAAGGTCTCGCCGGCCAGATCCGGCGAATCGAAGATCCATTTCTCCATGCGCAGGAAGTCTTCCAGCGCCCGCGGATCGTCGAGGATGTCGAGCAGGCCGACGTATTTCTGCAGATTCAGCCGGAACGGCTTGAGCATCAGGTAGCTGACGTTCATCAGGTCCGCCGGCACGTTGCCCAGCGTGTCCACGAACAGGTCGACATCGACCTGGCGCGCCCAGTTGGACAGCATGTTGTCCGGGGTGTGGAAATCCACCGGCGTGACCATGGTGACCAGGTTGCGCACCTTCTCCGGCTGCAGCGCCGCGTAGCACAGCGAGAACGTGCCGCCCTGGCAGATGCCCAGCACGTTGACCGGCGCACCGCCGCCGGCCGTGCGCAGGTGATCCACCGCGCCATCGATGTAGCGCAGCAGGTAGTCCTCGAGGGTCAGGTAACGCTCGGAGCGGTCCGGGTAGCCCCAGTCCAGCACGTAGACGTCCTCGCCCAGCGCCAGCAGGCCCTGCACCAGCGAGCGGTCGGCCTGCAGGTCGACCATGTACGGACGGTTGACCAAGGCATAGACGATCAGCAGCGGCACCTTGGCGGTGGGCGGGCGTTCGCCGACGAAGCGGTACAGCACCACCTTGCCGTCGCGCCAGACTTCCTGGCGCGCGGTGGCGCCGTAGTCCACCGAGTCCAGCCCTGGCAGCACGCGCAGGCCTTCGAGCAGCTTGCGCTGCAACTCCAGGGTTTCCTGGACCAGATCGTCGCTGCTGAAACTGAGCGGCCCCTTCATGCGCGACTCCGGCGTGCGGCGACGGTGGTCCCGGCACGCCGCGACTTGGGCTTGACAGCAGGCGCGGCCTTCGCGGCCCTGGCGGGCTTGGCATTGGGCACGGCAGCCGCCTTCTTCGCGACAGCGGGCTTGGTCGCCGTCTTCCTGGCGCTCTTCTGCGGCGCGGCCGGGGCCGCGGCGGCAGGTGCAGGCGCGGCAGGCGCGCCCTGCCCTTCGCCGCGCTCCAACCGTCGCAGGCGCCGTTCCAGATCGGCGATGCGCCGATGCGCGGCATCCAGTTCGGTCCGCGTGGGCAGGCCCAACTGCTCGCAGACCTGCTCGGTCTCGCGCTGCAGCAGGGCGCGCAGACGCATCTGCGCGTTGGCGACGTCGGCGTAGACCTGGCGAAACTCCGGCGACAGCGCGGCCGCCGCATAGGCTTCCTCGGCCGCGTCGATCCACAGATCGAACATCGCCCGCGCGTTCGTCAGTTGCCGGCCTGGATCCTCGTGGCCTTGCAGCTTCTCCTCGAACAGGCCGAAGGCGCGGTCGATGGCGCCCTGCAGCAGCCCCAGATAGGCCTGCAACTGCGCCTGGTAATCCTGCTGCGCCTTGGCCAGCGCCCGCCAGCGCGCCTGGTGGTTGCGCGCGGGGCCGAACCCGGGCATCTGCAGCCACGGCCCGCTGTCGCGTTGCAGGCCCTGCAGCCACTGCGTGGCCTGCTGCAACCATGGGTCGATGCCGGCCTGGCCGGTGCCGCGTACCGCGCCCAGCAACCACTGCAGCAACTGCTCGCGCTGCCCCTGCACCTGGCGTTTCCAGGCCTCGGCGACGTCGGCACTGCTGGCGTCGCGGCCGGCGAACTGCGCCGCCACCTGCTGCATCGCACCGAGCCAGTCGCCGGCCTGCTGCTGGAACTGCGCCACCGCGTCTTCGGCCTGCGGCGCGCTGCCGCGCGGCAGCCACTGGCTCCAGGCCGCGATCGCCTCGCGCCAGGAACCGCTGCCGTCGCCAGCCGCGGCCGACGCGGAGGCCGGTGCACCCTGGCGCAACGCGGCGCTCCAGGCCTCCCAGTACTGCCGCGTCATCGCCTCGACATCGCCGGCGCCACCGCCGCCGCTCGCCTTCATCGCCACTCTCCCGAACTGGCCCGCGATGATAGCAACCCGCCGCGGTCAGGGCTTGGGAATGCGCAGGGTCTTGCTGATCATCAGCGAGCCGGACAGCGCGAACAGCAACGCCAGCGGGTGCAGCAGCCACGGCCCCAGCCGCCACTCGCCCCACCACAAGGCATCGCCGATATGGCCCAGGTGGGCGGCGATCGCCAGCACGATGACCAGCCCCAGGCTGCTCGGGATCGGCGTGCCCTCGAAGTACGGCACCTTGTCGCCATCGCCGGCGATCTGCTCGGCGGTGACGTTGTAGCGGGCCAGGCGACTGACCCCGCAGCAGACGAAGAAACTCAGCACCAGCCAATCCCAGCCCCCCTGCATGCCGCAGGCGTAGGCCAGCGCCGCCGGCGCCACGCCGAAGGAGATCACGTCGGCCAGCGAGTCCAGTTCGCGCCCCAGGGTCGAGGACGACTTGCGCCAGCGCGCCACCCGGCCATCCAGCGCGTCGAACACGAATGCCAGCGGGATCAGCGCCATGCCGAACAGCAGGTCGCTGCGACGGCCGTCCTGCAGGAAGCGCATCGCCGCGAACACCGCACCGGTGCCGCAGAAGGCATTGGCCAGGGTGAACCAGTCGGCCAGCTGGAACTCGCGCAGCATGGAGAAGTGGCGTTTCATCGGCATAACGTGGCGGATCCGGCGTGAGCGGCGAGCGACGGCACAGGGTAGCGTGGCGCCGCCGCACTGGCGAGCGGCCGCTGCCGGGCGTCGCGATGCGCTGCTACGCTGGCGGCTCCCCACTTGCGCGCAGGTAATCCCCATGCAGACCGTCCTGATCACCGGTGCCGCCAGCGGCATCGGCGCCGGCATCGCACGCGAACTGGCCGCGGGCGGCCGCCACATCGTCGTCAGCGACCTCGACCTGGCAGCCGCCGGTGCGGTCGCCGCGCAGCTGCGCCAGGCCGGCGGCTCGGCCGAGGCGGTGGCGCTGGACGTGGCCAGCGCGGACAGCATCGCGGCGGCGCTGGCCGCCATCAGCCGGCCGGTGGACGTCCTGGTCAACAACGCCGGGCTGCAGCACGTGGCGCCGCTGCAGGAGTTTCCGATGGACACGTGGAGCCTGCTGGTGGAGGTGATGCTGACCGGAGTCGCCCGGCTGACCCAGGCAATGCTGCCGGGCATGCGCGAACGCGGCTTCGGCCGTATCGTCAACATCGGCAGCATCCACTCGCTGGTCGCCAGCCCGTACAAGAGCGCCTACGTCGCCGCCAAGCACGGCCTGGTCGGCTTCTCCAAGGTGATCGCGCTGGAGACCGCCGACACCGACATCACCATCAACACGCTCTGCCCCAGCTACGTGAAGACGCCGCTGGTGGACAAGCAGATCGCCGACCAGGCGCGCACCCGCGGCATTTCCGAAGCCGACGTGATCGCCCAGGTGATGCTCAGGCCGATGCCCAAGGGCGTGTTCATCGGCTACGACGAGCTGGCCGGCTGCGTGGCGTTCCTGGCCTCGCCGGCGGCACGCAACATCACCGCGCAGACGATCGCCATTGACGGCGGCTGGACCGCGCAGTAGCGCTGCGACAAGCACGCCTGTCCGGCTGCAGGATCGCGCGATCGACGCTGGCGAATTTTTCGCCAGCACGACGGCGACCGTTGCGGCACAACGCCACCGGCATCTTATCCACAGCGTTCGTGCGATTTCATCCACACCGGCTGTGGAGAAGCGCGACCGGGACTGCTGAAATTTTCGCCACCCGGCAAAATCGGGCAGCCATTTCAGCGACTTGCCACGCTTGCCCACAGGCTTGTGCAGGATCGATCCACAGCCGCTGTGGACAAGCCGGACGCGAGAAGGATGAGGCTGTTCCTTCTCCCGTCGGGAGAAGGTGGCCCGAAGGGCCGGATGAGGGGACGGGCGGAGCGTGGCGCAGCCAAACTCCGCGAGTCGCTTCGCGCCGTACCCTCACCCCACCCTCCAAACTCCGCGAGTCGCTTCGCGCCGTACCCTCACCCCACTCACCCAAACTTCGCGGGTCGCTTCGCGCCGTACCCTCACCCCAACCCCTCTCCCTGCGGGAGAGGGGCTTTAAAGTGTCAGACCCGTGAGTAGCGCCAGGACAGCATGCGTCCGTCGCGGTACGGCATGACCCCGTGGAACGGACGCGGGTCGCCATCGAACACCAGCGGCAGGAAGTGGCGGTCGCCCTCCCACAGCGGCAGCGTGTCCATCTGCGCGATCGGCACCCAGGCCAGCGTGCCCTCGGCGTTCTCGGCGAACGGCTCGCCGTCGTAGGCCTCGATCAGGAACACGAAGCCCAGCCAGTCCTCGCCGTGCTTGCCGAAGCCCGGCCAACTGATGGTGCCGCGCAACTGCAGCGCCTGGCAGGTGATGCCGGCCTCTTCCAGGATCTCGCGGCGCATGCCGGCCAGCACGTCCTCGTCTGCCTCGACCTTGCCGCCCAGGCCGTTGTACTTGCCCAGGTGATGGTCGCCGGGCCGGGCGTTGCGGTGGATCAGCAGCACCTGGGTGCGGTCGGGCGAGAGCACGTAGCCCAGGGTAGCGACGATGGGGGTGTAAGGCATGCGGTGACGGCGAGGAGCAACGGGCGCGCAGTATGCCGTATCCGCGCTGCCGCCCGGTCAAGCCCGGGGCGGGACGCTAGACGGCCGGCGTCGCGGCGGCGTCGCGCGGAGCGTGCGGCAGTGGCGGCGCCGGCCGCAGCGTGGCCACGCCGTGGCCGCGCTCGGCCAGGTACTCCAGCCACTTGCCGAGGAACGTGTTCATGCGCATGCGGTGGCTGATCAGTTCCGCCGGCGGCGGGTACAGCCCCATCACGTCCTGCCAGCGACGGCCGACGTAGCAGTGCGTGGTCTCGGCCTGGCGCGCGTCCAGGTACAGGCGCACGTAGGCCGACGGATCCGGCTCGCCGGTCAGCGGATCGCACAGGTCGTAGGTCAGGCGCAGCTCGACGGTGTAGCGGTGGCGTTCGATCACATCCAGGCGCAGGTCCAGGCCGTCGCCGATGCTGGACACGTAGCTGCCGGCCACCAGGTCGGCGGGCACGAACAGGCGATTCAGGTGCAGGTAGTTCTCGGCGTACAACCCCATCAGCCAGCCGAAACGGCTGAGCCGGGGGATGCGTTCGCTGCGGGTCATGGCGTGCTGCATGGACCGATCCTACACGCTGGATCGCGCCGGCGGCAGCATTGACGGATCGGCGCCGGCGGCCTACCGTGGAGATCCATGCGACGACGTGCGGAAATGCCGTTGCCGCCAGGAGCGGCCCCGCCCGCTCAGAACATCTCGCGCTGCAGTCCCAGCGTCGCCAGTACCTTGCTGGAAATCTCCTCGATCGAGGTATGCGTGGTGCTCAGGGTCGGAATCCGTTCCATGCGGAACATGATTTCGGCCGCCGCCACTTCGCGCCGGCAGGTCTCCGCATTGGAGTAACGCGAATTCGGCCGCCGCTCCTGGCGGATCTGCTGCAGCCGCTCCGGGTCGATGGTCAGCCCGAACAGCTTGTTGCGGTAGGGACGCAGCCGCGGCGGCAGCCGATCGCTCTCCAGGTCCTCGTCGGTCAACGGATAGTTGGCCGCGCGCACGCCGTAGTGCAGCGCCAGGTAGATGCAGGTCGGCGTCTTGCCGGCCCGCGAGACCGCCACCAGGATCACGTCGGCCTCGTCGTAGGTGAGCGCGATGCCGTCGTCGTGCGCCAGCGCGAAGTTCATCGCGTTGATGCGGCGGTGGTAGGTCTCGAAATCGACCAGACCGTGCGCCTGCCCCACCCGCGAATGCCGTGGCGCGTTCAATTCGCGCTCCAGCGGCTCGATGAAGGGCGCGAACACGTCGAGCATCAGCGCCCCGCTCTCGGCCAGCAGCATGCTCAGCTGCGGATCGACGCAGGAGTTGACCACGATCGGCCGAACCTGATAGCGCTCCCCCGCGGCGTGGATGCGCTGCGCTGCGTCGCGGGCTTTTTCCGGATCGTCGACGAACGACATGCGGTCGGTGACGAAGCTGAAACCGCTGAACTGGGTGAGCAGGCTATGCCCAATGGTTTCAGCGGTGATACCGGTTCCATCGGACACGTAGAACACCGGTCTGATCGTCGACATTGCCTGCATTCTCCTGGCTGAAACCCAACGGATGCGCCCGCTTCGCTTGTGCCGGCTCGGGTGCGCACTGCATCATATCGGCTTCTTCCCTCACGGACGCGGCCATTCAGCCCGCCTCGGGCGATGGCCTAACGGAGCATCGCGCTTGAACGAGAACATCCTGTGGTTGCATGAGCTGCGCCTGGCCGACCTGGCTCGCGTTGGTGGCAAGAATTCCTCCCTCGGCGAAATGATCGGCAACCTGGCGGGCCTCGGCGTGTCCGTGCCGGGCGGCTTCGCCACCACTGCCGAAGCGTTCAAGGCCTTCGTCGCCCACAACGATCTGTACCAGCGCATCTTCGACAAGCTGGCCACGCTGGACGTGGAAGACGTGGGCGCACTGACCGCCGCCGGCAAGGAAATCCGCGGTTGGGTCATCGATGCGCCGCTGCAGCCGGAACTGGATCAGGCGATCCGCGACGCCTACGTGCAGCTGTGTAACGAGAACTGCGGCGGCGACGTGGCCGTGGCGGTGCGTTCCTCGGCCACGGCCGAAGACCTGCCCGACGCCAGCTTCGCCGGCCAGCAGGAGACCTTCCTCAACGTGACCGGCGCCGACGACGTGGTGCACAAGGTCAAGGAAGTCTTCGCCAGCCTCTACAACGATCGCGCCATCGCCTACCGTGTGCACCACGGCTTCAAGCACGAGGACGTGTTCCTGTCGGCCGGCGTGCAGTTGATGGTGCGCTCGGGCGTCGGCGCCTCCGGCGTGCTGTTCACCCTGGACACCGAGTCCGGTTTCCGCGACGTGGTGTTCGTTACCTCGAGTTTCGGGCTCGGCGAAATGGTCGTGCAGGGCGCGGTCAATCCCGACGAGTTCTACGTCTACAAGCCCACCCTGAAGGCCGGCAAGCCGGCGATCCTGCGCCGCTCGCTGGGCAGCAAGCTCATCCGCATGGTGTATTCGGACGTGCCGGGCGAGCGCGTGCGCATCGAGGACACCCCGGCGCAGCTGCGCAACACCTTCTCGATCAACGACGAAGACGTGCAGGAACTGGCCAAGCAGGCGCTGGTGATCGAGCAGCACTACCAGCGGCCGATGGACATCGAGTGGGCGAAGGACGGCGTCAGCGGCAAGCTGTTCATCGTGCAGGCGCGCCCGGAAACGGTGAAGTCGCGCGGCCACGCCACCCAGATCGAACGCTTCGCGCTGCAGCAGCGCGGCGAGGTGATCGCCGAAGGCCGTGCCATCGGCCAGAAGATCGGCGCCGGTATCGCCCGTGTGGTGCGCAGCCTGGAGGACATGAACCGGGTACAGCCCGGCGACGTGCTGGTCGCGGACATGACCGATCCCGATTGGGAGCCGGTGATGAAGCGCGCCTCGGCGATCGTCACCAATCGCGGCGGCCGCACCTGCCACGCGGCGATCATCGCCCGCGAACTGGGCGTGCCCGCGGTGGTCGGCACCGGCAATGCGATGGAACTGGTCGAGGACGGCAAGGAAGTCACGGTCAGCTGCGCCGAAGGCGACACCGGCTACATCTATGGCGAGCGCCTGCCGTTCGAGCGCACCACCACCGACCTCGGCAACATGCCGCCGGCGCCGCTGAAGATCATGATGAACGTGGCCAACCCGGAGCGTGCGTTCGACTTCGGTCAGTTGCCCAACGCCGGCATCGGTCTGGCGCGCCTGGAGATGATCATCGCCGCGCACATCGGCATCCATCCCAACGCGCTGCTGGAGTACGCCAAGCAGGACGCGGCGACCAAGAAGAAGATCGACGAGAAGATCGCCGGTTACGCCGACCCGGTGAGCTTCTACGTCAACCGCCTGGCCGAAGGCATCGCCACGCTGACCGCGTCGGTGGCGCCGCACCCGGTGATCGTGCGCCTGTCGGACTTCAAGTCCAACGAGTACGCCAACCTGATCGGCGGCAGCAACTACGAACCGCACGAAGAGAACCCGATGATCGGCTTCCGCGGCGCCAGCCGCTACGTCGATCCGAGCTTCTCCGCCGCGTTCGCGCTGGAATGCAAGGCCGTGCTCAAGGTCCGCAACGAGATGGGCCTGGACAACATGTGGGTGATGATCCCGTTCGTGCGCACCCTCGAGGAAGGCCGCAAGGTCATCGAGGTGCTGGCCAGCAACGGCCTGCGCCAGGGCGAGAACGGGCTGAAGATCATCATGATGTGCGAGGTGCCGTCGAACGCGCTGCTGGCCGAGGAATTCCTGGAGATCTTCGACGGCTTCTCGATCGGCTCCAACGACCTGACCCAGCTGACCCTGGGCCTGGACCGCGACTCCTCGATCGTGGCGCACCTGTTCGACGAGCGCAATCCGGCGGTCAAGAAGATGCTGTCGATGGCGATCAAGGCCGCGCGCGCCAAGGGCAAGTACGTGGGCATCTGCGGCCAGGGCCCGTCCGATCACCCGGATCTGGCCGAGTGGCTGATGCAGGAAGGCATCGAGTCGGTGTCGCTGAACCCGGACACCGTGGTCGACACCTGGCTGCGCCTGGCCAAGCTGAAGAGCCAGGGGTGATGCCGATGCAGGCGTGGCTGACGGCCCTGACGGCGGCCACGACCGCTGCGCCGGCGACGCGGGCGGCGCGCCCGTTCGACTGGCGGCAGCTGGACTGGGCGCAGTACGCGCTGAACTGGGGCGTGGCGCTCCTGATCCTGGTGGTCGGGATGTGGATCGCCAAGCGCCTGAGCGAATGGTTGCGCCGCGCGTTGCTGCGTGCGCGGGTGGAAACCACCCTCAGCAACTTCCTGCGCAACGTCGCCTATGCGTTGATGCTGGTACTGGTGCTGGTCACTGCGCTGCAGAAGATCGGCGTGCCGCCGACCTCGCTGTTCGCCGTGCTCGGCGCCGCCGGCCTGGCGGTGGGCCTGGCGCTGAAGGACTCGCTGTCCAACATCGCCTCCGGGGTGATGCTGATCGTGCTGCGGCCGATGCGCGACGGCGACCACGTGGTGGTGGCCGGCCAGGAAGGCGTGGTCGACGAAATCCGCATCTTCCAGACCCGCATCCGCACCTTCGACGAACGCATGGTGACCCTGCCCAACAGCACCATCACCACCGCGCCGATCGTCAACTACAGCACCCTGCCCAACCGGCGCCTGGAGATCACCGTCGGCGTCGGCTACGGCGACGACCTGAAGAAAGCGCAGGAGCTGTTGCTGCAGATCGCCCAGGACAATCCGAACATCCTGAAGACGCCCGCCCCGTTCGTGCAGGTCACCAACCTGGGCGAGAGCACGGTGGACCTGATGCTGTTCGGTTACGCCAAGAACGGCGACTTCGGCGCGGCCAAGAGCAGCACGCTGGAGCAGATCCGCAACCGGTTGCTGGAGAACGGGCTGAGCATTCCGTATCCGCAGCGCGACCTGCACGTGTACCACCACGACGCCGACGGCAGCCCGATCGCCGAACTGCTGACCAAGGGCGTCACCGACGACGGCGACACCAAGCCGGGACCGCCGCTGGCGCGCTGAGCGGCGGCTTTACCCCTGCACCACTGCAATCCGCCCGACGCTCGTCGGGCGGCCCGTCTAGGGGGCGACTCAGGCGGGCCGAACGCGAATCAGCCCTCGCCCTGTCCGCCCAGCCGGCCCATGAAGGGACGGTAGTAGCGCAGCTCGTCGATGGAATCGTGCACGTCGCTGAGCGCGGTATGCGAGGAAGTCTTGGTCAGGCCGGCCGACACCGCCGGCGCCCAGCGTCGCGCCAGTTCCTTCAGCGTCGACACGTCCAGGTTGCGGTAGTGGAAGAAGCGCTCCAGCCGCGGCATCTGCCGGTGCAGGAAGCGCCGGTCCTGGCAGATCGAGTTGCCGCACATCGGCGAGGTGCCGGGCTTGCACCACTGGGTCAGGAACGCCATGGTCTCGGCCTCGGCCCCGGCCAGGGTGACCTGGCTGTCGAGCACGCGCTGCCACAGGCCGGAATGGCGGTGCTGGTTGCGGTTCCACTCGTCCATCGCCTCCAGCGTCTGCAGCGGATGGGCGATGGCGAACTCCGGGCCTTCGGCCAGCACGTTGAGCTGCGCGTCGGTCACCACCGTGGCGATTTCGATGATCGAATCGCGATCGGTATCCAAGCCGGTCATTTCCAGATCGATCCAGATCAGCCGATCGTTCGCCACGTGCGCTTGCGCCATATCACCGTCCTGTCGTTCGCGGCGGCGATGCCGGCGCGGAAGTGTCGTATCAAACGTCGATGATACCGCGTGGCCCGTGCGACGGGCAGGGCCTTGGCACTCACGTGCCGAGCGGCGGCTTGCCGCGCTTGGCGCGGAAGTAATTGGTCAGGCGCGTACTGGCCGCCGCCGCCAGCACCCCGCCACGGACCTGCACGCGGTGGTTATGGCGTGGGTCGGCGAGCAGGTCGAACACGCTGCCGCACGCGCCGGTCTTGGGATCGGTGGCGGCGTAGACCAGCTCCGCCACCCGTGCATGCACCACTGCCATCGCGCACATCGCGCACGGTTCCAGAGTCACGTACAGGCGGCTGCCGACCAGGCGATGATTGCCGAGCCGGCGGCCGGCCTGGCGCAGCGCCACGATCTCGGCATGCGCGCTGGGGTCGTGTTCGGCGATGTTGAGGTTCCAACCCTCGCCCAGCACCTCGTCGCTGGCCGAGACCAGGACCGCGCCGACCGGGATCTCATCGAACTCGCGCTCGGCGCGCTCGGCCAGGGCCAGGGCATGGCGCATCCAGTACTCGTCGCGCGCCCGTTGCGCGTCGTCGCCGACGCTCACCGCGGCGCGCCGTGCTTGCGCACGAACTCGGCGAACACCGCCAGCGTCGCTTCGCTGACGTGGTGCTCGATGCCCTCGGCATCGCGGCGCGCGGTGTCGGCGTCGATGCCCAGGGCCAGCAGGAACTGCTCCACGGTCTGGTGGCGCTGCCGGCTGGCCGCGGCCAACGCCTCGCCGTCGGCGGTCAGGAACACGCCACGGTAGGGCCGCTGCACCACCCAGCCGCCCTTGACCAGGCGCTTGAGCATCTTGGCCACGGTCGGCTGGGCCACGCCCAGGCGCGCGGCGATATCCACCTGCCGCGCTTCGCCGCCGTCGGCGAGCAGGTCGGAGATCAGTTCCACGTAGTCCTCGATCAGCTCCAGGCGGTGCGCCTCGCGCACCTGGCGGAAGCTTTCGACCTGCACTTCGGCGTCGAGCAGCACCGCCGGCGGCGCCATCGACTTCCCGCTTTTCTGCATTGCAACGCCCTTGTCCGGTGCCGGCGCCCGCCGGCCACCTGCCTATTCTGGCCGAAATCCGGGCTATCGCAGCGATTTGAATTGCCAATGCTAATCCATATAGCCCCTGCTATATACTCGTTCCCACCCCGCCCACGCCGTCGCCGCCATGGCCGTTCCCCTGCCCCTTCCCCAGTCCGCCGACGCACAGGCCAGCCGTGGCCAGGCCCGGCCCAGCCTGGGCGCCATGCACGCCAGCGTCGCCGTGCCGCGCGGCGGCCTCGGTTGGCGCCGCTTCCTGGCCTTCCTCGGGCCGGGCTACATGGTCTCGGTCGGCTACATGGATCCGGGCAACTGGGCGACCGACATCGCCGGCGGTTCGCACTTCGGCTACCTGCTGCTGTCGGTGATTCTGCTCTCCAACCTGATGGCGATCGTGCTGCAGGGCCTGGCCGCGCGCCTGGGCATCGCCACTGGCCTGGATCTCGCGCAGGCCTGTCGCGCGCACTATTCCAAGCCGGTGAACTTCCTGCTGTGGCTGGCCTGCGAAGCGGCCATCGTCGCCTGCGATCTGGCCGAGGTGATCGGCACCGCGATCGCGCTGAAGCTGCTGTTCGGCATCCCGCTCACCGCCGGCGCGATCATCACCTCGATCGACGCGCTGCTGGTGCTGTTCCTGATGCGCCGCGGCTTCCGCGCCCTGGAAGCGTTCGTGATCGCCCTGTTGATGGTGATCTTCGCCTGCTTCCTGGTGCAGATCGTGCTGGCCGCGCCGCCGCTGCGCGAGGTGCTGGCCGGCTTCATCCCGCGCACCCAGGTGGTGACCGACCCGGCCGCGCTGTACCTGGCGATCGGCATCATCGGCGCGACGGTGATGCCGCACAACCTGTACCTGCATTCCTCGATCGTGCAGACCCGCGCCTACGAGCGCACCGACCAGGGCCGCCGCTCGGCGCTGCGCTGGGCGCTGGCCGACAGCACCATCGCGCTGAGCCTGGCACTGTTCGTCAACGCCGCGATCCTGATCCTCGCTGCCGCGGTGTTCCATGCGCATGGCCGCACCGATGTGGAGGAAATCGAACAGGCCCACGAACTGCTGGCGCCGATGCTCGGCGTCGGTCTCGCCTCCACCCTGTTCGCGGTGGCGCTGCTGGCCTCCGGCATCAATTCCACCGTCACCGCCACCCTGGCCGGACAGATCGTGATGGAAGGCTTCCTGCACCTGCGCCTGCCACCGTGGGCACGGCGCCTGCTGACCCGCGGCCTGGCGATCGTGCCGGTGGTCGCGGTGACCTCGCTGTACGGCGAACAGGGCACCGCCAAGCTGCTGGTACTGAGCCAGGTGGTGTTGTCGATGCAGTTGCCGTTCGCGGTGATCCCGCTGGTGCGTTTCGTCACCGACAAAAGTCGCATGGGGCCACTGGTGGTGCGCCGCTGGCTGGCCTGGCTGGCCTGGGCGATCGCCGCGCTGATCGTGGTACTGAACCTGAAGCTGCTGGCGGACACCTTGCTGCACTGAGCGGGCTCGATCGCCGGGGGCAGCCTCCCGGAACCCGCTTTACGACGGCGATCCAGCCCTTCGAGCGCGCCGCGCCCGGCGCTAATCAGACACTCTGCGCTGCTCCGATCACACCTTGGCCGACGTATCGAACAACGCTGTATAGCGCCGCTGCATCTCCTCCGGCGTCACCGACTCGATCGCGTGGCCGATCAGCCAGCGGTGGCCGAAGGGATCGCGTACCGTGCCGGAGCGTTCGCCGTAGAAATGGTCCTGCATGCCGCGCTCCAGCGTGGCGCCCGCCGCGACCGCGCGGGCGACCAGTGCGTCGGCATCGTCCACATGCAGATGCAGCGTCACCGGCGTGGCGCCCAGGTGTTCGGGGCTGCGCACGCCCATGTCCGGATACTCTTCCGACAACATCAGCGTATGGCCGTCGAGATCCACCTCGGCATGGCCGATGCGCCCGTCCGGTTCGGCGAGGCGGAACAGTTCGCGTGCGCCGAACGCGCGGGCGTAGAACGCCATCGCGGCGGCGGCGTCGCGCACGCACAGGTAGGCATACAACTCGTGGATCGCCATGGCATGTCCTCGTGTGGGCTACGTGCCCATTGTGGAACCCTGCGTACGCCGCGTCTTGCAGGAAATTGACCTGCGCCGCGCTCAGCGCGGCACATGCCGTGGCGTGGCCGGATCGGCCATCCGACGCCAGGCGGACGGCGTGACACCGGCCACGCTGCGGAAGGTATTGGCCAGGTGCGCCTGGTCGGCGAAGCCGCTGGCGGTTGCGATCTCGGCCCAGCCCAGCGATGGATCGCAGGCCAGTTCCAGCGCATGCGAGAAGCGTTGCAAGCGCAGCCATGCGTTCGGCGCGAGACCGGTCGCCTGCCGGAACAGGGCGATGCAATGCCGATGGCTGAGTCCGCTGGCGCGCACCAGGGTCTCCACGCGCAAGCCCGGATGCCAGGCACCCGGGAGCAACACGCGCAGCGCCGGATGCCGCAAGGACGGACGGCCGCCGGCGCGCTCGGCCAGCCACCGTTCGAAGGCCGCCAGCCGCGCCGGCGCATCGGTGCATGCGTGCAGCCGCTCCAGCAGCGCGTCGACCGCGCCGGCCGGCAGCAGCAGTTCCAGCGGCGTGTGATGCCCGGCCAACGCGGCTTCGGGCACGCCGAGCAGCACGCCCGTGGCGCCGGGACGCAACATCGCACCGACCGAGACGGCTGCTTGCGTGACATCACGCACGTGGTACGCCGTGCGCACGCCGCCCACCACCGCGTGGCCCAGGCAATGGCCGCGCAGATCCGTCGCGTGGTCGAACACCCGTAGCGGCGCGCCGCCGATGCGCACGGCGAGATGCGTGGTGCCGGTCGGCAGCACATGCTCGCGCGCGGGCGATCGCACGGCTGCCGACACCGGTGCAGGGTCGTGCGCCCACACCGATGTCACCAGCCCGCGCAATGCGGGAACGGGAGGCCGATGCACGGAAGCCATGGCGCGATGCTACGCCTGCCCCGCCTCGGTCGATAGCCCATCCGTCGCCGGGCCTCGCCGCCGCTCTGGATACGATGACGGTGCGCTGCCGCACCTGCTTGCCCACGTCCTCCCCGGCATCGCTCCGCTGCGGTGATGAAGCAAGTCTCGGGATGCCTTTCCGGAATGCAGTCGGCGGACGCCGTGCCGGAGCCGCTGCGGAAGAACGCCTCGCGTTCGTGGGCGCACGCCGGCGCGCCGTCCTCTGTCGAGCAGCACGTGGCCATGCATCGCCGTACCGGCTGCACTCGCATGGCTCGGCATCGAAGCGATCCAGCACGTGCTGCGGCAGGCACGTGCGGCAAGCAGAGCGACACCGCCGAAACATCGGCAATTCCGCAAGTGACAGTGCCGTCGTCGCAGGCTCCGGAGCCCGGACCAAAAGAACGATCACATACGCGCAACCGCCGATCACGTGCGATGCATCTCACACTGTCGTCCATCCCACCAACTGTCTACCCTGGACGCCGATCCGGCTTATACAGTAGCCGCGACACACCACGGATGGCGGGAATGGCCGCGGCAAGAGATATCGCCAGAGGCGTTCTACTGAGCGCCACCTACTGCGCCACGTTCCTGCTGGCCTGGGGCTGGTCCGTGGATCAGTGGTATCTACCGGCAGGCGTGCGCGTCGCCAGCCTGCTGTTCCTGCCGACGCGGCGCTGGCCGTGGTTGCTGGCCGGCGATGCCGCCGCACTGCTGGCGTTGCGCATTCCCATGAGCGAGACCTGGGGCGCGAGTGCCGCCTGGGCGTACCTGAGTCCGTTCCTGCTGATGCCGGCCGTGTCGCTGTTGCCGGTCCTGGCGCGTCGGCGCGTTCCGGATCTGGCGCGTAACGATCACTGGCTGCTGCCGCTGACGCTGGCGACCGCACTGTGGAGCACGCTCTGCAATATCGCGATCAACACCGCACTGGGCGGCCCGGCCGGGCCGGCGCCGCTCGATGTGCTGCTGCGCTACTGGCTTGGCGACTACCTGGGCACCTTGATGTTTGTGCTGCCGGCGCTGCTGTGGCTGCGCCGCGACGAGCCCACACAGATGCATGCCGCGCTGCTGCGTGAGGGACTGGCGTCGATCGCCGTGGTGGTCGTGCTGTCGGCGTCGATCGCCTTGGTCGACGACACCTTGCTGAGACAGTTGCTGATGGTGCTGTTGGTGGTCCCGGCGATCGTGCTGACGCTGCGCCACGGTTGGCGCGGTGCGGCGCTCGGCGTGGTCCTGGCGAACGTGGCCGTGGCGCTGTCCATGCCCAAGGTCGTGACACCCGGCATCCACGACGCCGACGCGTTCGTGGTGCAGATCCTGCTCGCCGCCACCGCCACGGTGATGTTCGCGTTCGGATCGCGCATCTCCGCGGCCTATCGCGACATGCGCGACGACGGGCGCCTGCGCGAGCAGGCGCTGGCCTTCGCCCAGGCCGGCTACCTGTCCGCCGAACGCACGCTGCGCCGCCGCGTGGTCGACTACAGCGACCTCAGCATCCAGATCAACAAGCTGCGCCGCGACGTGGTCGAGGACCTGCGCGCGCGCGGACATTACGCCGCCGCCATGCAGATGACCCGCACCGGCGTGATCCAGGCGCAACTGCTCGACGAGTACGTCACCGCGCTCTACCCGCTCGGCATCGAGACGCATGGCCTGTACCCCACCCTGCACTCGCCGACCTTCGCCAACCTGTGCGCGACGGAGTTCCGCTGCCGCCTGCATGGCGATCCCCGGCGCCTGTCGCTGGGCCTGCAACTGGTGGCCTATCGCTGCATCCTCGACGCCCTCGAGACGCTGCCCGTCGCCCACACCCACCTGCTGCAGGCGCGGGTATGGCGTGCCCGCGGACGGCAGGGCATCGCCATCCGCATCACCGCCGACGCCGCGATGCTGAGTGCGTTGCGGCGCCGCCCCGAGGCGCCGGACCGGGAACTGGCGGTCCGCCTGCAGGCGCATGGCGGCACCTGCCGGCGCCGCCATGCGTTGAGCTTCAGCTTCCTGGTCTCCGAAAGCCGCACCAGCGGTCTCACTCCACCGCCGTGATCTCCCACGCGTCGCCGCGTGCATCCGCGCGCAGGCGCACCACCACATCCGCCGTCCGGTACACCACGCGGCCTGGCACTGCCGGCGATGCGGTGAGCGAAACCCGCGCCACGTCGCTGCCCATTGGCAACACCCACAGCGTCTTGCCGATGCGACCGACCGCGGCACGGACCACGCCGCTGGCGTCGTTGATCTGCAGGTAGTTCACGCCATCGCGCGAGAACGCATAGACGCGCCAGGCCGAATCCGTGGCGAGATTCAGCGCCTTGGGCACGCTTTCCCCCAGGCCCTTGCCCACGACGCCATGCCCGCCGGAGGGACAACACGTCTGCGCCTGCGCCTGAAAGGACAGCGCCAAGCCCGCTGCGACCACGATTGCCAAGCCCTTCGCCTTCGTTTCCATTCCATCGATCCTTTCCCACACGGGGAATTCCGCCTGCATCTCAGGCCGGATCAAGGTACGTGGTCCGGGGCGGGAAGCGGTCGACAAACGCTTTTACGGAGAACGGCCACGATGCGCGCCCTCCACCGGATCCACCCGACCGCACGAGACAAGGTCATCCAGCCCCGAAACCACGTCGCTGCCCAGGCACGGAGTGCGCAACGCCAGGGCCGCCTTCATGGGTAACCGGCGCAACAGGTCGTGACGCGCGACCGGCATCGCCTCGTCGGCGCCGCCCATCACCCCCAGCGGATCCTGCCGTTGCCTGCTGGTGTCTTTCTCATGCAGGAGCCGCGGCTTCCGCGATGGAACCGCGACCCACTTGCCGTCCGCGTCACGACGACGAAGTGCAATCGAAAAGTTTTTTAAGAGTATTATCCAAAACAGACAGCAACCACCGGCAGCACGAGGCCTAGCGCACCATGTCGAGCGTTGCCATCACCGACGTCATCGAGCCCCTGGACGTCGACAACGTGCCTCGCCCTGTCGTCGCCCTGCGTGCCACCTCGGTGACGAAGGACTGGGAGAATGCGCGGCATCGGCACCACAAGGCGCAGCTGATCTACTCCGTCCGCGGTGTCCTGAATTGCGAAATCGAAGACGGCGTGTGGATCGTGCCGCCGCAGTGCGCCATCTGGATTCCCGGTGACCTGCCCCACGCGGCACGCGGGGCGGGCGAAACCGAATGCCATTGCCTGTTCGTCGATCCCGACGCTGCCGCCGATCTTCCGACACGCTGTTGCACCATTGCGGTATCGCCCCTGCTGCGCGAGCTGCTGCTGAAGGTGGCCGGTTTTCCTGCCTTGTACCCGCTGGGAGGGCGGGAAGATCGGCTGATTGCCGCCTTGCTCGACGAGCTGGTGGAAGCGCCGGTCGAGGACCTGCATCTGCCCATGCCGCGCGACGCCCGATTGCGCCGCCTCGCGGAACTGCTGCTGGCCGACCCTACGGACAAGACCTCGAAGGCCGTCTGGGCGACCCGCATTGGTATGAGCGAGCGCAGCATGAGCCGCCTGCTGCTGCACGAAATCGGCATGAGTTTCGGGCGCTGGCGCCGGCAACTGCACGTCATCCTGGCACTTCAGCGCTTGACCAAGGGCGACAGCGTGCAGACGGTGGCCTTGGAACTGGGATACGAAAACGCCAGCGGGTTCGTCACCATGTTCCGCAAGGCCGTCGGCAAGCCACCGGCACGCTATCTGTCCGACCGCAGGAACGGCGCCGAGCTTGCTCCCGTGCCCGGCATCGTGCTGCCCAATGACATCTCGCCTTGATCGGATCAGGCCATCCTGGTTCGTGACCTTCGACCGTCCTCCACCACTCCCTGGGCTGCATTGCGGAGTTGCCCGCATCCCGCACACGTCGTGGTGATGGTGAAGACCGTCTCGGCGTCGAGCACGAAGCCCTCCTTCCCGGCGAGCGACCGCAGGTGCGCACGCAAAACGGGGTCTTCGATGAACACCAGTCGCGCGCCACAACGACAGCGCAGCGTGTCGTGGCGTGCGGTCAGCAGGTCGGGCTTGATCGCGTAGAACGCACGCCCACGCGTGCCTTCCGTGCGAACCAGCAAGCCGGCGGCCCACAAATCATGCAGCGCCCGGTAGACCGATCCTGGCGTAAGACGATCCAGCCGACCGCTCAGGAGGCGATACACCCGGCTGGCATCGAGACAACTCGGCGCCGCCTGCTCCAAGGCGCGCAAGACACTGGCACGCGCGGCCGTCGGTCGCAGCTTGTGCGCCATCAGGCGCCGTTCCTGAGCCGACACCAGGGGTCCGGTGTCGGGATTGGCTGCGACCATGCGCGTCATCCTGTGTCCGCCTGTCAGCCGTTTCGCGCGCCCGGAGGATGCGGCCAAGTCCAAGATTCCAGCGGCGTCATCGCGTGGCTCCATTGCTCTCCCTTCGCTATGCCAAATGGACCACGCAGCGGCGTGGCTGACGGCTGTCTCGGACGAGACGCGTTCGGTGCCATCGCACCGCCGCGTACCAGCGCTACGACACCGCCGCCTGCGCAGGCTACTCGGGAGAGCGGGTGTACATATTGCGACATCAAGCCAGAATATTTCTCGTTACGGCCAGCATGTGCGCGGTTGCCACCGACCGAATTGAATAACATTCTGGCCTGAATTCGCCATCGAGCCAGCGCGACGCCGTTGTTAAATACAGCGTCCAAACGCTAATGAGTATTATTTGATGTGCGATCTCGTGGATGTTGGCACGCTCCAGCGGCAAATCGGTCAGCGCCCTCCTCCTGCGCTGACTGGGCGCAAGCCCATGTCCCGCAGCCTGTTAGCGTCGGCGGTTGCGGCGGCCATGCTCGTCGTCGCACACGGCGCATTCGCTGCCGAGCCAGCGCAGCTACCGAACGAGGCTGGGGAAAACGCGTTCGACGACGCGCAGACCTTGCCGGCCGTCAACGTCACGCGGCGCATGGACGCGGCCGCGACCGAAGGGACCGGCTCCTACACCACGGGCGAGACGGCGGCGGCCACGCGCCTGCCGCTGTCGCTGCGGGACACGCCGCAGTCGGTCACGGTGATCACGCGCCAACGCATGGACGACCAGCAACTGAATTCGGTGCAGGACGTGCTGGAGAACACCACCGGGATCGCGTCGTATCAGTCCGACAGCGAACGGACGAGTTTCTACTCGCGCGGATTTCTGATCAACAACCTGCAGTACGACGGCATTCCCACGGTGGTCGGCAACATCGTCAACGGCAGCGGCATCGGTTCGCTCGATACCGCGTTCTACGACCGTGTCGAGGTCGTGCGCGGCGCCTCCGGCCTGCTGACCGGCACCGGCAATCCCTCGGCCGCCATCAATCTCGTGCGCAAACGTCCGACCCCGGAATTCTCCGCGTCCGCCTCGCTGGGCGCGGGGAGTTGGGACACCTACCGGGGAATGGCCGACGTCTCCACGCCGTTGACCCAGGACGGTCGCATCCACGCGCGCGTGGTGGGCACGTACCAGGACGGCCATTCGTACCTCGACCGCTACAAACCGCAGAGGAAATCGTTCTACGGCATCATCGAGGCGGATCTGACCGCGGACACGACGCTGAGTCTGGGCGTCGACTATCAGGACATCACGCCGAAAGGCGCCACCTGGGGCGGCCTGCCGCTGTGGTTCAGCGACGGCACGCAGGCGCAATACCCGCGCTCCAGTAGCTATGCGCAGGACTGGAGCCGTTGGGACACCACGCTCAAAACCGGGTTTGCCGAGCTCGTGCATCGCTTCGGCAATGGCTGGGCGCTCCGCGCCGTCGCGAACCAGTACCGCACGGACGACCATGCTGAGCTCCTCGGCCTGGTCGGCCGTCCCGATCGCGCCACGGGACTGGGCGTCTCCCCCAACGGGGCGTATCCGGTCGCGCTGGCGTCCGACGGGCGGAGCCGGCAAAACACCGTCGATGTGATGGCCAGCGGCCCGTTCGAACTGCTGGGCCGCCAGCACGAGCTGGTGCTGGGGGCAATGAGCTCGCGTCGCACGGCCAGCCAGCGTGACATCGCGCCCTTCTATGCGGGCTTCATGCCGGTCGATGTCTATGACCTGAGCCAACCCTATCCCCGGCCCGACTTCGCCGCCATGACGTGGATGCCCACCGGCACCCGGATCAAGCAGAGCGGCGTCTATGGCGCGGCGCGCTTTTCCCTGGCCGATCCCCTGAAACTCATCGTCGGCGGCCGCGTCAGCAACTACGACATCGACGACACCGCCGGCAACAACAGGCTGCACTACAAGAAGACGGGCGAATTCACCCCGTATGCGGGCTTGATCTACGACCTCGACACGACCTACTCGGCCTACGTCAGCTATACCGGCATCTTCAACCCGCAAACGGATTACCGGGACAGCAAGGGCAACGTGCTCACGCCGTCCAAGGGAAAAACCAAGGAACTCGGCCTGAAGGGCAACTACCTCGATGGACGCCTGAATGCGTCGATCGCCGTGTTCGAGACCACGCTGGACAACGCGGCGCAGAGCGTCGCCGGCACCTATACGCCGGGCGGCGCGCAAGCCTACAAAGGCGCCGACGGGACAAAGTCGCGCGGCATCGAGCTGGACCTGCAGGGCGAGTTGGCGCATGGCTGGAACATCGCTGCAGGCATCGCGCACTTCACCGCGGAAGATGGCGATGGCGTCCGCCTGAATTCGCAACTCCCGCGCACCACGGCCCAGCTTTTCACCACCTACCGATTGCCGGGTGCGTGGAGCAAGTTGACGCTGGGCGGCGGCGTCAAATGGCAAAGCCGCATCTACGAGGTGCCCAATACCGGCACCTGTTCACTGGGCGGGGAACAGCGTTCCTATGCCCTCGCCTCCCTGCTGGCACGCTACGCCATCACGCAGAAGACCCATCTGGCCGTGAACGTCAACAACGTCTTCGACAAGAAATACGCGCTGCAGAAGGGCGACTTCGACACCGTGAGTTATGGCGCGCCCAGCAACGTGATGGTGACGCTGGACTACACGTATTGATGCGGTCGCAGGCCAATGCGTCATTCGGTCGAGCATCCGCCGTCATCCCGCCATCGATTTCAGAGAACCCACCCATGCCACTTCAGCCCTCCACCCCACTACGCCCTACCCAAGACGCGACCATGCACGCCCCGAACAGGGTCGCAGTGTTCTGGTTGACGACCGCGACGGGTGTCGTGCTTTTCGTGACGTTCCAGTTGTTCTTCTACGTCAATACCTTCGTGAGAGCGCACGGAGCGACTGCGGCCATCACGTTCGATCCCGGCATCCTGTGGATGTTTTCCGCCTTCTACGGCTGCTGGATCGTCACGGTGTTGCTCGCACTGATCGGGACCCGCCGGACGCAAGGAATCGCCCTGGTGCTCGGCGGCGTGCTCGTCGTCCTGAATACCCTCGGAGGAATCGCGGACGGGCTGCGCGACGGCTGGTATGTCGCGCTCTCTGCCCTGCTCTTCATCACCCTGCCCGGTGCGTTCGCCATTGCGATCACCTGGCGGCACCTCAAGCGTCAAGGAGCTGGCCATGCCCATGAATAGTTCGAACTTCCCATTGGTCTGGATGAACCTGTCCCAGGAACCCGGGCACGACCACCAGAAGGACTTCGACGCGTTCGAGGCGAACCTGCGGCGCGGGGAGCCGTTCGTGATCCTGAGCGACAGCACGCCAAGCGAAGACCACGACCACACGCCGGAAGAAAAGAAACGCACGGCGCTGTGGATGAAAAAGCACAAGGCCGAACTGCGAAGGCTGGTGCTGGCGATGATCCAGATCGAACCCAACTCGGCCAAACGCGTCGGCTACAAGGCGTTCGCGGTGCTGTTCGCCAAGTTCTGGGGCTATCCCATGCTGCTTGCCTCCTCGCGTGAGCAGGCGCTGGAGATGGCAAAAGACCTGCTGGCGACGAACGGGGCAGCTTCTCGTTGATGGCCGATGCAGGAGAACCTCGCCGCACCATCGGCCGCCGGGCGCGGTTGCGGCGAACGGCTGTCCATCGCTGTTCGACCACTGGTTTCTACGGCATCG
This sequence comes from Xanthomonas sp., assembly GCA_040509765.1. Classification (GTDB taxonomy): domain Bacteria; phylum Pseudomonadota; class Gammaproteobacteria; order Xanthomonadales; family Xanthomonadaceae; genus Xanthomonas_A. The sequence continues at coordinate 33,167 of JBEVKG010000254.1, forward strand.
GCAGCCTCCGCCTGCGGTCCGCAAGCATTGCGCAGGATTCGCGGGCGATCCTGATGCCGCGCGGGGAAAGACCAGCCATGGATCGATACCGCAGGCTCGTTCAACGTTGTTGGTCACCACCGCACACGCTGTTGTCCACCGTCGGCAGGATGATGGGAGGGTGGCGCAGGTGATCGGCGATGCTGGCGGCGTGACCCAATCGCTCCGGCGTGCCCACCAGGCTGACCGGGCACTCGGCGAGCCGGTGGGACGAACGGGGTCAGCGCGTCGCCGGGGGGCCTGATTGAGCAGGACCACGTCGAGGTTGAGCGCTTCCAGTGCCCGCAACAGTTCGCTGGCGTTCGACACGCAGTCCGAACAAGCGACTACTGACGCACAGCAGGACGGGATACGCCGCGCCGACTCATTCGTCCTTCGCCAACGCCACGAAACGCGCCAATGGCGAGCCGGCTGGCGCATCGCGCCAGATCAAGGTCAGCGGAATGGTGAACATGGATGCCGGATCCAGCTCCCGGTACACCACGCTCTCGCGATGCAGCGACTGCAGCGCCATCGGCACGATCGTGACACCCTGGCCGGCCGCCACCATGGCGACGGCGGACAGCAGGCGCTGCACAGTCGCCACAGCGCGCGGCGCGAAACCGGCACGCTGGCAGGCAGCGGACAGCACGTCCAGGATGCCCGGCCCATCCGGGCTGCGATACAGCACGAACTCCTCCATCGCCAGGTCTTCCAGCGCCAACAACCCAGTTGCCGCGCTCAGCCGGTGTCCACGCGGCAGCGCGACCACCACGGCTTCTTCGCATAGGGTGACGGCGTGCAGCGGCGCAAAGCGCTCCGCGGGAGCGCGGACAAACGCCGCGTCCATCTCTTCCGCCCGCACCGCACGAAACAGGCTGTCGGTAGCATTTTCGCGTACATCCAACG